>CBFHHI010000013.1:0-40800 GCA_965655675.1 Methylophilaceae bacterium | reverse complement strand
AAACTCCCCTACCGTAAAACGGCCCAATGCGTAGTAAACCACCAATGCAAGCGCTAACGCCGCTAATACCTCAATCACAAAACTATTGAGCCCTGCAATACGCGCTGAACGCAATTCTAAATCGCGGTTGGCAATCACTACTTTTGAGAAGCGCTGGTCTTCATAATCTTGCGCACCAAAAATTTTAACAATGCGCTGACCAGAAATCGACTCTTCAGACACCTTGGTCATTTCGCCAACAGCCAGCTGCACTTTTTTTGCATTTGCGCGTAGTTTTGGCGTGGTTTTTCGTAGATAAAGCACCATAAGCGGTGCAACGATGGCAAAAATCAAGGTGAGGCGCCAATCCAGATATAGCATGTAGCCAACCAAACCCACTACTGTGAGTATGTCTCTTAAAACATTCATTGCTGTCCGCGTTGCGACACTCGACAGCCTTTCTGCATCATAGGTTAATTTAGACACCATCACGCCAGTCGATTGCATATCAAAGAAACTCACAGGCATATGCATCAAACGAGCAAACGCTTGTCTTCTTAAAATTTCCACCACGCGTCGCGCTATCCAGCGCATGCTGTACATAGAAATAAAACCAGCAATGCCACGCACGGTCATTAAGCCAAATAGCATCAAGGGCAGAATAAACACTTGCTCTGCTGATTGACGCATAAAGCCTTCATCAGTCACTTTTTTAATCATGGCTAAAAAAGCAGTGTTGCTAAACGATAAAACAGCCGTCGCAATAATGGTGATGGCAAACACGTATTTATAGCGCCAAGCATAAGAAAATACTCGGAGAAATAGCGCTTTAGTATTGTGAATTGGTAGTGCGTTTTTGTTACGCGAGCGTTTCGACATGGTTAAGCCTGTAGAAACTGATCAAGATAATGATAGTAATTAATTGCTAGGTCCTGATTGTGTTGCAAAAGTGATGTGTGTGTAGCTAGCAATGCGCGCCGCTTCCATCACATTAACAACAGATTGGTGCGTCGATTTAGCATCAGCATTAATCACAATTGTGGGGTCTTTACCATCGCCAACCGCAGCTTGCAAGGCACTCGCAATATCTTGCACAGTGTCTCCTGCCTGTTGTGATTCAATCATATACTGACCAGTCGCATCAATATCCACTGTGATAATCAATGGTTTATCTTGTGGCGCACTGGCTTCTGCTGTTGGCAAGTTAATTTGTAGCTCACTGGTGCGTGAAAAAGTAGCATTCACAATCAGAAAGATAATAATCACTAGCAACACATCAATTAACGGAATAAAGTTAATTTCAAGTTCTTCGCTCGCTTTTCCACGTTGGAAATTCATTGGCATATCCCTTTAAACTAATCTAAGCGGCTTAGCGTTCGCCGTGCAGAATTTCAACTAATTTGATTGCTTGTTGCTCCATGTCTAACAACAATGCATCTACTTTTGAGCGGAAATATCGGTAAGTAATCATGGCAGGTACCGCTACAACAATACCGGCTGCCGTATTATACAAAGCCACTGAAATACCGCGAGCAAACTGTGCCACATCATGTCCAGAATTGGTAAAAGCACCAAACAATTCCACCATACCAATCACTGTACCCAACAAACCGAGCAACGGTGCCACCGTTGCAATCGTACCGAGTGTCGATAGATATTTTTCTAATTGATGGGCAACTGCGCGGCCCGTTTCTTCAATCGACTCTTTTGTGATTTCTCTTGAATTTTTTTCATTCGCTAAGGCGCTGGCAAATATCTTGCCTAATAGTGAGTGACTTTCCAATTTAGCAAGACTGTCTTTATTCACGACACCTTGGCCCATCCATTTTTGCACTTCTGGCAATAAATTGCTTGGCGCAACAATTTCGCTACGTAGCGCCCAAAAACGCTCAACGATAATTGCCAAGGCAATAATTGAAGCAAAAATCAACGGCCAAATTGGCCAACCTGCCGCTATAATAATTTCCCACACAGTGGTAGCTCCTTAATTAAATCTATCAAAACAAAACTTTCGTTACTTTAGCTTAGATGCGCACCATTGGGCAAGTTTAGACTTCATAAATATTGATCATGCCAATACTTTCTATGACTTAATCGCCATGCGTTTATCTGCAAATCTGCTTTATCTTTAAAATCTAACACAATCGCACCATGATAATCAGACCGATAGCTTGTTTCGACTTGTTTAAGATATCGATTAACCACATCCGATTTTGGGTGTTTAAACCGATTTAAATAGCCAACAGTAAAAACAACATGGTCAGCGTCAACGGCTTCAATAAAAGCGCTTGTTGAAGAGGTTTTACTGCCGTGGTGCGGCGCAATGATGACGTCACTCTTTAACTGATCTTTATGTTTTTGTAGCAAAGTTGCTTCTGCTTCTTTTTCAATATCCCCTGTCAGCAATATTGAACCATAGCGACTAGTGACTTTCATCACACAGCTTCTATTGTTGTCTGAAAGATTGTCATCGTCATCCGCTTCTAACATTGGGTATAACACTTCAAACATCACGCCATCCCATATCCACTTTTGCCCGCTATGGCATTTACTTTGTGTTGGCATTGGTGTTGTTGTTTCTGGCAGTGTATAAGAACTAGCTAGCCATTGAGTTGGCATTTGTGCCAATACTGATGCGGCACCTCCACTGTGATCTTTGTCATCATGACTAATGACTAATGCATCAATGTGTTTAATCCCTAGGCTGCGCAAATAGGGAATAATCACTTTGTTACCTGCATTCTTGTCTGCATCATATTGATCCCCCGTGTCATAGAGCATTGTGTGGGTTGCTGTTTTGACGACGACAGATAATCCTTGGCCAACATCTAACACAGTCACTTGCATTTCTCCCTCAAATAGCTTGTCTGGGACAACAAATACCATGGGCAACATCAATATAAAACCCAACCATCGCTGAGGAAAGCCACGCGGTAGCAATAACCATAATGCCCCGACAATTGCCAAGCCAATTGTCCACATTGGCGCAGATGCTTGCTGCCATGTTGAAAACGGAAGGCTCGCCAACCAATACAGTATTGGCATACTCACTTCTAGTATCCATTGAGCGGCTTGTAATATAAAATCGAACGGTAATAACGCACCAAGAATCGCTAGTGGTACAACCAATAAACTGATGACCGGAATCGCCAGTGCATTGGCGGCTGGTGAGACCATTGATGCTTGTCCAAACATTAAGATAAGTATTGGTAATAGACCGAGTGTGACCGACCATTGCGTATTTGCCGCTTCAATAAGCCAATGCCTCAATTGCAAGCGATTAACCGTAGCATAGGCAATCACCCCGACAGCAGAAAAGGATAACCAGAAACCTGGAGCAATCACTGCCCAAGGGTCTAGCAATACCACTACCATTAGAGCGATAGTCAATATTCGTGCTATTGATACGCGTTTGCTGAGCAAAAGTGCAACCGCAAAAGCAGCTAGCATATAGAACGCTCTCTGGGTTGGAACTGATAAACCAGCCAAACAGGCATAGCTTAAAGCGGCCATTGCTCCAGCAATAGTAGCCGCTTTTCTGGTTGGTAATCTAATGACCAAATAAGGAAACCGCCGCCAGATAAAAGCGGTGAGACCAAATGCTAAACCCGCTAACATACTGATGTGTAATCCAGAAATGCTCATCAAATGATTGACGCCTGTGCGCAAAAACACTTCCCAATCTTGCGTATTAATTTGGCTGTGATCTCCAATAACCAAGGCGCGAATCACGCCAGCATAAGGTTGATGCATTAATGATTGGGTGATACGTCCACCGACTTTTTCACGGCAGTATTCAATCATATATTGCGGTCGCCAAACAAAGTCGGTTAACTTCTCCATCCTATTTTGGTTGCGGATATAGCCCATTGCACGAACACGCTGAGCGAGTGTCCATGCTTCAAAATCAAACCCATGCGGGTTATAAGTAGTGTGCGGGCGTTTCAATCTGACGGTTAATCGCCAACGTTGTCCCGCGCTAAATATGGAAGGTGTTAGCACAGGCATTTGATTGGCCTCTTGTGCTAATGGGGGCCAAACATGATGTTGGTAATAAGTCAGCGCAATGTGCTGTGGCACCTGCGCATGAGGAGTGATAACCTGCTCGACATCAAAACGAAAATGCTCACCGCGATTACCAGCCTCAGGTAGCGTAGCAACCACGCCTACTATCTCAATATCTTTTTGCTCCCACTGCCTTGGCAAAGCGTCACTTAATCTTAGCGCGGCAAAGCCAGCCGCGTAAAAAAAACCAATCCAAACTGCTATAACAATAATCAGCAGTCTTTTGACATACCATTGCAGCAAATGAAACTGACATGCAATTGGAATGAGCAGACAGACTGAAACTAGCAACCAAGACATTGCAGGTAAACTGGATTGCTGTTGCAATAGCCAAACACCAGCCACAAAAGCTGCGACAATGAATATGAGCATCGTTATTTTTCGTTCTTATTATTAATGGCATCATCACAGAGCCGACACGCGCTCAATCTCAATGCGTTTGCTACAAAAACTAACTAGAAAGCGTTAAATCAATGGTTGTAGATAACCATCTTCTAATCGATATTGTCGCTGCATTTTACTCGCCAATGACAAATCATGAGTGACCACAATTAAACTTGTATTCAATACTGCATTTATTTCAATCAACAAATCAAATACTTGGTTTGCCGTCACCCTATCTAAATTGCCTGTGGGTTCATCTGCTAATATACAAGCAGGCTCTGTCACCAAAGCGCGCGCCAAGGCTGCGCGCTGACGCTCTCCGCCTGATAGTTCACCGGGCATGTGTTCTAAACGATGGGATAAACCAACTTTTTCTAATATTTGCTGTGCCCGTAACAAAGCTTGCTTGCGTGGTATGCGCCCTATTAGTAAAGGTAAGGCAACATTTTCTATTGCTGTAAATTCGGGCAATAAGTGATGAAACTGGTAGACAAATCCTACAGAATGATTACGAATTTGACCTTTTTTTGCCTCAGATAGCGCATGTAACTGATTGCCGAGCAACGCCACCTCGCCAGCCGTTGGTGTATCCAGACCGCCCAGAAGATGCAGCAAAGTACTTTTACCAGAGCCAGAAGCACCAACAATAGCGATTTGCTCGCCTTTATTAACCGTCAAATCAATGCCATTTAATACAGCAACATCTAGTCCTACATACGTTTTTTTAAGTCCTTGACAGCAAACAATGCTATTCATAGCGCAATGCCTCTGCTGGGTTAATCTTGGATGCTTTATAACTTGGATATAACGTTGCAATTAAACTTAATACAACAGAAGTAATGATAATGGTAACGGTGTCACCCCATTCTAATTTTGAAGGTAGCTCACTAATATAATAGACATCTTTTGCTAAAAATTGCACTTGGAACAAGCGTTCAATAAACGGAATAATGGTATCAATATTCAATGCAATAACGATACCTAAGATGGCGCCGAACAACGTGCCGATAATACCAATGAGTGCGCCTTGAACAATAAAAATTTGCATAATGCTTGTCGGACTAGCGCCTAATGTTCGCATAATAGCAATATCAGCACGTTTATCGGTCACCGCCATCACCAAAGTGGAGACAATATTAAATGCGGCTACTGCAACAATTAACGTCAAAATAATAAACATGACTCGTTTTTCTAATTGTATCGCTTTAAAAAAGTTAGCGTGTTGCCGCGTCCAGTCAGTGATGTAATACGATCCTGATGGCAATAAGTTGCTGTTCAGCTCCATCGCCATCGCAGGCGCATCAAATAAATCGTTAATTTTTAATCGCAAACCTGAAACCTGGTCGCCCATGCGATAAAGCTTGGCAGCATCTTGAATAGCAATCAATGCCAAACCTGCATCGTATTCGTACATACCAATTTGGAACAGCCCTACTACTTTAAATTGCTTCAAACGCGGAATCACGCCAGTTGGTGTAAACTGACCTTGTGGTGCCATTAACACGACTTTATCGCCCACGCTTACCCCTAAGTTGTAAGCTAAATCGGCGCCCAAAATAATATTGAATTCGCCTGGCATCAAATCTGATAGCTCGCCAACCTGCATACTTTTGCCTAAATCTGCGACTTTATCTTCCTGCGCGGGCAATACCCCACGGATTAACGCGCCTTGTACCGCTTGCCCATAACTCAACATGCCTTGCGCCATGACATAAGGCGCGCTGGCTTGCACGTTGGGCTGCGCCTCTACTTGCTTTGCCAATGACTGCCAAGCACTCAGCCTATTGGTGTTGTCTGTAATTTCAATATGTGAAGCCACACCCAGTATGCGATTACGCAATTCAGCTTGAAAACCATTCATCACTGACAACACAATAATCAGTGCAGCAACGCCTAGAGCAATGCCAATCATACTTGTCAGAGAGATGAAAGAAATGAAATGATTTTTACGTTTAGCGCGCGTATAACGCAAGCCAATTAACAATTCATATGGCAAACTTATTGTTGGGAAAAGTGAGCGAAAAAATGACATTGCGAAATCTTAACAGCATATGGCTTGAAGATTTCAAGCGTTATAAAAAAAATTAAGCCTTACTGCTTTTAATACATGGATAAAATAGAATGACAACGGTAAAATGGCGGCATGTTTACTGGAATCATTCAAGCAGTTGGTCAAATACAACCAACAACACACTCAAATGGCGATATTCAAATTAGCGTTGAAGCCAATCAACTTGACCTCAGCGATGTCAAACTAGGCGACAGTATTGCCGTCAATGGCGTGTGCTTGACGGTCACACACGTTAACCAAACACATTTTACCGCAGACGTTTCTAAAGAAACGCTGGGCGTAACGATAGGTTTAGCTCAAAAAGGTCAGGTCAATCTAGAAAAAGCCATGCGGCTTGATGATAGATTAGGTGGGCATTTAGTGAGCGGACATGTTGACGGTGTAGGCGAAGTGACTCGTTTTGAAGCCATTCATGATTGCTGGCTATTGGCAATTCGCGCACCGCATGCCCTCTCAAAATATATCGCGCGTAAAGGCTCAATTTGCGTTAATGGTGTGAGTTTAACTATCAACGCAATTGAAAAAGACATTTTTACGATGAATATCATTCCACACACCTTAGCAAAAACCACGCTTGGCGCACTCAGTATCGGCAGCCAAGTTAATCTAGAAATTGATCAAATTGCTCGCTATGTTGAAAGAATGCAACAGTGGGAAACCGAAAGTCACTAAATGCCACACAACCAAATCAGTCCTATTTCAGAAATTATTGCCGATATCAGCGCAGGAAAAATGGTTATTCTAGTTGATGATGAAAATCGCGAGAACGAAGGCGATTTTGTCATTGCTGCCGAGTTTGCTACTGCCAATAACATCAACTTTATGGCAAAACATGGCCGAGGCTTAATTTGCTTAACTCTAGATGAGGCGCGATGTGAGCAATTAAATTTACCGCCAATGGTAGATAACAATGGAACGCGTCTTGGTACTAATTTTACAGTTTCAATTGAAGCTGCAGAGGGTGTCACGACAGGCATCTCCGCTGCTGATAGAGCGAAAACCATTCAGGCTGCTGTTGCAAAAAATGCAAGTGCAAAAAATATTGTTAGCCCTGGCCACGTATTTCCACTCAAAGCCATGAACGGCGGTGTGCTAGTGCGTGCAGGACATACTGAAGCTGGTTCAGACTTGGCGGCACTAGCAGGCTTATCACCTTGCAGTGTGATTTGTGAAATTTTAAAAGATGATGGCGAAATGGCACGCTTGCCCGATTTAGTCGAGATTGCTGCTCAACATCAAATTAAAATTGGCACGATTGCTGATTTAATTCGCTACCGCAGCGAACATGAAACATTAATTGAACGCGCAGTAGAGCGCGACATCAGTACACCTTACGGCAACATGCATCTGGTTGCTTATTGCGACAAAATCTCTAAAGAAACCCATTTAGCTATTGTCAATGGTCAGCCAAGTGCAGATAAAGAAACATTGGTGCGCGTGCATGAGCCATTATCTGTATTTGACTTGCTAGACAGCACCAGCACATCACACAGCTGGAACACACTCAAAGCCATGCAGACCATTGCTGCTTCAGCCTGCGGTGTGATGGTGTTACTTTATCATAGCGAATCAGATACCGATTTGATTACTCGCATCCAGAATGCAGACAAACCTACTCGTTATAATCAAGAGTTAAGAACGTATGGAATCGGCTCCCAAATTTTATTGGATTTAGGTGTTAAAAAAATGAAGCTCATGGCAACGCCGCGTAAAATGCCTAGCATGGATGGTTTTGGTTTAGAAATTACTGGCTATCTAGAATCAGAAAAATAGTCATTTAGCCAGTTAACTTCATGATTGAACTTGGTTTATTGGGTTTTGTTTTACTAAAAATGTGCTAAACTACAAATATTGGAAAATTTAAATCTTACAGGTCAGTTTCTCATTGCAATGCCTAGCATGACTGACCCGCGTTTTTCTCAAACAATTACCTATATTTGTACCCATAATGAAGACGGCGCAATGGGTATTGTGCTTAACCGCCCATCCCGTCACCATGTGGCCGACTTGTTTGCACAAATTCAATTAAATGCCAAACCTGGCCCATTTCTTAAGCATCACATTTACGAAGGTGGACCAGTTCAGCAAGAGCGTGGCTTTGTATTACATGCGCCCCATCAAGAGTACGATGCTACCATTATGATTAATGAAGCACTGTCATTGACCACTTCAAAAGATATTTTAGAGGCAGCAGCAAACAATGAGGCGCCTGAAAAAATGATGATCGCACTGGGATACGCAGGCTGGGCTGCAGGGCAATTAGAAGAAGAAATGGGACTAAATGCTTGGTTAAGCATTCAAGCGTTAGAACAACAAGCGATTCACCAAATCATTTTCCATGAGCCGCCAGCCAATCGATTCAATCTCGGCATGAGCATGATGGGCCTGAACTTAAGCAACCTTTCTGATGTTGCGGGGCATGCTTAATGTTAAATCAAAGCCACTTGCCGATACTCGAGCGAAGCTATCCCGATATTACAGGCACTGTGCTTGCATTTGATTTTGGTGAAAAACGCATTGGTGTTGCTGTCGGCGAAACCATATTAAAAACAGCACATGCGCATACAACCATCCATTCAGAAACAAACGAAATACGCTTTGCAGAAATCAAAAAACTGATTGATGATTGGCGGCCTAGTTTGTTAATTGTTGGCTTACCAACTTATCTAGATGGACAACCCCATCAATTAACACAGTTAGCGAAAAAATTTGCACAGCGGCTTGAAGGCCGCTTTAATTTACCTGTGATCATGATAGATGAGCGTTTAAGCTCTGCCGAAGCATCGCAGCAATTATCCGAATCAGGCATTAAGGCGCGCGAACAAAAATCAATAATTGATGCCGTTGCTGCACAAGTCATATTACAATCTTATTTTGATAATGTACCAAAAATATAAGCGATGCAATTACCGAATCCAGAACTATTACTAAACGACATTACCGCAAAAATTATTGCGAGAATACAACCAGAAACGGCCATTGTTGGTATTCATAGTGGTGGCGTTTGGTTAATGGAGAGGATATTAGCTAAGCTAAAAGAAGATGTGCCATATGGCACACTTGATGCAGCGTTATACCGAGATGATTTCGCACAGCGTGGCTTAAAAAATCAATCTCAAGCGGCAAATATTACATTCGATATACAAGGCAAACACATCATCTTGATTGATGATATTTTTTATACTGGTCGCACTACGCGCGCCGCCATCAACGAACTGTTTGATTTTGGTCGGCCAGCCAGTGTTACGCTAGCCGTATTAATTAATCGTGGTGGCGCAGAGCTACCCATTCAACCACAAATTGTTGGCGCCAACATACCGCTAACATCCAATCAACGTTTTCAGCTTGCGCAAACAACACAAGGCAAACTCAGCCTTGCTTTAGAAATTCATGAGGATGCTGACCATGTATAATCCGCAACTGACCAGTAACGGCAAACTCAAACACTTACTCAGCATCGAGGGCTTGCCAAAAAAAGTATTACTTCAAATTCTAGACACTGCTGAATCGTTTGTGAGTGTTGCTGAGCGCGATGTTAAAAAAGTCCCTTTATTACGTGGAAAGACTGTTTGTAATATCTTTTTTGAAAACAGCACACGCACGCGCACTACTTTTGAAATTGCAGCCAAACGACTATCGGCTGATGTGATTAATCTCAACGTCAATACTTCATCACAATCAAAAGGTGAAGCTATCCTTGATACCGTTAACAATCTCATCGCGATGCATACCGATATGTTTGTGGTGCGTCATCACCAAAGTGGCGCCGCGCACCTTATTGCGCAACATGTGCCAGAGAACATTAGTGTGATTAATGCTGGGGATGGACGTCACTCTCACCCAACACAAGGCCTACTTGACGTTTTTACGATCCGTAAATACAAGCCTGATATGCATAACTTACGTATTGCAATTGTGGGTGACGTGCTACATTCTCGTGTCGCACGCAGCGAAATCCATGCACTAACAACATTAGGCGTACCAGAAATACGTGTGATAGCACCTAAAACCTTAATCCCAAATGAAGTTGAAAAAATGGGCGTGCATGTCTTTCATGATATGAAAGCTGGCATAAAAGATGTAGATGTTGTGATGATGCTACGCTTGCAAAATGAACGAATGAGTGGTGCGATGTTGCCAAGCTCGCAAGAATTTTTTAAGACATTTGGATTAACCCCCGAGAAGCTTGCACTGGCAAAACCAGATGCTATCGTCATGCACCCAGGCCCTATGAATAGAGGAGTAGAAATTGATTCACGTGTTGCTGATGGTAAACAGGCGGTTATCTTGCCGCAAGTCACTTACGGCATCGCTATTCGAATGGCTGTCATGGCCATTCTTGCAGGAGGCTCAGCATGAATATATTAATCAAAAATGGTCGCATTATCGACCCTAAAAATAGTATTGATGCCAAACAAGACTTATATATTGCTGCGGGACAAATTGTTGCTATCGGTAAAGCACCTACAGCCTTTTCTGCTGATCAAACCATTGATGCGAGCGGCTTAATTGTCGCGCCTGGCTTTGTTGATCTAAGCGCACGCTTACGTGAACCTGGTGATGAGTACAAAGCAACGTTAGAAAGTGAATTAAGTGCCGCAGCTGCTGGCGGTGTGACTAGCCTAGCTTGCCCGCCTGATACCGACCCTGTGCTTGATGAACCGGGATTAGTTGAAATGCTCAAACTGCGTGCATGGCGCTACAATTTAGCACGCATCTACCCGCTTGGCGCATTGACGCAAAAATTAGAAGGCAAGACGCTTACTGAAATGTGCGAACTGACCGAAGCCGGCTGTGCTGGATTTACACAAGCAGACCACCCCATTATTGATACGCAGATTCTTTGGCGCGCTTTAGAGTATGCTGCCACATTTGGCTATACCGTATTTTTACGTCCAGAAGAACCATTCCTCTCCAAAGATGGCGTTGCACATGATGGCGAGGTTGCTGGCAGGCTTGGGTTAAAAGGCATTCCTAGCGCGGCGGAATCATTGCGCATAGCCGCTGTTTTGCGGATTGCAGAAGAAACAAAAGCAAAAATACATTTTTGCCGAATTTCAACAGCAGAAGGGGTTGCGCTCATCAGAGCGGCTAAAAAGAATGGCGTGCCTATTACTGCTGATGTCAGCATACATCACCTACACCTTACTGAGCATGATATCGGTTATTTCAATACCAATGCCCATTTAAAACCACCGCTACGTACACAGCGTGATAAAGATGCACTATGTTTAGGTGTTGTAGATGGTACGATTGATGCCATTTGTTCAGATCACGCTCCTGTTGATGAAGACGCCAAATTACTCCCTTTTGCATTGGCTGAGGCTGGGGCAACAGGCTTAGAGTTACTATTACCATTAACCTTAAAGTGGTCAACCAATAGTAAATCCTCTCTAACAAAGGCAGTAGCTAAAATAACGAGTGAACCAGCTGCAATATTAGGTATTCAAAGTGGCAATCTTAGTATTGGTGCACATGCAGATATCGCTATCTTCGATCCTGAGGCTGCTTGGCAAGTCACCCCCAATATGCTGAAGAGTCAAGGTAAAAACACCCCCTTTATCAATATGGAGGTTACTGGAAAAGTCATATACACCTTGCTTAATGGAGAAGTCACTTATCAAAGCAATGTAGAATAGATGCCAGATTTGTCGCCTTGATACAACACCCACACTTGACGCTTGATGAAAACAGAGTGATAGTGTGCGCTTAGCATTGCGTATATTGCTTAATTAAGCACATATCAAAAAGTCATTTTATCAATTGGGAGACAATCATGGGATCTATAGGGTGTTTTATTTTGTGGTTAATCGTTGGCGCACTCATTGCTTGGCTACTCTATTATTGGCTATCTAAACGTTGCTGTAAGAAAACGCAAGAAACATCTCAACAATCAGAACAATCAGTAGACACGCCTGCTACAGCGGCGATGCCGACAGCAGAAACAACTAAAAAACCCGCAGCCCCCAAAAAAGTTACGCGTAAATCCACAAGCGCAAAACCAAAAACAACTTCAACAACAGTGATTGATGTAGCCGCAGCTAAAGCGGCAGGTATCACCATTAAAAATGCTGATGACTTAACCGTCATTGAGGGGGTTGGTCCTAAAATTAGCGCACTGTTTAAAGACAATGGTCTGAATACGCTGGCGCAAGTGGCTGATGCCTCAGTACCACAAATGCGTGCCATTTTAGATAAAGGAGGGCCACGCTATCGCATTGCCAATCCTGGTACCTGGGCCAAACAAGCTAAACTAGCCGCAAGCAACAAGTGGGTCGCGCTGAAAAAACTTCAAAATGAGCTGTCTGGTGGCAAGGTCAAATAATTAACCTTTTATGCTATAGATAATAGTCTTTTGTGATTCTCAATAAAAAAGCCGATGTAGATCGGCTTTTACTGTCATGCTCTTACAGCACGCCGAGATGATCTAATTTAGAAAACACATCTTTATCTTTCGCAAGTTTACTTTCTAACTTAAGACGTAATCGTAAATCATTAGCAGAATCCGCATTTCGCAATGCATCTTCATACGTTATTCTTCCTGCTTCATGCAAATCAAACAATGCTTGATCAAAGGTTTGCATACCCATTTCTTGAGAACGTGCAATCACTGCTTTAATTTCATGCACATCTCCTTTAAAGATTAAATCTGAAATCAAAGGTGAATTAATCATAATCTCAATTGCAGCCACACGTCCTTTTCTATCACTTTTTGGTAGTAAGCGCTGTGAAATAAAAGCACGCAGATTTAAAGATAAATCCATCAACAATTGCGCTCTACGTTCCTCAGGAAAAAAGTTAATAATGCGATCTAGGGCTTGGTTAGTACTATTCGCATGTAACGTTGACATACATAAGTGCCCAGTTTCCGAGAAAGCAATGGCATAGTCCATGGTTTCTCTATCCCGAATTTCACCTATCAGAATCACATCAGGCGCTTGTCTCAGTGTATTTTTCAGTGCAACTTCCCAACTGTCCGTATCGACACCGATTTCTCGTTGCGTTATTACACAGTTTTTATGCGCATGCATAAATTCAACTGGATCTTCAATAGTAATAATATGGCCATGGTCGTGCTCATTGCGATGGCCAACCATTGCCGCGAGCGATGTTGATTTACCCGAACCTGTACCACCAACAAAAATCACCAAGCCTCGCTTACTCATCGCAATGTCTTTTAACACCCTCGGCAACTCAAGTTCATCTATGGTTGGAATTTTAGAGGTAATAGGTCTAAATACCAGACCAACAGAACCACGTTGGATAAACGCGTTCACACGAAACCTTGTTACATCCGGAATACTAATCGCAAAATTGCATTCATTGGTTCGGTCAAACTCTGCAGCTTGCTTATCGTTCATAATCGAGCGACATATTTCTCGAGCTTGTAGCGCAGTTAAGCGTTCTGATTGAATAGGCGTTAGCTTGCCGTCAACCTTAAGCGCTGGTGGAAACCCTGCAGTAATAAAGATATCGGATGCATTGCGCTCAAGTGCTAACCTAAGCAAATCAAACACGAACTCTTCCGCTTGTCCTTTTTCCATCGATATACCCCACTTTTAATCAATAATAGATTCTTTATTTGCGGCTTTTGATCGCGCCTCTTGCACAGAAATCACATTTTTTCTAACAAGCTCTTGTAAGCTTTGATCTAATGTCTGCATCCCTAAATTTTGGCCTGTTTGAATCGAAGAGTACATTTGCGCCACTTTATTTTCACGAATCAAATTACGAATCGCTGGTGTGCCAATCATAATTTCATGTGCAGCAACCCGTCCTTTTTCATCTTTGGTTTTACAAAGTGTTTGTGAAATCACCGCTCTTAGCGATTCAGACAACATAGAGCGCACCATTTCTTTCTCTGCTGCAGGGAACACGTCAACAATCCGATCAATTGTTTTTGCGGCTGAACTAGTGTGTAAGGTACCAAAAACCAAATGCCCCGTTTCAGCTGCTGTCAATGCCAGACGTATCGTTTCAAGATCGCGCAACTCACCAACCAAAATAACGTCCGGATCCTCACGTAATGCTGAGCGCAATGCGTTTTGAAATGACAAGGTATGAGGTCCAACCTCACGCTGGTTAATGAGACTTTTTTTCGATTGATGGACAAATTCAATCGGATCTTCAATCGTTAAAATATGATCCATTTGATTTTCATTAATGTAATCCACCATGGCGGCCAAAGTGGTCGACTTACCTGAACCAGTGGGCCCTGTAACCAATACAATTCCACGAGGCACATCGACAATATTCTTAAAAATAGCAGGACACTTAAGCTCTTCTAAACTAAGAATTTTTGATGGAATGGTTCTGAATACAGCGCCAGCACCACGATCTTGATTAAAAGCATTGACACGGAAACGCGCTAGATTTGGAATTTCGAATGAAAAATCACACTCCATTGTTTCTTCATAGCGTTTACGCTGTCCATCGTTCATGATGTCGTACACCATATTATGTACTTCACTATGCTCCAAAGCTGGAACATTGATTTTACGAATATCACCGTGTACCCGAATAATGGGTGGAATGCCTGCCGACAAGTGCAAATCTGAAGCATTGTTTTTGACTGAAAAGGCCAGTAAATCTGAAATATCCACTTTCAACTCCTGTTATAATTGATCGCTTAAGATTCTACATAAAGTATATTCTTCAATATCATTGAATTATGACCACAATCTCCGACTGCTTGCAAGCTGTTCAAGCAAATATTCTGCTCGCGAAACTCAAGTCTAGTCGACAAGACAGCGTATTTTTAATAGCTGTCAGTAAAGCACAAACTGCCGACCGAGTAAAAGAGGCCTATCACGCTGGGCAAGTGGCTTTCGGAGAAAATTATCTTCAAGAAGCCATTGTCAAACAAAATCTGCTTACCGATTGCAATATAGAATGGCATTTTATTGGTCCTATTCAAAGCAACAAGACACAGCTAATCGCACAACACTTTAGCTGGGTACAATCAGTTGACCGTCTCAAAATCGCACAGCGCTTGTCGAATGCGCGCGGCGATGTGTTGCCGCCGTTAAATATTTGCATTCAACTCAACAGTAGCAATGAAGTGAGTAAAAGTGGTATTCAAACAGATGAATTGATTCAGCTAGCAGAGGCTATTACTCATTTGCCAAATTTAAAATTGAGAGGTCTCATGGCAATCCCTGCGCCTACTAATGATGTCTCAATGCAACATCAGCAGTTTCGACGAGTGAAAGCTGCTTTCTCAGCGTTACAGCAACATGGCTTTGATGTTGACACCTTATCGATTGGTATGTCAGATGATTATATGGCAGCGATTGAAGAAGGTGCTACTATTGTACGTGTCGGTTCTGCCATTTTTGGCGCTAGAACATCTGTGAAAAACAATGAAGAGTAAATGAATATGAAACTAGCATTTATTGGTGGTGGCAATATGGCACAAGCATTAATAGCTGGGCTTAAATCAAAACAGTTTCCCATGTGTGATATTACTGTGATTGAATTAGATGCGGAAAAGCATCATATTTTAGAGCAGCAGTTTGGTGTAAAGGCAACAAGCGAACTAGCTGAAACTGAGTTATGCGACACTATTGTGCTAGCAGTTAAACCTCAACAACTGCCTGGTTTAGCGGTAACTCTTTCGCGATGGCTAAACACACAATTAATTATTTCAATTGCAGCTGGTGTGCGAATAGAAGACTTGAGTGTATGGCTCAATCACTACCCAACAATCATTCGCGCAATGCCCAATACCCCAGCTCAAATCCAAGCTGGTATTACAGGTCTCTATGCAAGTCCAACTGTTTCGATTGCACAGATAGCGATAGCAGACCAAGTATTAAAAGCGGCAGGAGAAACAATCTGGTTTGATAGTGAGTCAAAGCTAGACGCTGTTACAGCCATTTCTGGTAGTGGCCCGGCTTATGTTTTTTATTTGATTGAGGCGTTAGAAGCAGCTGCACGCATGCTCCACTTAAATGAAGCAGAAGCAAAACAACTGAGCATCGCCACCTTTAAAGGGGCTAGCCTACTTGCCGCTACCAGCCAAACGCCAGTAGCAAGATTACGAGAACAGGTCACCTCTAAAGGCGGTACTACTGAGCAAGGCTTGCTGAGCTTAGAACAGTCTAAAGTAAAGGAAGCCATAAAAAGCGCTGCAACCAGTGCTTATGCGCGCGCTATATCGCTGGGCGATGAACTGGGAAAAATGGCTTTTGATAGTGGCGAAACAAGCAAGCCATTCAATAAACAAGATAATGCTCGTTAAAATAATGATATCAATGCAAATAGACAAAGGTTAACTCGGATGATACAAAGCGCTACCCAATTTTTACTCAGCACATTGCTTGGCTTACTCACATTGATGTTTTTACTGCGTTTTATCATGCAGGCATGCAAAATCTCATTTTATAATCCAATTGGTCAAATTGTCATCGCATTAACCGACTTTGCAGTAAAGCCCGCACGCCGCTTTATTCCGAGCTGGAAGAAAAATGACTTGTCTACTCTCCTACTTGCCTTTATTACCCAATTGCTATTACATCTAGCAATACTGGGCTTAAGTGGATTTCCTTTTGCCGTGGCAAATGTGCCTATTTTGCCAATGTTATTGGGATTAAGTTTGTTGGGTGTGGTTGGTGCTTTTTTGGATATTTTCTTTTATGCCCTCATTCTGCATGTCATCTTAAGCTGGGTAAACCCGCACAGCCCTATTGCGCCAGTATTACATCATTTAACACGCCCGATATTGAGACCTATTCAGCAATTTGTTCCGCTATTGGGTGGCATAGACTTTTCACCCATGATTGCCATTATTTTGTTACAAATGCTCAATGTGTCTGTCATAGATACGCTGGCTAGAAACATAGCCTCTGCATTTTAAATGGCAGGCGCGGTGTTAAAAAGTGCCGCGCTAGCTCCATACCACATCAAATACTTCACGTGGATATTGGGCATCTACTTGCAAGACTATGCGGGTATCAATAAAGTCCGATAAGTTTGCTAAACTTTGCGACTCTTCATCTTGTAGCAAACTAATCACACTTGGAGACGCAATCACTTTAAACTCTTTTGCTTCAAACTGCCTAGATTCACGTAGTAGCTCACGCATGATCTCATAAGCAATCGTTTGTGCTGTTTTATACTCGCCACGGCCTGAACACACTTCACATGGTTCACACAATAAATGCGCTAAACTTTCACGGGTCCGTTTGCGCGTCATTTCAACCAAACCGAGCTGGGTAAATCCATTCACATTCGTTCTAGCGCGATCAATACTCAATGCACGATTCAGCTCTTCAAGCACTTTTGCGCGCTGATCATCTTCATCCATATCAATAAAATCAATGATGATAATACCGCCTAAATTACGCAAGCGTAATTGTTGCGCAATGCCTTGTGCCGCCTCTAAATTGGTTTTGAAAATGGTATCTGATAAACTTTTTCCGCTAACAAAACTACCCGTATTCACGTCAACGGTTGTTAACGCTTCTGTTTGATCAAAAATTAAATAGCCGCCTGATTTCAGGCCCACCTTGCGCAGAAACGCAAGTTCAAACTCTTTTTCAATATTATAAAAATCAAAAATTGGTCGTTTACCTTGATAATGACTAAGCAGTTTGACCGCATTGACAACATACAACTCGGCAAACTCTTTCATTAACGTAAAAGTCTCCTTTGAATCTACACGAATGCTCACAGTATCTCTATTCACAATATCGCGTAGCACACGTCTGGGCAGGCTTAAATCATAAAAAATGAGAGAGCGCTCTGTGGCCACTTTGCTATCTTCTTGAATCTTTGACCATACTTTTTCAAGATAAGCGACATCTGCTAATAACTCTTCATCTGTCGCGCTTTCAGACATCGTGCGAATGATAAATCCACCCTTCCTATCTTCTGGCAGCAGCCCCAATAAACGATTACGCAATAGCTCTCGCTCGTCTTCATCTTCAATACGTTGAGAAACACCAATATGATCCTGATGCGGCAAAAACACCAAAAAACGTCCAGCAATACTCACTTCTGTGGTGAGTCGAGCACCTTTCGTGCCAATAGGCTCTTTAATCACTTGTACAATAATAAGTTGGCCTTCATGTAACACTTCTTGAATTGGCCTTCCTTGGGCTTCCTGATCGTTTTGACACTCTTTAATATCGGCCGCATGTAAAAAAGCAGCGCGTTGCAGACCGATTTCTACAAAAGCTGATTGCATTCCTGGTAGTACTCGGCACACTTTTCCAAAGTAAATATTGCCAACAATCCCTAATGAAGAACTACGTTCTATGTGTAGCTCCTGAGCAACACCATGTTCTAAAACAGCTACGCGCGTTTCTTGCGGCGTCACATTAATTAATATCTCTTGTCCCAATTTTTTACTCTTCTTTAACTTTTAATCGTTTTTAATGATGCACTAGCCACTTTATTAATCAATTGCACCGTTTCGAATAAAGGCAACCCCATCACGCCAGAATAACTACCTTCAATCGATTCTATCCAAGCAGCTGCCTTCCCTTGTATGCCATAGCTGCCTGCTTTATCTCGATGCTCTCCACAAGCAATATAAGCAGCGATAGTTTTTGCTGTCAGTCGTGCCATCTTAACTTTTGTCGTGTTTAGCACCACACTCACTTTACCGCCATGATAGGCGGCTACTGCAGTATGTACGGCATGTTGTGCTCCAGATAACAGCTTTAACATTCTTAGTGCATCTTGATCATTTTCTGGCTTACCTAAAATTTCATCTCCCACACTGACAGTCGTATCAGCTGCTAATATCATCAGATGAGAATATTCTTTTTTCATATTGGCTGCTGTAGCCAATGCCTTCTCTTTGGCTAGGCGTTTCACATATTGCACAGGCAGTTCATGTACTCGCAATGACTCATCAATGTCTGCGGGTAGCACAATACAATCAATCCCAACCTGTTTGAGTAACTCTATTCGGCGTGGACTTCTCGAAGCCAAAATCACCATTTGTCTATTGTTTTTTGCTGTCATATCGATACTTTATATTGTCTACCTTCAGTTTACCAAATGATTACTGACTTAAAGTGAAGTTAGGCTACGCTATCCGTAGTGCACAGCTTAGCGTAAAATGATAATAGTGTCTTTTAAGAAAAGTAATGTGAAGAAAGAAATTTGGAAACCAAACACAACAGTCGCTGCGATTGTTGAGGTAAATGGTCAGTTTTTACTGGTAGAGGAGTCTACGAGTCGGGGCAACCGTTTTAACCAACCTGCTGGTCATCTTGAGGATGGAGAAACCATCATGCATGCTGTCATTCGAGAGACCCTAGAAGAAACCGCTTACGATTTTATACCAGAAGCACTATTGGGTATTTATCATTGGAAGCATGATCACAATAAGACAACCTATCTTCGTTTTGCTTTTATTGGCTCAGTTGGCAACCATTATCCTGAGCAGACCTTAGATGATGGGATTATTAGAGCCGTATGGATGAGCATTGAGGAGATAAGGCAACAGCAACATTTAATGCGTAGCGAACAAGTGTTGACCTGCTTTGAAGATTATCTCGAAGGTAAGCGTTATCCATTAGAAACCATCACCCACTTATGAAACATTTTATTGATGAGCAACAAATATGAGTAAAAAAGTAATCGTTGGATTATCTGGCGGCGTCGATTCATCAGTCACTGCGATGTTATTAAAACAACAAGGTTATGAAGTCACTGGTCTTTTCATGAAAAATTGGGAAGATGATGACGATGATGAATATTGTTCTAGTAAGCAAGATTTGATAGACGCCGTTGCTGTTGCAGACAAATTGGATATTGAGATTGAAGCCGTCAATTTCAGTAAAGAATACAAAGACCGCGTATTTGCTAATTTCTTGGCAGAATATGAAGCCGGTCGCACACCTAACCCTGATATTCTTTGCAATGCAGAAATAAAATTTAAAGCTTTTTTAGATCATGCCATGTCGCTCGGAGCCGATCTAATCGCAACGGGTCATTATGCACAAGTGCGCGAAAATCCGTTGAAAGCAGGTCATTATCAACTGTTAAAAGCAGATGATGGTAGTAAAGATCAGAGTTATTTTTTACACCGTTTAAATCAAGCACAGTTAAGCAAAACGTTATTCCCATTAGGAAAATACTTAAAGCGCGAAGTGCGTGAAATGGCACGTAAAATCGGACTAGCGAACGCCGAGAAAAAAGATTCGACTGGCATCTGTTTTATTGGTGAACGCCCTTTTCAAGAGTTCTTGCAGCGCTACCTACCTAAAAAACCAGGTGATATCAAAACGCCTGAAGGCAAAATAGTTGGGCAACATGATGGTTTAATGTATTACACCTTAGGGCAGCGCCAAGGATTGAAAATTGGTGGTAGCCGCGATAGTAACGGCGAGCCTTGGTTTGTAGCGGCAAAAGACATGGCGACCAATGAGCTCATTGTGGTACAGGGGCATGACCATCCGTTATTGCTTAACGATGGTTTAAAAGCGGGTCAGTTGCATTGGATTAGTGGTGAGGAACCAGAAACCAATTGGGTGTATGCAGCTAAAACCCGTTATCGCCAGCCTGATGCGCCGTGTGAAATTGATGCGATTAATACAGAAGAAGTGGATATTCGATTTGGCCAAAAACAATGGGCGATTACGCCTGGGCAATCCGCCGTTGTTTATGAAAGCAATGTCTGTTTAGGCGGCGGTATTATTACTAGTGCCGTTTAAAATAGGCACCAACCATTAATCACGGCTTGGCTCTGTATCCTTAAAGCTTGGTCGTTTACTCAGAATGGTAAAATGTTTGGCTAAATTCGGGTATTGGTCTTGCCAATTTAATGCGGTTAAACGTAAATCAATGTAGCCCAATAAACAGCCAACTGCAATATCGGCTAAGCTAAAGGTCTCATTAACGCACCATTTCTTTTTGCTTAAATCTGTATTTAAAACAGCCAAGCCACTTTCTACTTTTAGTAGCTGTTTTTTTAACACCAATTCTGACTGCTGATTTTCAGGCTTACGCTGCTCAAGCATAATGGCAACAGCAGCATCGCACACACCATCTGCGAGCGCCTCCCAACGTAAAACTTCAATTTTTAGTTTATGCTCGCTTGGCAGCAAGTGATTCACAGGTGTTCTAGCTGACAGATATTCAACAATCACGCGCGAATCATATAATGGCGTCTCATCATCCAAAACGATAGTAGGGACTTTTCCTAAAGGGTTATATTGCGTTAAAGGCGAATCTGCATCGCCTAGAACGACCGTTTGCAGTTCCAACTCAATATGTTTTTCAATTGCAACAATACGCACTTTACGTGCATAGGGACTATTCGGTGTGTATAACAGTTTCATATGGTAAAGACCTAGTTTTTATTACCTGCATTATAATGTAATTATGAATCTATCTCTAATGACAAAACACTATCCTCGCGGCAGTCATCAATTTAGTAAACTCGTCAATGAATTGGTTCAACGTGCGCTCACAGAAGACATTGGTACAGGCGATTTAACCGCATCGCTTGTACCTGCAATCGATACCCATGCAACGATTATTTCACGTGAAAAAGCAATTATTTGCGGTATTGACTGGGTGAATGCTTGTTTTATGCAATTAGATGCAAACA
Source organism: Methylophilaceae bacterium (assembly GCA_965655675.1). Taxonomy (GTDB): domain Bacteria; phylum Pseudomonadota; class Gammaproteobacteria; order Burkholderiales; family Methylophilaceae. Next base: position 18,730 of record CBFHHI010000013.1, on the reverse strand, counting down.
TGCATATTCATTGGTGGGTTGAAGAAGGTGAGCAAGTCAGCCCCAATCAGCTATTATGTGAAATAAAAGGTAATGCACGTACTTTATTGACTGCTGAGCGTTGTGCGCTTAATTTTCTACAAACATTATCCGCTATTGCGACACACACCAAGCAATATGTGGAGCGTGTTGAAGGTACAAAAGCACAAATATTAGATACCCGAAAAACATTGCCAGGTTTACGTTTGGCACAAAAATATGCGGTGACCGTTGGCGGAGGGTTTAATCAACGGATTGGTCTTTATGATGGTATTTTAATTAAAGAAAATCATATTGCTGCCGCAGGTAGTATCACCGCAGCATTGAAACAAGCGTTTGCGTTAAATACGCAAGCCAGCATCCAAATTGAAGTGGAAAACTTAACTGAGTTAAATGAAGCACTGGCTGCGGGGGCAAGCAGTGTGTTACTTGACAACTTTAGCTTAGCGGATATGCGCACTGCGGTTAACATCAATCAAGGTAAAGCATTATTAGAAGCATCGGGCAATATCACACTGAATAATGTGCGCCAAATTGCAGAAACCGGTGTCGATCGCATTTCAATCGGTGCATTAACAAAAAATATACAAGCCATTGATTTGTCGATGCGAATCCAATAGGATTGCGCTAGACGATATTGATTGCGTCCTTGATTAGGTTACAAGTACTTATGGCAAAAACAAACGCTTCAATTACCAACAACCAACTTGGATTAGGTGAGTTTCTGCGCATGTTAGTCAATGCGGGGAAAGTCAGTAAAATACAAGCCGAAGCCCTGTATAAAGATCGTAAGTTAGATAGCTCTAATTTGCACCCAATTATCATTGTCGCAGAACAAAAATGGCAAGATTTAATAAGTGGCAAAGTGATGAGTGCGGACTTTCTATCAAGATGGATGGCAACAGAGTCTGGACATGATTTTTACCATATCGATCCATTAAAACTTGACTTTAGCTCAGCTGCACAAATGGTTTCCAAGGCGTATGCACAGCGCTTAAAAATCATGCCAATTTCCATTCAAGGAGACAAAGCAGTGGTGGCTACTGCAGATCCTTATCATGCAGATTGGATGCCTGAATTAGAGCGTATTTTAGGAATGGAGATTCGACTTGTCGTTGCTAATCCGCTTGAAATTAATCGTTATCTGCCTGAAGTCTACAACTTAGCATCCTCTATCAATAAAGCCAACTCATCTAAAACGGGGCAAATTGTTGGTGTACAAAACTTCGAACAATTAGTTGAATTAGGTAAAGATAAAAACTTAGACGCGAATGAACAACATGTCGTTAATATTGTAGATTGGCTGTTTAAATATGCGTTTGAACAACGTGCTAGCGATATTCATCTAGAGCCTCGCAGAGGCAATGGCATCATGCGCTTTAGGATTGATGGCGTGTTACATCAAGTGTACCAGTTACCGTCTAATATCATGAACGCCATCACCAGCAGAATCAAGCTATTAGGGCGTATGGATATGGTTGAAAAACGCCGCCCCCAAGATGGCCGCATCAAAACTGTCAATCGCGATGGTCATGAAGTTGAATTGCGCTTATCCACTATGCCAACTGCCTTTGGCGAAAAACTGGTCATGCGCGTGTTTACACCAGAGGTTATTTTGCAAGATTTTGTGAAACTAGGGTTCTCAAAAAAACAAGCTGCGCTATGGAAAGAATGGGCCAAACACCCTAATGGTATTATTTTGGTAACCGGCCCTACTGGTTCTGGCAAAACAACAACACTGTATTCCACGCTTAAACAACTGGCTACTACAGAAGTGAATGTCAGTACGGTAGAAGATCCAATTGAGATGATTGAACCTGCGTTTAACCAAATGCAAGTCACGACTAATATTGGACTCACCTTTGCACAAGGCATTCGCACCTTAATGCGTCAAGATCCAGACATTATTATGGTTGGTGAGATTCGAGATATTGAAACAGCGGATATGGCGATTCAAGCAGCGCTCACAGGCCATTTAGTATTATCTACGCTGCATACGAATGATGCACCCTCAGCGGTAACACGTCTATTAGACTTAGGCATTCCCTCTTACCTCATTCATTCTACCGTTTTAGGTATTATGGGTCAGCGCTTGGTGCGTACCTTATGCCCTGCATGTAAAGTGCCAACTGAAATTTCGGATGCTGAGTGGTCATCAGTGACACATCCATTTAAAGCGCCTAAACCGACAACTGCAATGAAAGCAGTCGGTTGTATCGAATGTCGCAACACGGGATATAAAGGGCGTAGTGGCATCTATGAAATGCTGACTATCACTCCGACATTACGCAAACAAATTACACCGCATACAGATTTAGCGGAAATTAAAAAACTAGCTTACCAAGAAGGAATGCAACCCTTGATGTTGAATGGTTTAGAAAAAGTGGCGGCTGGACTAACTACCGTTGAAGAAGTATTAAAAGTTGCCCCACATCTTGATGAATAAAAACGCACCATCCATCCACTCATTGCCTTTTACCGTTAGATATAAAAGCCATGATCATCCGCTCATGGCAAGCTAGTCTTACTCACCAGCGCATACTGTCTGCAGTATGATGCGTTACACACTCCATAATGCTAGCGGTCATTCATGACAGCATGCTTCTTGATATTAAGCATGACACCCAACATTTTAGACTCCTAGTGCATCGCCTTTCTGAGCACGCATCTCTCCAGTCATTAATTGCACAGGTAATGAATATACACATATTGCCTGATTGCTAATCAAACAATCATTTTGCAGGGACTGCTTGACACATTGAATGAGAATGATTATCATTTATTTAATTTCATTGTTCTGGAGTAGCAAATGAAACATCTCAACATCGTTAGCCAAACACGGTTACCTAGCAACACCGCTTGTAAAGTGGTGTACCACAAATCTTCAGATACCGTAGAAATTGAAGTGGGCGGCACTACACTTAAATTTGAAGCCAATAGTTTTATTGTGGTGAATGAAGTGCTGCGCAAAGCGGCCGCCAAAATCGTGATGCAAACCAAAATTGAAAGTGTGGCATAGCCACCGAAAGGAAAAAATGAGTATCTCCAATTCATATGCGTTAAATGGCATGACCCTGTTAGGCGGGGATAATGACCCCGATCACCCAGATGCAGACTCTGTCATGGCTTCCTTGCTTTATGTTTCTACTATCTACATCAAAAAACCATCGCACGACTTAGCAAAACTAGCGTTACGGCTTGCCGAAACGCTTATGACGCCAGAATACGCTGAATCTGAACTGATTTGCACAGTATCACGCAGAATGTGTGTGCATTGGACTCGATTAATTAACGAGTATGAACATAAAGCGAACAAGTAGAAAGGACATCCATGAACCACCAACAATGCAGACACGTCACCTTAGCTGGTAACCATATCAGTCGCATCATTTATTGCGAAACCCACAACACCTACGAACTGATAATAGGTTCACTCAGCCTAAGATTAGATGAGGATGCTTTTACAGGGATGTGCAATTTGCTTAACGATGCACAGAACGTAAAATTAGCCATGACCAACTCAAAACAATCATTTGATAAGCTGATGAGGCAAATCAAACGGGTGTAAGTGATTTAGACACCATAGCAGAAACATTGGTAATCCTGATTACAAATGCTATGCAATCAATGCGCTAAACACTCCCAAAATATCTAGTAGTTGATTTAATTTGGATTAGTCTCGGTTACATAAGCCAAGTTAAATAAGCCAACTTAAATAAGTCAAAGTCAGATTGTATTATCCTTACATGACTTGATTGTCCGATCTCTGAGTCGCTAATAGCGATTCAGATAGACCTATTGACTTGCATCATGATTATTCAAAAAAATGGTCGTCTTACATCAACTTTCGTCAACTGCGACCAAAAAGATCGTTCACGATCTAAGGAGATGCACATTGCTATGCATTTACAACATTTAAGATGGGTTAGGGTCATCTTAAATTCTTAGCTAGCCGTTGCTAGCATTAAACGCGGTTTGCGTAAAACTCTACAACCAACTGCAGATCAACAGGAAATGGCGCATCATCAGCGCCCGGATAATGCGCTACAGTTACTTTTTGTGCGCCCTCATCCCAAATCAGCCATTCTGGCCTATCTAATGAAGGTTGCTTTAACGCCTCAGCTACAACTGGTATTTGCTTGCTTTTGGGTTTAATGGTCACTTCATCTCCAACTTTTAATCGAATAGAAGCAATATTTACTTTTTGTCCATTCAGTAATAAGTGACCATGATTCACCAACTGCCTAGCAGCTATCACTGTTGGGGCAAATCCAGCACGAAAAACAACGTTATCTAAGCGTCTTTCTAATAGCTGAATTAAGCGTTCACCCGTAGGCTCTTTACCTTTACGCGCATCCACAATCATGCGGCGCATTTGCGTTTCTGTTAAACCATAGTTGAATCGTATTTTTTGCTTTTCTAGCAACTTCACCCCAAAGTCTGATCGGCGTTTTCGAGTGGCTTTATTTCCATGCTGACCTGGTGGAGTTGGCCGCGTCTCAATTGTTTTACGAGATAACCCTGGCAAATCCACTCCCAACGCTCGCATTATTTTTACTCTTGGCCCAGTTAATCTCGACATTTCACTTTCCTCATTCAAATTTATTATTGTAATAATTGATGCTGCGGAATAACGCTGGCATCTAAAGCCATGTATTTTTCTACAATACAATCCCATTGCGCAATCAAACGGTGTGCCACCTCTTCAGTAGATTGGGCATGCCCATATTCTGGCGCCAGTAAATTCGTTGCTAAACGCAAAGCCAGTTTGGCTAAATGTAAAGATGGATTTAATGCATACTGTGAAGCAACACAAGCAATAGCGGTCAACACGTGGTTAGCTGTTGGCAACTCTGGATCATATTGACCAGCAACCACACCTACACCAATAGAAGATTCCATCATTTCTTTACATCTCTAAGTTGATAAATGCTAATGATAATGATTCTTATTAATAATGTAAAGTCTTAATTTCTTCTAGCTAGTCATTTCTAGTGCGAATTTCAACTAAGCTGTTGCGATATACTGTTTAAGTCTGTAGATGACTGATTATTGTGCTCAACGCACTATTGTTCCATTCTGTTTAGCTACCAGCCTGCATCATTTTCGTCTTTACAATCAATAATCTTAGCGCGCTTTTGATTTATCAATCTAAATGAAATATTGTGCTTTAAACCGCCTATATCTTGACCAAATATGTCCAAACAGTTATTGTGTAGGGTTCGTATAAACAAGCTAATCCCGATAAAATTTATGAATCAAGCTACGCCTGATAATCAACTACAAATGAACCCTGAATTTACTGGGGCAGAAATTCTGATTAAGTGTCTTCATGCGGAAAATGTCAAATTTGTATTTGGCTATCCGGGTGGCGCAGTACTTAATATTTATGATGCTATTTATCAACAAGATAAATTTGAACATATCTTAGTACGTCATGAACAAGCTGCGCTACATGCGGCAGATGCCTATGCACGGTCTACAGGGTTGGTGGGCGTTGCATTAGTCACTTCAGGGCCTGGCGCAACCAATGCAGTCACAGGCATTGCAACTGCCTATATGGATTCAGTGCCGATGGTTGTTATTAGCGGTCAGGTACCAACCTATGCGATTGGTGAAGATGCTTTTCAGGAGTGTGACACCGTTGGCATCACGCGGCCTTGTGTCAAACATAACTTTTTGATTAAAGATATTAATGACATCGCCCCCGTGATGAAGAAAGCCTTTCATGTGGCATCAACCGGCCGTCCGGGGCCTGTGCTTGTTGATATTCCTAAAGACATCACCGCCACTTTGAACCAATTTGAATACCCTCAAAAAATAGAAATGCGTTCATACAACCCAATTACCAAAGGGCATTCGGGACAAATTAAAAAAGCACTGAAGCTGCTTGCAGAAGCAAAGCGTCCAATGATTTATACAGGCGGCGGTGTTGTACTCGGTAACGCATCAGCCGAACTAACCCAATTTGTGCAATCGATGGGCTTACCAACCACCAGCACATTAATGGGCTTAGGCGGCTACCCTGCCACCGATAAACAGTCCTTGGGCATGTTAGGCATGCACGGCACTTATGAAGCCAATATGGCGATGCAAGAGTGCGATGTATTGCTTGCTGTTGGCGCACGATTTGACGACCGCGTGATTGGCAATCCTGAGCACTTCTTAAGCCGCCCTCGTACCATTATCCATATTGATATTGATCCATCATCCATCTCAAAACGTGTAAAAATTGACGTGCCAATTGTGGGTGATGTGAAGTCGGTACTAAGCGATTTAAACGCGCTCATTAGTGAAGAAAAGCCTGTTCAAAACACGGCCGCCCTTGCTGATTGGATGCGTCAAATTGAAGAATGGCGGAGTAAACGTTATTCAGATTTTGCATTGGATGATAAGCTCATCAAGCCTCAACAAGTTATTAAATCCTTATATGAAGTGACTAATGGCGATGCTTTTATCACGTCAGATGTTGGTCAACATCAAATGTGGGCGGCACAATATTACCCCTTCGATAAACCACGTCGTTGGATTAATTCAGGCGGGTTAGGCACAATGGGCGTTGGTTTGCCATATGCAATGGGCGTGCAATTAGCTTATCCAGACGCACAAGTTGCTTGCGTAACAGGTGAAGCATCAATCCAAATGTGTATTCAAGAGCTTTCTACTTGCAAACAATACAATCTACCAATCAAAGTGATTACCTTAAATAATCGCTACATGGGCATGGTAAGACAGTGGCAAGAGTTCTTTTATCAAAACCGTTATTCAGAATCTTATATGAATGCATTGCCAGACTTTATCAAATTAGCGGAAGCTTATGGCCATGTTGGTATGCGCATCACCGATCCAGCGGATGTCGTAGATGCACTAAAAGAAGCATTCAGCCCTAAATTAAAAGATCGCATGGTATTTATGGACTTTATCACCGATCAATCTGAAAACGTGTTCCCTATGGTGCCTAATGGAAAAGGCTTATCTGAAATGATTACAGGAAAGAACTCATAATGCGGCATATCATTTCAATTTTAATGGAAAACGAACCTGGTGCATTATCACGTGTTGCTGGTTTATTCTCAGCACGTGGTTACAACATTGAATCACTCACTGTCGCCACCACAGAAGATGCAACCCTATCACGCATGACCATTGTCACAAGCGGTAACGATGCCATTATTGAACAAATCATCAAGCAATTAAATAAATTAATTGATGTGGTTAAAGTGCTAGATTTAAACGACGGCAAGCATATTGAGCGAGAGCTGATGCTGATTAAAGTCAAAGCATCCAATCCGCACCGAGAAGAAATGAAGCGCATGTGTGATATTTTTCGCGGGCGCATTATTGATGTTACCGATGGTAGCTTCACCATTGAACTCACAGGCTCCGGCCATAAGCTGGATGCCTTTATTGAAAGCTTAGACAAAAGCGCAATTTTAGAAACAGTACGAACAGGCGCGTCTGGTATTGGACGTGGCGACAGAATTTTAAAACTATAAATTAATCAAATAAGTATTCGCATTTAAAGGAAAAGAAATGAAAGTTTATTACGACAAAGACGCTGACCTGAGCATTATTAAAAGTAAAAAAGTAGCCATTATTGGTTATGGCTCACAAGGTCATGCACATGCGTTAAACCTAAAAGATTCTGGTGTAGACGTTACCGTTGGTCTGCGCAAAGGCTCTAGCTCATGGAAAAAAGCAGAAAACGAAGGTTTAAAAGTGGCTGAAACAGCGGATGCAATTAAAGCGGCTGATGTGGTCATGATTTTAACACCTGATGAATTCCAAAAAGGTCTTTACGAAAGCGTGATTGCGCCTAACCTTAAACAAGGTGGCACATTGGCATTTGCGCACGGTTTTGCAATTCATTACAACCAAGTGGTACCACGTGCTGATTTAGACGTGATTATGATTGCGCCAAAAGCACCTGGCCATACCGTGCGTTCAGAATTCGTTCGCGGTAGCGGCATTCCTGATTTAATCGCCATCTTCCAAGACACCTCAGGCAACGCAAAAGAGTTAGCGCTTTCTTACGCAATGGGTGTTGGCGGTGGCCGTACAGGCATTATCGAAACAACCTTTAAAGACGAAACAGAAACAGATTTATTCGGCGAGCAAGCAGTGTTATGCGGCGGCGCAGTTGAGTTAGTTAAAATGGGCTTTGAAACCTTGGTTGAAGCTGGCTACGCGCCAGAAATGGCTTATTTTGAGTGTTTACATGAGCTTAAATTAATTGTTGATTTAATGTTCGAAGGCGGCATTGCGGACATGAACTACTCCATCTCAAACAATGCTGAATACGGTGAATATGTAACAGGGCCTGAAGTGATTAACGAACAATCACGCGAAGCAATGCGCAATGCGCTTAAACGCATTCAGTCTGGTGAATATGCAAAAATGTTTATCGCAGAAGGTGCAACAAACTACCCTTCTATGACTGCACGTCGTCGCAACAATGCAGCACACCAAATTGAAATCACAGGTGCAAAATTACGCGCTATGATGCCTTCAATTGCAGCGAATAAGATTGTTGATAAAAATAAAAACTAATTCGTTTTTATTGTTTTAAAAAGCACAGCAGCTACGGCGCTGTGCTTTTTTTATAGGCTATATCACTAATGGATTGTCAAAAAAACTAGATTGCTTCGCCACTACGCGACTCGCAAAGACAGTTATTACAATCACCTTATAACCGCCACCGCCGTCATCACGAGCGTAGCGTGGCGATCCAGTGTTCACAAAGCATCGCCACGCGCGTGCATCCGTCTGCGCAAAAGCGATATAATCATATTTGAACCAAATACCATTCATTATTTTTTGAAAGCGCGCATTGAAACTCGCCATCCTTTTGCAACACATTGCACCGAAACAACTTATCACGATGATTGCTGGGCAACTAGCTAATCTACAATGCCCGGCACTCACGCCAAAAGTGATTGCTTGGTTTGTGAAGCGTTATCAAGTGAATATGCAAGAAGCTGAAAATCCTGACATCGGCAGCTATAAAACCTTTAATGACTTTTTTACCCGTTCGTTAAAAAACGGCGCTAGGCCAATCGCAACAGCAGATTTTATTTGTCCTGTCGATGGCGCAATTAGTCAATTTGGTGAAATCCACAAGAATCAAATCTTTCAAGCAAAGGGACATCATTACTCAACCTTAGCACTTGTTGCTGGTAATGCGCCTTTAGCCAATCACTTTGAAGATGGTCACTTCGCTTGCTTGTACTTGAGTCCGAAAGATTATCACCGCATCCACATGCCTTGCGATGGAAAATTAATCAGCATGGCTTATGTACCTGGTGATTTATTTTCGGTTAATCCAACAACAGCGGAAAACGTGCCCAATTTATTTGCGCGCAATGAGCGTGTCGTTTGTGAGTTCATCTCAGAAAAACATGGCACTTTTGTCATGGTATTGGTTGGTGCAACGATTGTGGGCAGCATGGCAACCGTTTGGCATGGCGTTGTTAATCCACCGCGCAGCAAAACAGTGCAGCAATGGCAATATAGCCAGCAAGATATCCGATTGAAACAAGGTGAAGAAATGGGACGCTTTTTACTTGGATCCACTGTCGTCATGCTATTTCAGAAAAAAACATTCGCTTTTAATGCCCACTGGCAACCAACAAAAACCATTAAACTTGGCGAGCTAATGGCCAATAAGTCAGCAGATTAAAATCTCATCTACTTTTGCGCCAGTTGCGCGGCTTTTTCTGTTAGAGGCTTTTTCGCTTTTTTTTGCCGCACGGCTTTAGGCTTATGATGCAAATAAGTGGCCAATTCGTTTAATGCCAACTTATACACTTCACGTTTAAACTCAACAACATCTTCAAGCGACACCCAGTAATCGCTCCAACGCCAGGCATCAAACTCCGGATGCGCAGTCGCCCTTAAAGACACATCGCTATCCCTGCCGATTAAGCGCAACAAAAACCAAATTTGCTTTTGTCCGCGATAATGACTTCTAAACTCACGCTTTACCCAATGGCTAGGCACTTCATAGCGCAGCCAATCTCGCGTGCGCCCGAGAATTTGAACATGCTCAGGACGCAATCCCACCTCTTCCATCAGTTCGCGATACATTGCAACTTCAGGACTCTCTCCATAATCAATGCCACCCTGCGGGAACTGCCAAGCATGCTCTTTTATTCGCTTACCCCAAAACACCTTATTTTGCGCATTACACAAAATAATACCCACATTCGGACGAAAACCGTCACGGTCTAACATAATTTACTGCCTATAATATTTACCATGATTTTTTCACACTTTAGGCATGAATGAAAGTGGCGGTTTGTATTTAACCTATAATATTATCAATCATAAGGAGTCTTCATGCATTTCCATCGCCACTTACTGTCTATTACTTTATTAGTCGTTTCCAGTCTGCTTAACGCCTGCACACAGCCACCCACCACACTTGCCTATATTACCAATCAAGGGGATAACACTCTTTCAGTGATTGATATTCGCCAACAAAAAGTGATTCATACTATTCCTGTCGATCAAGCGCCAGTTGGCATCGCTGGTTCAGCAGAGTTACAACGTGTTTTTGTGACCAATGTAAACAGCCAAACGATATCCGTCATCGATACCCACTCAAATGCAGTGATTCATAGCATTCCCATTAAGGGTTCTCCTGTTGGTATTGCGATGGCATCCAACAATAAAACACTCTATGTTGCCGATTGGTATAGCAATCGCATCATCGCTATAGATCCAAAAACTTACACGATTTTAAACCAAGCAACAGTTGAACAAGCACCAGCTGGCATTATTGTCAGCCCCGATAACCAGCGGCTTTATGTGGCAGCGCGTGACTCGAATGAAATCGTCGTGCTCAACACCAGCGATTTGAGCACCCATCACCGTTTTACGGTAGGCGAACATCCGTTTGGCATTAGCCTTAGCTCAGATGGAAATATGCTCTTTAGCGTCAATGTCTACGACAACACCGTTTCCATTATCGACACTCAACATTGGCAACAAACAGTATTAGCAGTGGGCGATCATCCGTATTGCGCTGTTGCCAGCCCCGATAATCAAACACTTTATGTGACCAACACATTAGACGAAAGCGTTTCGGTTATCGATCTCAAGCGCAAAGCAATCATCACAACAATTAAAGTAGGAGAGACGCCAGAAGGCATTAGTTACGACGCCATCAATCAGCGCATATTGGTTGCAAACTGGGGCGAAAATAACGTTAGTGTGATTGATGCCATGACCAATCAAGTCATCAACCATATTTCTGTTGGCGAGCAACCTCGCGCATTTGGTCAATTTGTTGTGCAAAATACTGCAGCGAGATAATAATGACCAAATCGATAACAAATGAATAGCCAGCAAAAGCGTTCTGCCGAAAAAGATGACGCTAATACGCCACTGCGAGGTCGATAGGCCGTGGCAGTCCATGCTATTTTGTTAACTTAGCAACGCCTTTGGATTGCTTCGTCGCTGCGCTCCTCGCAAAGACTATGTGGCTATAGTGAGCATCTCTTTAACGTTTGACATCAAAAAACAAGTCAACCTTAGCATTCGCAATACGTTGTAGTTAGCGTAGGCTTAAACAAGGAAGTCATTTATAATAAGTTCCTATCTAGTTTTTAGATTAATTTACTATCATTTTTTGGAGACCATACATGAAGAAGTTTTTAGCACTCATCGCCATGGCAGCATATTCTGTTAGCGCATTTGCCCACGGCCCAACACCACAAAAAGTCGACAATAGAATTGTGATCAAAGCAGAGCCAGCTAGAGTATGGGCAATGATTAAAGATTTAGAAAAAGCTGAAGCTTGGATGCCAAGTGTTACCAGCACTAAAGTTGAAAAGAAAGGTGCAGAAACATTAAGAACAATCACCTTAAAAAATGGTGGCAAGGTAACAGAGCGTGTCAAAGAGATTGATGATAAAGAGATGAAACTGAAATTTGAGTTTGTGAATGGCGGTCCAGTGACCAATTACAATCCATATATCTCTGTTAGTGCAGGTCCTGGTGCTGGCGAGAGTTCAGTGCGCTACTTCCACCGTTTTTATCGCTTTTTCCCAAACAACCCACCAATCCCAGAAGGTCAAGATGATGCTTCAGCAGTTAAGTTTATCGAAGAGACCTATGGCTCATCTTTAGAGAATCTTAAAAAGGTCATTGAAAACTCAAAGTAACGGGCACAGAAGTACGCGCAACTTCTAAAGCTACTGAACCAAGCGCAGCAATCAAAAGTGCACCAGCTTCTAAAAAGAAGCCTTGGTGGCAATTTTGGTAATCGCCAATAGATTGCAACGCACATAGTGACAAAAAATGTCACTCCATGTGTCAAAAAGCGGGGGTTTTCCCCGCTTTTTTCATGATTTTCCGCTCAACAAAAATCCAATTTTATATCCATAATTATTAAATATTGTTTATTATCAATTACTTAATATAATAATATATTACTTGGCACAGCCGTTGCTAAATAATAATGCAAGTACTGTTATTCACAATATTGATTTGCTTGTGAATAGTAGATTAAATAACCAACATTAATTAAACATATTTACTAAAAAGGAAAGAAAATGCATCAAACACAAAAAGGCTTTACCCTAATCGAACTGATGATTGTCGTTGCCATTATTGGTATTTTAGCGGCAGTTGCGCTTCCTGCTTACCGTGATTATACTCAGCGTGCTGCAAACAGTGCCTGTTTATCAGTAGCGAAAGCTTACATGAATACCGCAGTAGCCGACGCAGCTGATAACCGTGCTCCTGTTGCACCACCTTTAAACTCAGCCAATTCATGTGCAACTGCTCCAACCCTAACAATCGCTCAATATACTAGCAATGCTACTGTAACATTTATTCCAGTAGATCGCGGCAATACTGCCCTTAGAAGGAATACAGAGTGTTTTGCGGGCAGTGGTACCTGTAGATTACTACCATAATGAGTTTTTCACTATCGATTAACCTATGTTAGGTTGCGATATTAGATAAAAGCCCTTGATTTTTCGAGGGCTTTTTTGTTTCTCGCATGACGAGCATCATGATGCCAATACAAATAGGACAGGTAAAAATGTTCCCTTCTAAAAAGGATTTTTTATTATCGTAATGATGATGATCGATGTGACTTTGAGTCTATTGGGGCAGCAGCTACGCAACGCCATCTTCAACAGCTAGATGTATCTAAAAACAGTGCATATTATCAACGCCGCTAGTCATGGGGACAGAGAAACAGTTCGCCAAACTACAGCAAGTTGCAGATTACAATAACTACCACTGACGCTGCTCGAAGACAACACGCTGTAGTACTGCTTTTAATTGACCATGCATCTGATTGGTGAGTTTGACCATTTGATCCCATGTTTGACTGACGGTTAACACATCTAAATCAATACGCACAATTTCAATTGGGGTCAGGGCGATGGTGTCTTTGATGCCAAGTCTCACCACATTAATGGGATTATTGGCGGCTGCGCTGCCAGCGCGTAAAATAACTTTTTTGCCATTGTGATAACGCACGCCCAAATCGCCTGCTAGCAAATAAAGCGCTTGCATAGGATGGCCGCCCTGCTGTGTTGGGTCGACACCTCTATTGATGTTTTCTATTGTTAACACATCGGCCAAAGTGGCTAGACCAGATGGCGATAATGTAGATAGTGGCACCAAGTGCTGTAGTCGGTCTTTGCTTATGCCTAAATGATTGTTTGCGCCTGCTTGCACCATAGGGTTATCATCTTTAATAATTATTAATATTTGCTACACAGCATCTAACGTGATAATCCACATTATTTTAACACTCTTCATTGGTTTTTAATCATTTGATGCGTTGGGATAAGGGCATTTGGAGCATCGCAGTGATTGAGATGCATAGCGGCACTGACTAGCAAGCACAATGAGCGGCTTGAAAAATAAACGTCATAATGAAAGTAAATGTATGAACGAACAGGCAATTGAAATATGCGGCACCAATAAGCCTATTGGCAGTGTCATTTGGTTACATGGCTTGGGGGCGGATGGCAATGATTTTGCGCCTGTAGTGGAGATGCTCAATTTACCGCAGTTACGGTTTATTTTGCCACATGCACCCTATCGAAATGTAACGATCAATAATGGTTATGAAATGCGTGCTTGGTATGATTTATTGGGCTTAACATTAGGCAGCCCTGAAGATGCAATGGGTATTGCTGAAACGCAGGCCAGTATTGAACAATTGATTCAACATGAATTAGACAAAGGCATTCCTAGCCACAAGATTGTGATTGCAGGCTTTTCGCAAGGCGGTGCAGTGGCGCTACATACGGCATTGCGTTATCAACATCCCCTTGCAGGAGTCATTGCGTTATCTACTTATTTGCCGTTGAAATCGCACTTCTCTGCACAAAAATCAACACAAAATCAACAAACGCCCATCTTGATGGCGCATGGTATTGCCGATGATGTGATTAGCATTGAGACCAGTCGCGTTTCATTATCGCTATTACAAACAGAACACTATCAAGTGGAATGGCGCGAATATGCAATGGCGCATAGTGTTTCGATAGAGGAGATTGATGATATTCGCGCCTTTTTATTAAGCGTGATGCATATAGGAGTGTGAAAAGCCGCAAGTGATGGTGAATTTTTGTTAAAATAATCCATCTGTTGATCGCGCCAAATAGTGGCGCCAAACAACCAAACAAAACAAACACGCTTACATGTCAAAAAAGAATTCAGAAACACCGCCAAACTTTGAAGAAGCTATTACAGAGCTAGAACATATAGTGCGTCAAATGGAATCGGATCAGTTGCCGCTGGCACAAGCTTTAGCTGCCTATAAACGCGGTGCGGCATTGCTAAAAATTTGCCAGCAATCGTTGGCTGATGCAGAACAGCAAGTACGCATGGTTTCTGAAGACAATCAACTGGTGTCGTTTAATCCAGAAAAAGAATAAAACCAAGCATGAAAAGCCCAACAATCGCCACCATGGAAAGCCAAGCATTTACGCAGTGGTTGGCTGATATGCAGTCGCGTGTAGAAACCGTATTAGCGCAACATCTGCCTGCTACTACTATTATTCCACAACGTTTGCACGAAGCCATGCGCTATGCCACGCTAGGTGGTGGAAAGCGTGTGCGCGCTTTACTTGCTTATGCAGCTGGTGAGTTTTGTTATGCTGATAGAGATAAAGCGGACGTGGCTGCCGCTGCTGTTGAATTGATTCATGCATTCTCTTTAGTGCATGATGATATGCCATGTATGGATGATGATGATTTGCGACGAGGCAAACCATCTACACATAAACAATATGATGATGCGACCGCGTTATTGGTGGGTGATGCGCTACAAAGTTTAGCGTTTCAAATAATTGCACAATGTAGCCATATTGAAGATGCGCAAAAAGTAAAAATGTTGCATTTGCTCGCCGTTGCAACAGGCTCTAGAGGTATGGCGGGTGGGCAAGCGATTGATTTAGAAAATACTGGTTTATTAATCACGCAAGCAGAATTAGAAGTGATGCATTTGCATAAAACAGGCGCTTTAATTCATGCGGCAACCTTGATGGGCGTTTATTGTAGTGCAGAAGAAAATGCAGATAAAATCAATGCAGTGGATCACTTTTCTAAATCGATTGGTTTAGCGTTTCAAGTGGTCGATGATATTTTAGATGCAGAAGCTGATACACAAACATTAGGTAAAACTGCAGGTAAAGATGCACAAGCCAATAAATCAACTTATGTCACCTTATTAGGATTGGGCAAGGCAAAAGCCTTAGCTGCAGAGCTGCATCAGAATGCGATGAACGCATTATCCAATTACGGGCAAGAAGCCGATTTATTACGCCATTTGGCTCATTTTATTACTCAACGCAGCTTCTAATCCAGAAGCCACTTTATGACAACTCCATTACTTTCTTCCATTCATTCACCGACTGACTTACGTCATCTAGACCGTAGCCAATTAAAAAGTTTGGCAGAAGAGTTGCGTTTATTTTTGATTGATAGCGTCTCCAAAACTGGCGGTCATTTGGCTTCTAATTTAGGTGTGGTCGAACTGACGATTGCGCTACATTATGTATTTAATACGCCAGAAGATCGATTGGTATGGGATGTGGGGCATCAAACGTATCCGCATAAAATCTTGACTGGTCGTCGTGATGACATGACGACTTTGCGTCAACCAAATGGCATTGCTGGGTTTCCAAGAAAGTCTGAAAGCGAATATGATACTTTTGGCACAGGCCATTCCAGCACTTCCATTTCAGCCGCTTTGGGTATGGCAGTTGCTGCAAAACAAAATGGATTAGATCGGCATAGTGTTGCCATTATTGGCGATGGTGCCATGACTGCAGGTATGGCATTTGAAGCATTGAATAATGCAGGTGAGACTAACGCTAATTTATTGGTTATCTTGAATGATAACGATATGAGTATCTCTAAAAATGTAGGGGCGCTCAATAACTACTTAGCCAAATTACTATCAGGGCGCTTTTATGACAGTGTGCGCAAACAAGGTAAAAAAGTATTGGACATTGTGCCGCCAGTAAAAGAGTTTGCCCGCCGCGCAGAAGAGCATGCCAAAGGCATGGTTTCGCCCGGTGGAACCTTATTTGAAGAGCTTGGCTTTAACTATATTGGCCCGATTGATGGACATGATATTGACACGCTAGTAGATACGCTGAGCAATATTCGCGCGTTAGAAGGAATGCAGTTTTTACATATTGTCACGCAAAAAGGCAAAGGCTTTGAGCCAGCGGAAGACGATCCGAATAAATATCACGGTGTTAACAAATTTGACCGCAGCAATGGCATTGCCCATGCGAACAGTAATAAAAAAACCTATACACAAGTGTTTTCTGATTGGCTAGTTGACATGGCAGAGAGCGATAATAGACTTGTCGCTATTACGCCTGCCATGTGTGATGGTAGCGGGTTAAACGCGTTTGCAGAGCAATTTCCTGACCGTTATTTTGATGTTGGCATTGCAGAGCAGCACGCATTAACGTTTGCAGCTGGCATGGCTTGTGATGGCTTAAAACCAGTCATTGCCATTTACAGCACTTTTTTACAAAGAGCGTATGATCAGCTTATTCATGATATCGCCTTGCAAGACTTAGATGTTTTGCTGGCCATTGATAGAGCGGGTCTGGTTGGGGCTGATGGCCCTACCCATGCGGGCAGCTTTGATTTAACGTATTTGCGCTGTATTCCTAATATGCTAATTATGGCAGCTAGCGATGAAAATGAATGCCGACAAATGCTGTCGACTGGCTATCAGCATCCAGGCCCTGCTGCCGTACGTTACCCTCGCGGATCTGGCAGAGGTGTGCCTGTTATCCAGTCATTGACGCCATTAGCCATTGGCAAAGCTGAGTTGATACAAAAAACAACGATTATCGATAGTAAAAAAGTAGCGATATTGGCTTTTGGTAGCATGGTTGCACCTAGCATAGCAGCCGCACTTGAAATAAACGCGAGTGTGGTCAATATGCGTTTTATTAAACCACTGGATGTTGCAATGATTGAAGCAATGGCAACCACGCACGACCTGATTGTGACTGTAGAAGAAAACAGCTTGATGGGTGGTGCAGGGTCTGCCGTTATGGAAGCAATGCAATCGCTTAATGTAACAACAGCCACCCTTTGTTTAGGTTTGCCAGATACCTGTATCGAGCATGGGGTACATGAAACTATGCTTGCGCAATGCGGTCTAGATAGTAAGGGTATCAGCAAGGCCATCAAAAACAAATTATTGCGCATTTAACCATCCTAATAATGTGGTTTGAGTAAGCAGAATAATCATTTACACTTAAGCCTAAACGCGTAAGAAGCCTAAACGCGTAAGATTTTAATTATTGCATATATAAATGCTTAACTTTGGAGAATAATCTCTGTTATGAATCAACCTAATTTACCGAATAATCCTCTAGAAGGAATAGAAGATGTCCAGAATACGCCAGATGTCCGCCATTTAGACATTAATAAAGTGGGTATCAAATCTATTCGACACCCAGTTGTTGTTAAAGACAAACATGGCGGTGAACAAAATACTGTTGCCATGTTTGATATGTATGTGCATCTGCCGCACAATTTTAAAGGCACACATATGTCGCGTTTTGTTGAGATTCTCAATACGAACGAGCGCGCAATATCCATTGAATCATTTGAAACAATTTTAAGAGAAATGGTACACCGCCTTGAGGCAAACTCTGGTTACGTAGAAATGCGTTTCCCTTATTTTGTCAATAAAGCAGCACCCATTTCTGGCGTCCAAAGTTTGTTAGATTACGATGTCACTTTTATTGGTGAAATCAAAGACGAGCAATTCAGCATCACAGTTAAAGTGTTGGTGCCTGTCACAAGCTTATGCCCTTGTAGCAAAAAAATATCAGATTATGGTGCGCATAATCAACGTTCACATGTGACAGTTACTGCTAAAATTAATGATTTTATTTGGATAGAAGATATTATTGCATTGGTTGAGAAACAAGCTTCTTGTGAACTATATGGCTTATTAAAACGTCCAGATGAAAAATATGTGACTGAAAAAGCATACGATAATCCTAAGTTTGTAGAAGACATGGTGCGTGACGTTGCTTCTGCACTTAACTCAGAAAAACGTATTGATGCGTATGTTGTTGAGAGTGAAAACTTTGAATCTATTCATAACCATTCTGCTTATGCGTTGATTGAGCATAACAAACGCGTTAAGCAATAATCAACTTTATCGACTAGGAACTGCATCATGCAAAATAAA
>CBFHHI010000012.1:0-40808 GCA_965655675.1 Methylophilaceae bacterium | reverse complement strand
CGCAATGTTTAAAATCTCAGTCATTAGATGATTTCTTTATATATAAGTAAACATTATTCAATGTTATAGACAACGGTAACCACAACACGAGCCACTTTATCAATAGTAGTCTTATCATAAACGCCACCATATTGACTGTCGCTATCATTCGCGCCTCCAACAGGTAGGATATAAAAAGCACCTTGTCTTGCAGACTTCATCACACCAACGCTCGCGCCATCTTGTTTAACAAATTCTGTCGCACGATCACGTGCATTCTTGGTCGCATCAGCAATTAATGACATTTTAATTTCTTCTAAATTACTGACCAAATACTGAGGTGCATAAGCAATGACAGGATGATTCTGTGCCCTCAATTGTAAAAATGCTTTATTTGCTTTTTGAATCTTATCTAAATCTTTAGAAACTATTCTAATATTTTGGTAACCCTCAAATCCTTTTTGCACTTGTCTGTAGTTATCTCCAATCACAACCTCTTCATAATGTGGGCCTAAAGTTTCTACATCCACATCCCAGGCGTCTTTTGTGAAACCTTGTTTTTCTAAGAAACCTTCAACAACTTCTCTTGTTTTTGCAACCTCTTGCAACGCATCCGCTTGCGTAATACTCGCCACTGCGATATGAATGGTCCATTCAGCAGTGTCTGCACTAATTGGCTTTTCTGCTAACCCTTTAACTGTAATATTTTGCTGACCAACCATTGCACGTTTGGCTTGCACACCTAAAATAAAAGCTGCGCTCGCCATTCCTATTGCTAACAATAAGCCTAAAACAGTCATTGCGTTAAAAAAGTTTTTATTTTCAGCCATATCAAGTTTTCACTTTTTCAACAACTTGTTGTAATTGTTGTTGTAATTGGAACCGTTGCTGCTCGCCTTGCACTAATAAAGGCTTTAATGCAATTTCACCTGCAGCCATTTCATCTTCACCTAAAATAGCTGCATAGCGTGCACCGCTTCTATCCGCTTTTTTCATTTGCGACTTAAAACTACCACCGCCAGCATGCAACACCACTGACAAACCTTCACTTCGTAAAGTTTCCGCGATGTTAAACGCTTTTGCCTCTGCTAATTCGCCAACATTCACTAAATAGAGATCAGGCGTGTTATTGGCTGTTACTCCATACTCTTGCATCAACAAAAATACGCGCTCTAAACCAATGGCAAATCCACAAGCTGGTGTTGATTTTCCACCGAGCTTTTCTACTAAAGTATCATATCTTCCACCGCCTGCAATCGTACCTTGCGCGCCTAGTTTTGTGGTTACCCATTCGAATACAGTACGGTTGTAATAATCCAAACCGCGCACTAATCGGTGATTTATCACATAAGTAATACCAGCCTTTATTAATAACTGACAAAGTTTTTCAAAGTGCGCTTTGCTCTCCTCCCCTAACACATCTATCAATTTGGGTGCAGCTTTGCACATATCTTGCATTTGAGGGGTTTTGCTGTCTAATATCCTCAAGGGATTACTATGTAAACGACGTTTAGCATCTTCATCCAAGAGGTTTATATTGTTTTGAAAATATTCGATTAGCCACTGCCTATAAGTGGCACGCTCTTCAGCATCACCAATACTATTAATTTGTAGCTCAACGTCTTTAATTCCTAATTCACGCCATAATCGTGCTAACAACATTATTTGCTCTGCATCGACATCAGGCCCATCAAAGCCAAAAGCTTCACAACCAACTTGATGAAACTGGCGCTGACGACCTTTTTGTACATTTTCATGTCTAAACATAGGGCCGATATACCATAGTCGTTGCGGTCCGTTATAAGTGAGATTTTGCTCAACAACTGCACGTACACAACCAGCGGTTCCTTCTGGACGCAATACTAGCTTGTCACCATTTAATTTATCTTCCCATGCATACATTTCTTTTTCGACAATATCAGTATGCTCTCCCACGCTACGTACAAACAGCTCTGTTGGTTCGACCAACGGCATACGAATATTGTTATAGCCATATTGCGATAATACTTTGCGTGCGGTATCTTCTAACTTAAACCAAAGCGGTGTCGCTTCTGGCAAAATATCGTAGAAACCTTTAATGGATTGGAATTGGTTTTTTTGACTCATTAGACTAATTAACTGTTTGAATGGGAATAATTTTAGATGCAAGCTGTTGGCGTAGTTTACCGCCTTCCGCATAGTTCTTTTTCACATAATTTTCTACGATGGCTTGAAACTCTTGTGCAATATAATCACCTTTTAATGTCACTGTTTTTTCGCCATCAACAAAAACAGGTGCCACAGGTATTTCGCCAGTGCCTGGCAAACTAATACCGATATTGGCTAACTTAGATTCTCCAGGACCGTTAACCACACAACCCATCACCGCCACACTCATCTCTGCAACGCCAGGATATTCAGCTCTCCAAAGTGGCATTTGCTGACGCAAATAAGCTTGAATTTGCATAGCAAGCTCTTGGAAATAAGTAGACGTCGTACGACCACAACCAGGACAAGCAGTCACTAGAGGTGTGAAAGAGCGAATGCCCATGGTTTGTAAAATTTCTTGCGCCACCACTACTTCTTTTGTGCGCGACTCATTTGGCTCTGGCGTTAAACTCACACGTATGGTGTCTCCAATACCTTCTTGCAGTAACAAAGATAAAGCCGCCGTAGATGCGACAATCCCTTTAGAGCCCATGCCTGCCTCGGTTAAACCCAAATGCAATGGATAGTCACAACGTTCACTTAAGGTTCGATAAACAGACACTAACTCTTGCACATTGCTCACTTTGCAAGAAATAATAATTTGATTAGGATCTAGGCCAAGATCTACTGCTTGCTGTGCGCTCTCTAATGCAGATTGTATTAATGCCTCTTGCATCAATGCAGCAGATGATAAGGGTGTTGCTGATTTTGCATTGTCATCCATCATCTGCGCCATTTTAGCTTGGTCTAGGCTACCCCAATTAACACCAATACGCACCGCTTTTTTATAATGAATGGCAGCTTCTACCATGCTAGCAAACTGCTCATCTCGCTTGCTGCCCTTGCCCACATTGCCTGGATTAATACGGTATTTGGCTAGCGCTTTAGCACAATCAGGATATGATTGTAGTAGCTTGTGTCCGTTATAATGAAAATCGCCTACTAAAGGCACATCACAGCCTAAGGCATCCAACCCCTGACGAATAGCACTTACCTGCGCTGCCGCTTCAGGAGAGTTAACAGTAATACGAACCACTTCACTGCCCGCTTGCCATAAAGCATACACCTGTTCAATAGTACTTTTAGCATCTGCTGTGTCGGTGTTGGTCATACTCTGTACAACAACTGGCGCTGTTACCGTACCGTATAAGCCACCTCCCACCGGCACATGACCCACCATTACCTGCCGTGTTTTTTTACGCATTATTTAACAATACTCTCACTGAATATAATAAAAGTGGCTTTTAATGCCTAAGGATTTAATCGAATACGCGCAACATTCATGCGTGTGTGTGGTGCTAAATCCATCGATTCTCCATCAATTGTAAGTGTCGCGCCCTGCGCGTTACCCACAACGATTTCCGCAGGCTGTTCAACATCAATCACCTCACGTTTTCCTGCATACAATATTTTGTTATACACCTCTTCACCTGACTGATTCACAACACTTATCCATGTTTCTTGCTTCGCATTAAATAGTAATCGTGTCGCAGCAATTGGCGCAGGGGTAACTGGCTCAGAGGCTTCTGCTACCAGTTCAGCCTTAGCCTCGTTATCGTCAGTTTCTACAAACGGGTCAGTTTCAGATAACTGATCATCCATGGCTGCGTTTTCAACTGCTAGCGTATCATTTTCTAGCTCTAATGCTGTTGGCATTTGTAAGGCTAGCTCTTCAGGAAAGATGTCAGCAGCCTCAGGCGTGGGATTAACCGCATCAGGCTTTTGAATGTAATGTTGATAAAAAAACCATGCCACCAACATTAATAAAAGTAGCAAAGTTAATATTAAATAGCGTGTGCTGCCTAATTTGCTATTTTCCGACATTTTCATATTAATACCAGGCCCCAAAGCGAAAGCATACTGATCGGTTTTTGGCATCAGCTCAGCATAAGCGGCTAATATTGGCTCCGCCGGTATCTTAAGCAGTTTTGCATAGTTGCGAATAAATCCCTTCACAATCGTTGGTTCTGGTAGCGCAGAAAATTCATTCTGCTCCAGCGCCTCGATCTGGGCATTGCCCAATCGCAACTGCTTTGCAATCGCTTGAGTAGAAAGATCTTGTGCAATCCGTGCAGCGCGCAAAGCACCGCCACATGCATCAGCCACATCGGCAGTAGCAACTTGAGGTGCCACATCAGTTTGCGCTTGATTTAACTCAGATTGAGCTTTAACTTCAAGCGTTTTTGCAACTGCTATTTCGTGGTTTTGTGCAATACTACCCTCGTTTGTTACAACATCAATCTCTGTGGTTTCTGCTTCATCTTTTTTAAGCTTACGTGCCATTTCAAACCCTTAATAAATGTTTTATTGACCACTTAACAATAGCTGTGTTTCAGCAGCGTTTGGAAACTTTCTACGCAACTCCAGAGAATAACTTGCAACATTGTTTTTGTCACCAAGCAATCTCTCTATCCTAATCGCTAGCCATAAAGTCTCTGCTGTCGGAGAAGCAGTTAATGCATTTTGTAGCGTTTTCTTTGCCAACACAGCATCGCCGCGACTGAACTGAATATCAGCCAAAGGCTGTGCAGCAGCATGAGTAAGCGGTTGAATTTCAAGTGCTTTATTTAAATATATTTCCGCACCCTTTACATCACCATTTCGCTTTGAACAAATGCCGGCATTTGCATATGCCGCGCTTGGTGTTCCATATAAGGGGTTCTTCACCGCTTCTAAAAACTGTGTAATAGATTCGTTATAACGTCCGCGCGAGCATAAAAAAGTACCATAATTATTGTATGTTTCAGAAATGGAAGCATCCAGCTTAATGGCTTTTTTGAAATTATACTCAGCTTCAGCATCTTGACCCAATGCTGACCTTACCATTGCCAATCCATTGTATGCCATTGCAAAGGTTGGCATGATTTCTACTGCTTTTTTAAACTCATCCAATGCGATTTCTAATTTATTTTTTTGCAAATAAGCAGCACCTAAATTAGTGTGCGCGCGCGCCCTATCAATGATCGCCCGATTATTATAGTCATTATTATCGATTTGACTTCCCGTAGTTTCGCAGGCACTTAAAAAACACAATAAAGCAACAAGAAGCCAGTATTTAAGATATGTATGCATTAGACGACCTCAATAGGAACAAATTTCGCACTGCGGTTAGTTTTGTCTAGCACTTTGCCAGCCAATTGACCGCATGCCGCATCAATATCTTCACCTCGGGTTTTGCGAACGGTAACGACATAACCTGCATGCATTAAAATATCTTTAAACACTCGTATGTGATTAGGCGTAGAGCTGGCATAACCACTGCTTGGGAAAGGATTAAATGGAATTAAATTAAATTTACAGGGTACATTTCTGACCACTTCTAGCAATTGATGTGCGTGCTCGACCGTGTCATTAACACCATCTAACATCACATATTCGAATGTTACAAAATCACGTGGTGCTTTCACCAAGTAACGCTCACATGCCGCCATCAATTCTTTAATGGGATATTTTTTATTGATCGGCACAATCTCATCACGCAGCTTATCGTTAGGCGCATGTAAAGAAACAGCAAGCGCAACAGGGCAATCTTCTTTCAGCCTATCCATTTGCGGCACTAAACCACTGGTAGATAAAGTCACCCGTCGACGGCTTAAACCGTAGCCGTGATCATCTAGCATAATTTGCATTGCAGTAACGACATTGTCATAGTTAGCCAACGGCTCTCCCATCCCCATCATCACCACATTAGAAATAATACGGTCAGTCGGGGCTAGCATATCGTACCCGTCTGTTTTTCGTAAAGATTGATTCGCAATCCAAAGCTGCCCAATAATTTCAGACGTTGTTAAATTGCGATTAAACCCTTGTCTACCTGTACTACAAAATGTGCATTCAAGTGCACAGCCTACTTGGCTAGAGATACATAATGTGCCGCGATCATCTTCTGGAATAAACACTGTTTCAACACTGCTATTGGTACCATCTTTTTGATTATTGGCACCAATTAACCATTTGCGCGTCCCATCGTCAGAGGCTAACTCCAATTGCACTTCTGGCAAGGTAAAGTTTGTTTCATCACTTAACTTCTCGCGCAACAATTTAGCAATGTCCGTCATGCCATCTAAATCAGTTACACCATTGTGATACACCCATCGCATCAATTGCTTGGCGCGAAAAGGCTTCTCGCCGATACTAATGAAGTAATCGGCGAGTTGCTTTTGATTGAAATTAAGTAAGTTAGTCAACTTTTATTTCAATGTATTAGCCAAAGAAATACTTGATTTCAATCGCTGCGTTTTCAGCCGAATCAGAACCATGCACCGCATTTGCATCAATGCTTTCTGCAAAGTCTGCGCGAATAGTGCCTGCAGCAGCCTCTTTTGGGTTAGTAGCGCCCATTAAATCACGGTTTTTCAACACAGCATCTTCACCTTCTAACGCTTGAATCATGACAGGACCAGAAATCATAAATTTAACCAAGTCTGCAAAGAAAGGACGCTCTTTATGCACCGCGTAAAAACCTTCGGCTTCTGCTTGTGTGAGTTGCGCCATTTTTGCTGCAACAATTTTTAAACCAGCGTTTTCAAAACGGGTATAGATTTGACCAATCACGTTTTTTGCCACTGCGTCTGGTTTGATAATGCTAAGGGTACGTTCTACTGCCATGTTAACTCCAAAAAAATAATAAAAAACAACAACTAAATGAATGTATTACAAAGTGCGTAACATTAACATTTTTAGCTATTTTAATAAACCCAATTTAACTTTAATTTGTTGCTTATTTTCATCTAACAAACACTGTTAACAGCATTTAGCGCACTGTCAATATCATTGCGACAACCCGCATTGGATTGTTAAAAGCAAAATAAAGCTTGGTTTTAAGCTCTATTATGGGTTTACAGCCTATTATTTTTGTTTATGATAGGTAGACTTCATTTGTCGCTGTCACTTTTGGCATAAAGAAAATATATTCATGCAAAAATTAACTGATCACCATCTCACTGCTGTCACATGCCCTGCTTGCGGCTTGCTTTGCGATGATATTTTGATTAACAACCAACTGCAAAACGCCTGCGCTAAAAGCATCAACTTCTTTACCCAGCCAACAAATATAGCCGTGCCTAGCGTGGCTGGTGAGCCAGTGGCTCTTGCTGTGGCAATCGAAAAGGCGGCAGCAATTTTAAACACGGCTAGCAGTCCAATTTTTACTGGATTAAGTACCGATTTAACAGGCTTTAGAGCTGTTTTTCATACTGCTCAAAAGTTAGAAGCACCCATGATGCATATGAATGCGCAAAGTACATGGCGCAACACAAAAGTATTACAAAGCAAAGGCTGGCAAACGACCACATTAACAGAAGTAAAAAATCGTGCAGATGTGATTGTCTGTATCGGAACTGACATTGTCAGTCACAACCCACGTTTTTTTGAGCGTAATGTTTGGAATAAAAAGGCGTTATTTACTGATCCGCAACTGCGTGACGTGATTTATCTGGGTGGTGAGAACTTAAACACGCAGCCTGGCACTTCTCCATCAGGCAAACAACCAACGATTCTGCCATGTGCAACAACAGCACTACCTGAAGTCACTGCTGCTTTACATGCATTAATTCAAAACAAAACACTCAATACTACGGCAGTTGCTGGTATTGCTGTTACTGATTTACAAGACCTTGCAGAGCGCTTGAGACAAGCACAATATGCTGTACTAATCTGGGTCGCCAAAGCGTTAGATTTTCCTCACGCTGAACTAACGATTCAGCATATCACTGAAAGTGTTGCTGCGTTAAATGAACACAGTCGCGCGATGGGACTGGCACTTGGCGGCAGTGATGGTGATACCACAGTTAATTATGCGCATACGTGGTTAAGTGCTTTAGCGCCAGCTGAACATGACTTGACCCAGCATGATGCAGTGGTTTGGATTAATAGTTTAGGTCATGATCAATCACTACCAACAACCGAAGCACCTGCAATTGTTATTGGTAACAGCAATCTACAATTTGCAAGCCCACCAGCAGTGTTTATTCCAGTGGCGACTCCTGCGCTAGATTGTTCAGGGACTTTATTTAGAGTAGATTCGTCCGTTGTTTTACCGCTTAAAAAAACACGAGAAAGTACGTTACCGACGCTGGCTGACGTCATGACAAGATTGGATGCCTTATTAACATGATTACCTTACTCAAAAATGCAAAAGTTTACGATCCAGCTCATCAAAAAAATGGCACAAAAGAAGATATTTACATCCGTAATGGTCATATTATCGCCAAGCCAAGCGATACCGAAAAAATAAATCAAACGATTGATTTAAAAGGAAAAGTGGTAATGGCTGGGGCAATTGATATGCATAGCCATATTGGTGGTGGCAAGGTGAATATTGCACGTATGATGTTGCCTGAATATCAAGAGACGCTCAAATATTCGGAGCCTGAAGCGCACATTTGTGGTCCGCATTGCACACATCATGCAACCCCAAGCACAACCAACACGGGTATGCGTTATATTGAAATGGGTTATACCGCTGCATTTGAGCCTGCTATTTTGGCCATTAATGCGCGACAAGCGCATTTAGAAATGGGCGACACACCCATGATTGATAAAGGCGGCTATGTCATGCTGGGTAATGATGATTATTTTTTGCGTTTATTAAGTCAAAAAGCTGACCAAAAAACAATCAATGATTATGTGGCTTGGACAATGCACGCAACACAAACAATTGGTATCAAAGTGGTTAATCCTGGCGGCATTTCTGCCTTTAAGTTTAATCAGCGCCGCTTAAATTTAGATGAAAACAATGCACACTACCAAGTATCTCCACGCCAAATTCTACAAAGCCTCAGTCGTGCTGTGCATGATATTGGCATTGCAAAACCACTACACGTACATTGCAACAATCTAGGCGCGGCTGGCAATTTCCAAACGACACTTGATACCATGGGTGCCAGTGATGGGATTCCGATGCATTTAACGCATATTCAATTTCATAGCTATGGGGCAGAAGGTGATAAACAGTTTTCTTCTGCTGCTGCGCAAATAGCCGAAGCAATCAATAATAATCAACACATTACTGCAGATGTTGGGCAAATTTTATTTGGTCAAACCGTCACGGCATCAGGTGACAATATGATGCAACACTTAAACAGTAAACTTGCCAATCCTAAAAAATCAGTCATTATGGATATTGAATGCGATGCTGGCTGTGGTGTCGTACCATTTAAATACCGTGACGAAAATTATGTCAATGCACTGCAATGGGCAATTGGTTTAGAGATATTTTTAAGTGTAGAAGATCCATGGCGTGTTTTTCTCACGACCGACCACCCCAATGGCGCCCCATTTACTTGCTATCCGCATTTAATTCGTTTGTTGATGGACAAGCCTTTTAGAGATGAGGCCTTTGCGAAATTGAATTTGGATGCACAAGCCATGAGCAACTTAACCTCAATTGAGCGTGAATATACTTTATATGACATTGCCACCATGACACGTGCAGGCGCAGCCAAACTAATTGGATTGGGTGATCGTGGCCACTTAGGCATAGGCGCGGCAGCGGATATTACCGTCTATACCGAACAAGAGGATAAAGAAGCGATGTTTAGCAAGCCAAGTTATGTTTTTAAAGATGGTGAGCTTGTGGTAAAAGATGGTGAAATCATCAAAGTTGTATGGGGAAAAACGCATACCGCCAAACCAACTTACGATAAAGGCGTAGAAAAAGGCTTAAAAGAATACTTTGATCAATACCATACTATTCAATTAGATAACTTTAAAATTGATGATGATGAAATTGCAGAAGATGGCCGCAATCAAGTCATTAATCATACAAAATAATGACTGATACCAAATGAATCTAAACGGCGTACAAATAGACGACACTTTTGCAGAAGCATTCAATATGCGCGGTACGCGCGTGCTTATTACAGCGCAAAATCTCAAATGGGCTTATCACGCTGCTAACGCCATGACAGGCTTTGCCACCAGTGTTATTGGTTGCGGCGTAGAAGCTGGCATCGAACGTGAGTTATTAGAATCTGAAACACCAGATGGTAGGCCTGGCGTGAGTATTCTCATGTTTGCCATGGGAAGCAAAGTATTGATGCAGCAGCTAGAAACACGTATGGGACAATGCATTCTCACCTGTCCAACTGCTGCAGCGTTTTCAGGCATTGAGAGTGAGGATCAAATCAGCTTAGGCAAAAATCTACGTTATTTTGGCGATGGCAATCAAATTGCAAAATTATTGCCAAATGCGAAAGGTGAAAACCAACGTTATTGGCGTATTCCTGTGATGGACGGTGAATTTCTGACCCAAGAATCTACGGGCATGGTCCGTGCGATTGGTGGTGGTAACTTTTTGGTGTTAGGTCAAAGCCAACCACAGGTACTTGCCGCATGTGAGGCCGCGATTGATGCAATGAAAAAACTAGCTAATGTCATCATGCCTTTTCCAGGCGGCGTGGTACGTTCTGGTTCTAAAGTTGGCAGCAAATATCCCAAGATGTTTGCCAGCACCAATGACGCCTTCTGCCCCACTTTAAAAGGCATCGTCAAATCAGCATTAAGCGACGATATTGAAAGCGTCATGGAAATTGTGATTGATGGATTAACATTTGAAGATATTGCGCTATCAATGAAAATCGGCATTGAGGCTGCCTGTGCCCTAGGGCCAGAAAATGGTATTAAACGTATTTCTGCTGGGAATTATGGTGGCAAGCTTGGCCCGCATTTATTTAAATTACACCACATTATGAATGGCAACTTATCCCCTGAGGTAGAACAAGCATGAGCGCATTCACCTTCACCCTAAAAGATGCTAATCAGCGGATTATTGACTGTAAAAAACTAACACCTGATGCTTTGCAAGGTAAATCACTCAATGACATTCTGGCTATTCATCTTGATAAAAAATTAAAAGTAGCGGATGTGTTTGATGTGCAAGGTGATGATGCAACAACATTGGTATTTAAAAATACGACCGCTCAACTACATTACATTGGTTATCGCATGAAAACGGGCAACATTACCGTATACGGTGACACTGGAGATTTTACGGGGGCAGAAATGCAAGGCGGTACACTGGTCTGTAAAGGTAATACGGGTGAGCGCGCTGGCGATACCATGCGCCGCGGCATCTTGCTAATTGAGGGTAATGCTGGAGATTATTGCGCATCCAATATGCGTGCAGGCACGCTGGGCGTGCTAGGCAACACAGGAGCGCACATAGGTTATGGCATGAAGCGCGGTACAATATTGTTATTAAAAACACCAGCAGCGCAAGCGACTTGGTTAGATTGCGGTTTGCATACTTTACCGTTTTTAAACTTACTGTATCAATCATTTCAAACACTAGATTCTCAGTTTGCACAACTCAACAATCGGCGCGTCAGACGTTGGATGGGCGACATTTCTGGCATGGGAAAAGCAGAAATATTGGTTTTACAAGCATCACACTAGCAATAGCACATCTGATCTGAATCAAATCGATTCAATCAAAAGAATGTTAAAATCCGAGTTTTATCGCTTATGTTTATTTCTAAATGGACCAATTTCTAACAGTTGCACTCTATAAATTTGTCAGCTTGCCTGATTATCAAGCACTACAAAAACCTATTTTAGATTTTTGTGTAAAACATCATATCAAAGGCACGTTATTGCTTGCGCTGGAAGGCATTAACGGCACAATTGCAGGCAAAACTGATGATATATATGCGGTGTTAGCCTATTTACGTAAAGACCCACGCCTTGGCGATTTAGAGCATAAAGAGTCTTATGCAAACAGCCATCCGTTTTATCGCATGAAGGTGAAATTAAAAAAAGAAATTGTAACCATGGGCGTTGAAGGTGTTAATCCAAACAATGTGGTTGGCACTTATGTGAAGCCGGAAGATTGGAACGCATTAATCAGCGATCCAGACGTTATTTTGCTAGATACGCGCAATGACTACGAAACGCATATTGGTACGTTTAAAGGTGCGATTGATCCAAAAACAACCACCTTTAGAGAGTTTCCTGCCTTTGTAGAACAACACTTAGATAAAACCAAAAATAAAAAAGTCGCGATGTTTTGCACGGGCGGCATCCGTTGTGAAAAAGCTTCTTCTTACATGAAACAACAAGGTTTTGAAGAGGTTTATCACCTGCAAGGCGGCATTCTTAAATATTTAGAAACCGTACCCGAAGCAGAAAGTTTGTGGGAGGGTGAATGTTTTGTATTTGATCAACGCGTTGGGGTAAAACATGGACTGGCAGTTGGCGACTACGATCAATGTTATGCATGTCGTATGCCGTTATCTCAAGAAGAGATGAACAGTGAGCGATATACACCAGGCATTTCTTGTCCGCATTGTTACGACAAAACCTCTGCAGAAAAAAAAGCGGCACTGACTGAAAGACAAAAACAAGTCGTTTTAGCCAAGCAACGCGGCCAAGCGCATATTGGCGCAGCGGCGATTAGCGCTTCCATCAAGAAAGAGCAGTAACAGCTACCGCTTATTCAATGACCATTCTGCCGTTGAGTGGTTGCACAGGTCGATTATTGTCTGCACCCATGACTTCCTTCAACGCTGTAATCTGTTGTTTAGAGGCTGTCATAGGTGTTTTCATCAGAATCCAAATCACGCCTTCGGTACACGGAGGAGAAGTGAGTGAGCCAGTAAATCGATAATAGTCTTTTTGTCTGGGTATTAATTCGCCAGCCAACACTGTGCTGTTTAATGTGATCGGCTTACCTTTTCTTTTTGGCATTTGTTTCCACAACTTAGCAATTGCTTTATTTTCATAACCTTCTTCATACAACACCGCCAATACCGCCAGATGACCATTTGTGTCTTCATGTAAGAATTGCGCCTCCAATGGAAAAGATTGACCCATCATCTGATTTTCGCTGGGCGCATGAAAACTCACCTGCTTCATTTGATACATCACCTCATCGATAACCATCATATTGCCGGCTTTAAAATCAGCTTCAATCGTGTTTCCAGCATTAGCAATATGTGCAATCGGAAACCGCTGAAACGTTTTTAACGGCTTAGCTGTTGCAACAATCGTTTTATCAATATTAATTGGAGACTGATTGCGTCCTGTTTTGCAAGTAGCATAATCCGCACTTAAGTCTCCCCAAAACTCAGGTCCACCACTTCCTGAGTATTGCCAAGCTGTCATTTTTCTTTTTTTCTTAACGGTTGAGGCTTTCTTGCTAAGTGGCTTATCCGCAGTATGCAACGCATCATCAGCCTCTTCTTCTTTCTTGGTTTTTTTATCTTTCGTAACGGCCAATTTTTCCTTGGTTTTGTTCGCTGTCTTTTTCACTTCTTTTTGCTGTTCACTATCCGATAATTGATTCGGTTCAATAGGCGTCTCGACTGTTGGTGTCACATCGACAGGTGGCTTTTCAGGTGCAGGTGCAGGGACAGGTGCTGTTGGCGTTGCTGCTGCTGGTGCTGGTGCTGGGTTAACCGCTTGATGATTTGCTTTTTCTAGTGCGCGTTCTTTTTTTTGCTTCAACTCAACATCACGCTGTTTTTCTTGGCAAACATAATGCATTGCAATATCGGCTTCTGTTTCAGGTACAGGCTCTAGAAAGCGTGCTCTTTTGATATCTATTGCAGCAGAATAAACTTGCTCGTCATTTAATAGTTGATAAACCTGCGCTGTTGCTTGCTTTTGTTCAGTGCAGTTGAAATACCATAAAAGCTTTGCGTTGTTATAACTTTTTTCAGGATATTCAAGGTTGGTTTGTAAAGCAGCATAATCTATCTTTACCCATGCTTTTTGATACTTGCCAGACTCAACAATGGATTGTTTATCCAGCATTAATGTTGCATGCTTGTTCTCTTGTAGATTAATCCATTCTGCAGCATCAGTATTCGCACATATCATGCTGAGTAATAAGCTGACTGCAACCTTGCCAAACCAACATTTATTCACCCTACAACTCCCTATTACATCCAATCTTATTCAAAATCTAAAATGACACCTTGCTCAACAATATCGCATCATCATTATGGCGAATGATAATAGGCTTTAAAACAGCAATGACTCATGGTTTTAATGGCTTATTCAGCATATCAAATGGCATAACAATACATACAATAGGATTCAATAGCATGAAGTACCATCAAGTGGCTCCATCCATTAGTAAACAAAATAAAAGGTGTATAACAAAGTTAAACATGGCTAAGACTAGAGAAAAACAAGCTGCAGACGCCTATTTGAAATTCTTACAAAGCAAAGGTGCATCCAGCAATACACTGTTCTTACGTTCGCGCTTTTTAGATACCTTAATGGTCAAGTTAATCACCAAAGAACAAACTCGAAAAGCATTTGCATCTGCTTTAGAAGATACCTTAATCCATCTGCCCAAAGAAGACAGAAGTAATGCGCTGAATACCGCACGAGAGTATTTTCCGTTTTGGATGGATGATATTAAAGCGATTGCTATGTTTCATGAATACTATGGCTTTAGTACTAAAGAAATCATATGGAAGCCTGCACATTCGACCTTAGACGGCCTGACCAAAAATTTAGATAATGCAAGATTGAGTGCAGAAGAACAGCAGTCACTTACCCGCTATCTAGAAGCGCTAGACAATCTTGGTGCAAATCGCTCTATCATCGAAACAAGAAGTAAACTAGTTAAAATTATTATATTGCGCCTTAGAGAAGCGCCAGTAAAAAATCATGCGGCCTACCGTATCTCCGTAGACCTCACTTTACCTTTATTTAAAACCAAAGAAATTCGTGATCTATATCTTGATGTTATCCGTGACTTTTATCATTTTTGGGTTGATGATCCTAACGCTGAAGTACTTACATTCGGAAAAAATAATTAGCGACAAAGCTAGGCAACCTATACAAAAAAAGCCGCAAAAGCGGCTTTTAAACAATATCTCAGCAACAATTATGGTAAAGCCTCGCAAACCACACCATTCTTATTGCCATCCAAACCATACACATCTAAGTTAATAATTTTTGCTTTATCAAGCCCCTGATTGTTCTCAGCGATTTGAGCTGCACAATAATCATACTTTGCTTGCGCTTCGGCTTGCGTACTAAAATTACTGCAATTCAAGTCAAACTCTTTTGATTTGCCAGCGGGCTTAACGCAATCACCCTTCAATACCACGCCGTCTTTTGTCTGTTGTACACGCGACTCTTTAATACTGCCTGTTTGCCATAAAGTGCCTAAATCCAGATCATAATCAAACGTTTGAATACCAATTGCCGCTAGCAATAATATACCCAATCCAATTGCAAATCCTTTCTTAATAATGCCGGTCATATACAGAGCAACGACAATCACTAACAACAATACCAAGAACCATAACCGCGTCGATTTTGTATTACGCGCTTTTTGCAAAGATGAGGCCATATCAATACCCTGAAAAGTTGAATGAGACTGCATCCTAGCGCTAAAGTCATAGCGTGTCAAAGTGCTTATGCAGGCATAGTGGTTACAGCAAATCCAGTCACCTTATTTTATTGTATACGTGACCAGTTTGATTGATATCAGCAATGATGCTGTGCTGCTCATGGCAATTGGTCTTGATATTCAGGCGGCACCACATCTGCCCAATCAGTGCGATAAGTGAATGGATTTTGTTTTAATACCGCATCTAACATTTTTGATGTCACCATGCCATTAATCCGGCGCACCAACTGACCTTTTGGATTATAAATAAAGGTCAACGGCACCATGTCCACAGGCTGACCAATCACTTCAGAAGCCACCTCACCATTGACCATCAATAAAGGATAATCAATAAAATGACTATCAGCAAAATCAGCCAGATAAGCCATATCAGGATAATCAAAACTAGGAAAATCCAATGTCAAACCCAATACCATCGCATCCTTTTTGTAATGCGCATTGTGAAAATGAGTCAAATCAAACAACTCATGTCGACAATACGGACAAGCCGTCGCCCACACGTTTACAATCACCCATTTTCCACGACCAACATACTCATTTAACGCATGTTTTTTACCATCTGTACCATTGAGTAACAGCGTACGATTTTCTGCTATCGCTGATGGCGAAGCGAGCAAGAATACAATGATGGTAATAAAAAGACGTAGGCGTGACTGCACAAAGAACCCTCAACATAATGATTGTTCTATTTCACCATATTTTTTCAGAAAATTAAGTGCGTAAAATCACACAACGTGAATTGACTAGGGAGTGCTGGCTGAGAGGATTACATCGAGCATAACAATGGCAACGACAGTTGAGGACACTAGCCCTTATTCCAAAAAACAAAGCCAGTTGCGTGCAAAATAATCATATGTGGCAACGTCAGTGCGGCTAAACTGACAAATATGATCTGGATTAATTGCGCATTAAATGTAGTTGCCGGTAAGAAGCTCCAGCAAAATGCAGCGATTAATAAAGTGGCAAGCGTTGGTACAACTAAACCTGTCATTTTTAACATGTTTGTTTCAGGTTTCAAAAATATTTCACTACGCAATATATGCCTTATGCTGTGTAGACCACAAAAATAGAGAGTAAATGCGAAAAGTGGTGTAACCAATAGTGCTAACAAGCTAGTTAAAATCACTTCTAGTGCCGCATTCCTATTTCTAGTGAACACCCATACAGCGCTAGCCAACATACCTAAAAACCATAAAAATGCCACACTGCGTAGCGTTTCGACAAGGACTATAGCCGCATCTTGATTGATAAAATAAGAAAAAAGGTGAGCCATTTCTGTATTAAACATTAGCGTAGGCAAAACAATTAAAGCGCCACCTTGTAGTATTTTGATTATTTTTGGTGTGTTACTTGGTAAATCATCTGCAAAATGCATGATAGAAATTGCTAAGAATGCTACAAAAAAGACAATGGGTTGCCATATCCAAAACGCGACTACTAGCCCAACTAATATTAAATAAGTCTGCAAAAAAACTAACCAACGAACAGTTGTATTGAGTTTCCAGTGCTGTTTGGCAAATAAGATATCAAGTGCGCCGTGGGGCACACCAATCAAAGCAATACTAACAACAATCATTCCTAGCAGTATTGAATGCGGTAATAAGGCAATGCTGTCAGAAAACAAGATCACAAGTAGGGTGACTATACAAAATATTTTGCTGTGGAGCATATGCATACTCCATTTATTTTGCACAGAAGCACTGCCTAGTATTGCTTTAATCATGACTGAATAACTGTCTAATGAGCTGCCTTAAAAAAGGCATTGGCGGAAGTGCTAGAATAATCCACAGATAATCTTTAAACTTGGCTTGATCACTTAAAAATCGAACCATACTGCGTGTATTTACGCGATGAAACATTGCCATAAATAGCGTAGGAGCCAAGCTTGGCTTAGATAAAATTACTTTTAAAAACAAGGTATCCATCCAAGTAAGCCATGCCGAGTCAGGTTGATGTCCTACAGGTAATCCGTGACTTGAGATGCTGTCTGCACAGCGCTTGGCCCAGCGCTGTATGCGCATAAAAGCATAGCCTGAGCTTGGCCTTGCCGCGCCAGAAAATAACCCAGCGCACACATAACTATTTGGCTTATGATCATTTTGGTTTAAAACATCATGCGTTGAATGATTAACGGTCAAGCCCATGGGCAGCACACCAAATTCGGTTCGACCAATTGCTGCAGCTTGTTTGGTGTTTAATTTTCTAATTGCATCGGCAAGCGGTTGTTCTAGCGCTACTTTTGAAATTGGTTTTTTTGCAAAAATGGTCAATTCGACTAAAGCACGATGATTTGATAAAGGCAAAATGTAAATAAAAGTCACTTCTTGATCACTAGCACTTTTCTTTTCATCGCCAAAATCCATTAAGGTTGCACAATTAGTATCAAAAACAGCATCTTCAAAAGACACCTCTTGACCCAAAAATGATTGCCACATTAGCGCATCATCTGAGTTTATCGTTTTTGTTGGCCTTGTATCGACAATTGTTTTGGTTAAAAAATCTTGATGATCAGTTTGCACCTTCCACATGCTATTTGATGTATCCGAATGTAATCCATGACTTAAATCAATAGGAAATCCGTTTACAGCTGTATCAAGTATCAAGCGAATG
Source organism: Methylophilaceae bacterium (assembly GCA_965655675.1). Lineage (GTDB taxonomy): Bacteria > Pseudomonadota > Gammaproteobacteria > Burkholderiales > Methylophilaceae. The sequence goes on along the minus strand of CBFHHI010000012.1, from coordinate 22,660 downwards.
TTAGTGTTTTGTGCGATTAGCTTTAGTGCTTTTTCATAAAAAATAGAAGATGCAAGCATTTGATAAGGAGTGGTTGAGCAGTTCACCCTAACCGTCTTGTTTTTATAGTTGAGTAATATTGCTCCCCATGCTTTGTTAGCCCATTTTTGTGCATCAAACGCCACACTCTCTTGGCATACATCAGACGCTTGCTGGCCATTATCACATCCCCAAAAACACCAAGTGCGATCATTTACATAGCTTTTTCGACTTTCGATAATGGTTGTTCTAGGGCAATCACTACCTAGTTTTGCCAATTGCATCGCTAGACTTAATCCTGCACATCCACCTCCTAAAATAATCAAATCTTCTGTCATTTCGTATTAGCTACTCTCTTGGCGTGATGCCGTTACCAGATGAATTGGCATAAGGCAAATCAATTAAGGCAGCGTGTAGTTTAGCATCATGTGTGTGTTGATTATATCGATAAGTAAAATGCCAAAAATGTGGTGTAAATAATACTTTTAAAAACACTTTTATTGTCACAACCATTTTTGTAACTTTACTGACGCGTACTCTGCCCAACCAATATTGATATTGTCGCGCTTTGAGCAAAACACCGATTTGGCGATAAACATTAGCAGCAACCAATATACTCAATCGTGGTTTAACATCAATAAAATGTAAGCCATGACTACTACTTTTATAATAGCTATCCGCCAATAGCAACAGTTTATTTAAGCATTCTTGCAAATACACCTTTTTTTCGTCTGGTGGATTGATTAAATGATCTAATGTCAAATCTGAGATTGTTGTATTGTTGATTGTATTGAGTGGTAAATAACAGCGGCCTAATACAGCATCGGCTTCGACGTCTCTACTAATATTGGTTAACTGCATCGCAATACCTAAATCTATTGCATACGGATACGCGCGTTGGTCTTTTATATCTAAAATTTTACACATCATGACACCAACTGTGCCCGCCACTAAATAACAGTAGCGGAGTAGTGAATCGGTATCTTGCATGTTCACGGGATACAAATCCTGCGTTACGCCTTCTATTAGAGAAAGGATTAAACGAGCTTCTATATCGCACTCCTGCATCAGCAGCAGCATGTCTTGCGTAATAGGATTGTCTGATTCCTTTTGAATAATATCTTGGCTAATATCTTTTAGAGCCAGCATTGCTTCAGCCGTGTTATTAGATAGCACTTCATCTGCAATGTCATCTATATATCGGCAAAATCGGTATAAGCGAGTTGCTCGTTGCGCATGTTTCTTACCCAAAAAATAGCGCGCCCAATAAAAGCTACTTCCCTTGATTGCCAATACAGCATTAGCATCAAGTGCTGTATCAGGTAATTGTTTGAATTGTCTATTCACATTCGTATGGGTTCAAAAAATTGACATCTTCAATGTAGAAATCAGGCTTTATTTGTTGAAGAAGGTTTAACTGGCTTTATTAAACGATCAACTACTTTTGCAGAACTCAGAACACCAGGCAAACCTGCACCAGGGTGAGTGCCTGCACCGACCAAGTATACATTACTGATTTTTTCAGCTTTATTATGAAACCTAAACCAAGCAGATTGACTAAAAATAGGGGCAATAGAAAAACCAGCGCCATGAGTGCTTAGATAATCGTTATTAAAATTTTCAGGCGTCATATGAAAAGGATCGATGATAGTAGAGCCTAAATTAGGCAATATAGTGTCATTAAGTGCCTGAATAATACGTTGCTGTAATTTTGGCCCTTCAGTAGACCAATCGATAGCGCCTTGTAAATTGGGCACTGGGCATAGAACGTAAAAGCTATCACAACCCGCAGGCGCAAAACTACTATCTGTAGCAGTGGGCCTATGCAAATACAGTGAAAAATCGTTTGGCAGTATTTTTTTATCAAAAATATCGGCTAATAGTTCTTGGTACCGAGCGCCCATCCATATTGTATGATGCGCAATATCGGGATACTGACAAGAGGTGCCAAAATACAGCACATACAAGCCCATAGAAAATTTTGCATTTGAAAGTTTCAGCTTGTTAGCAATAGATTGCTCTTTTTTTGCAACCATTGTTTCGTATAAATGCGTAGGGTCTGCATTAGAAACGACTACATCCGCCGCTATTGAACTACCATCAGCTAATGTCACGCCAGTAGCAATCCCATTCTCGACGTTAATTTTTGTAATTGTAGTGTCCAGCTTCAGTGCTATGCCATGTCTTTGCATTAGCTGACCTAACGCGTCAATAATCGCACCAGTGCCGCCCATCGCGAAGTGAACGCCATAGGCTCTTTCTAAGTAGTGGATGAGTCCATAAATACTGGTAGTATTAAAAGGGTTACCCCCCACCAGAAGCGGCTGTATGGAAAAGGCCTGTCTGAGCTTAGTATGCGTTAAATGCCTCGACACCATTTGCCAAACAGTTTCATAGCTACGCAGTTTAATTAAACTGGGAATTAATCGCAGCATCGTTTTGAACTGATGAAAAGGTTTATCGGATAATTGGATGAATGCTATTTCAAAGATTCGTTTAGAGTGCTCAAGTAATTTGACATAGCCCTTGCAATCGTTAGGCGCTATTTTTGCTATTTCATCTAACGTTTCATCTAAGGTTCCGCCGTAATCAAAGGTTGTCTTATCAGAAAAATAAAACCGGTACCAAGGTTTAAGTGGCACCAAAGTAACGTTATCTGAGAATTTTTCATTGAACAGCTCAAACAGCTCATCAAATAAAAACGGTGCAGTAATCACCGTGGGACCTGCATCGTGTTTAAAACCATTACGTTCAAAAACCTGCGCCCTGCCACCAAGTCTATGACAGCGGTCTATCAGCGTTACATCGTACCCTTTAGCCTTTAATCTTAAAGCCGAAGCAATACCACCAAAGCCGGCACCAATAACAATAGCGTGCATAATTTTAATTAATTAACTTTGCTTTTAAATCTAAGGCAAGCGTTTGGATATACAGCCCACTGTGATTCGGCAAATCCTGCGCCAACTGCATACATTCATTGGCTTTTTTTAATGCAATTTGCTTCGCAAGATTAGTCACTTCATACGAGTTAGACAGCTTGTCTTTTGTTGCGTCTTCTTCAGCAAGTTTTTGCAATATAAAAATAATGTTCAATCGCGTTAAATCTTTTTGCTTAACGCTTTTATCGTAATGATGATAGTCACTTAATTGCATGTCGATATGCACATCATTTAAGTCATCTGCTATTTGGTAGATTAAGGCAAATGCATTTGCAATTTGCTCAGCTTTTGCTAGGTATTCTGCATGATTAGCGGCAAGTAGTGCCAGCTGAAGAGGCAAACTCAAGAGCGCACCTGATTTTGCAGTAACAACTGCCTCATAACTCGCGACTGATGTGATGGCATTAACCTGATGGTGAACGTCTACACTCTGCCCTTTAATTGTAGCGGTTACTTGCTGGTGCACGAGTTTAATCATTGCTGGGAGCAAGCTAACATTAGAAATATTAGCCAAAGCAACATAGGCAGAAGATATAAATAAATCTCCTGTACATATTGCAATTTCTTTACCATATTTGGTCCAAACGGTTTCGTAACCGCGACGCGTTTTATCCCCGTCTTGTATATCGTCATGAACTAACGAACCATTATGTAATAGTTCTGCAACAGCCGCGATACAAAAGGAGTCTTGCTTATTTAGATTTAATGCAGCACATGCTTTGATTGCAATATTAGCTCTGATACGTTTACCACCACATTTTAAGTGATAGATAGCAGCTTCTTGGCTTACATTATTTAATGTATCTTCTTTGCTAGCATTGACATTGATAAGCAAGCTTTCTAAATATCTCTCAAAATCATCGGCGATATCATATTGCTCTAGTTTGACTTTCTCTTGATCAATATACTGGACATTTGGCATGTTAGAGTCTCTAAATAATATTGCTTTTAAATTTAACGAAATGATGCTAACGCAAACCACACGCTAGCATCACCCAGTTACAACTAAGCCATACCAAAAATTTAGGCTTTGTTAGATTCGCTAACAGCTACTGTCCAAATAATCACACCAAACGCAATTTTGTTAAGTACGTCGGCTAGGTTATAAACGATATTGAGCATATTTGAACTGTCTGCTGGGCTACCGCTTGTTAAGTAACCTAAGAAATATCCGATAGGATAAATGGCCCAACCAAAAGTGACAATTAGACGCATTAAGCTAAATGCTGACTGCACTGCTGGAGGTGATGATTGCGCATTGATTTTTCCAGCCTCGCCAGCAAAAATCTCATACAGGATATAAGCCCAACCAACCATACCAATTATAAATCCAGGCCATACACCAATGTAGCCTGCTTCACCTAAATAACCACCAGCTAACATCACAAAAGTACCGATTAATAAGCGCCAAAACACACCTGCTGGCACTTTTGTAATTGCTTTTAAAATCAAATAAAACTCGATCATCAATAGTGGCACAGTAATGAGCCAATCAATGTAACGATAGACAGTTGGTGTCTCCCCTGTTATTACCCATACATCACGCATGTAGAAATAGTGTACAGCTGCAACTAATGTTACCAAACCAGATACGGTCAATGACGTTTTCCATTTACCTTCAACACGGTCACGCTCTAAAAAGAAAAACACTGTTGATGCAACCAGTGCCATTGAAATTAACCAAAATGAAATACCAACGAAATCATCCGGTTGCAACATCACGCCACTGTCTGCCATAGCAAAGCCTGACGCAGATAATAAACCAATCCCTGCAAGCAACTTTACAACTGTAGTACTTATATTACTTTTTATCATAATTAAATCCTTCATTAATATTGTTACTAAGAAATTAAACAGCAACCTATAGTATGTGTAAGCTGCGATTAGTTGCAAAAAAAATTAACAATTTATTAACAATTTGAAATATTTAATGATAATAATGATACTTGCTTCCTCAAAATCATGAGCCAATTGACTTCAGATTAAAACACCGGAATTGGGAACCTTATATCATTGTAAAAATCCTATTTTTTTATCGAATTTCTAGCATATGCAACCGCTACACATCGTTTGGTTTAAGCGTGATCTCAGGGTTGAGAATCACGCAGCGCTTTCAATCGCACTCAAAAAAGGCCCCACATTAGCCTTATATTGCTGGGAACCTGCTATGTGGAAAGCAGAAGATGCCTCCCTATCGCAACAAGTATTTGTTGGCGAGTGTTTAAAATCGCTTAGGCTTGCTCTTAATCAGCTTGGCATTACACTGCATATATCATCAATCAGCATCTTAGAAACGCTGACTTTCATTGCGCAACAACAAGCAATAGCAGCAATACACAGCCATGAAGAAACAGGCAACCTGACTAGCTATGCGATAGATCAATCAGTAGCAAAATGGTGTAACACTTATCATGTTAAGTGGCATCAATATCCCCAGAATGGTGTTGTTCGAGGTTTAAAAAATCGTGATGAATGGCATGCTAAATGGGAAACTCACATGCGTGCGCCGCTCATTACAGCATCGCCATCATCCTTTAAACATCCTGTGATTGCGCTACCAAGACCGCCGGCTACTAGAGCGATCGGTCAAGATAAACCTCAACGCCAACTGGGTGGCAGAGAAGCCGCACTGGCTACTTTATCCAGTTTTCTGAGCTATCGATCTGGTTTCTACAGAGGCGGCATTTCTAGTCCAATAAAAGCGGCTGAAGCCAGCTCAAGATTATCACCCTACTTAGCTTGGGGTTGTCTCTCTCCCAGAGAAGTTGTTCAAGCAACAAGAACAACGGTGGCCCAACATCGAGCTGAAGGCTTAAGCGCCAAACATCCACACATATTAGGTCTTCATAGCTTTGAACGCCGCCTACACTGGCACTGTCATTTCATTCAAAAGCTTGAAAGCGAGCCAACACTTGAAATTGCACATATGCACACAGCGCATATTGGGATAAGAGATGAACAGCTCAGCGATACAGAATCTCAAAGACGTTTAGTCGCTTGGTGCAACGGTGAAACAGGATGGCCGATGGTTGACGCTTGCCTGGCCATGTTAAAACACCAAGGCTGGGTTAATTTTAGAATGCGAGCCATGTTGATCAGCTGTGCTTCTTATCTATTGTGGCTACATTGGCGCCAAACAGGGCTACATTTAGCTAAGGAGTTCGTCGATTACGAGCCTGGCATCCATTGGCCGCAAGTACAAATGCAATCTGGATCAACCGGTATCAATGCATTGCGTATTTATAATCCTATCAAGCAAGCGCAAGATCAAGATCCACGTGGTCAATTTGTTCGCAAATGGATTCCTGCATTAAGACGTGTGCCTGATGCATGGATTTTTGAACCCGCCTTGATGCCAGCACAACTGCAATTAAAATATGGATGTGTGATTGAAAAAGATTATCCGATGCCAATCGTCGATATACGCCAAGCCATGCAGGATGCAAAATCAAAAATTGCATACGCCAGAAAACACCATCAACACAAATATGAAACGCAAAACGTATTGCATAAACATGGATCGCGCACCTTTAAAAACACACCAGCAAGTGCCAAAAAAAGAAATCTTAACAATCAAGCGCAACTATCAAAACAAACCTCACTTTTTTAAAGCCTTTTTCAATTTGCCATGATGAAACCAACAAACACAATATGGAACATGCCACTGGCCGCTCATGAGCGAGACCAGTCATTACAGGCACTATTTCCAAACTCGCCCAGCTTGCCAAACACATTATTACAATCGCTACGAGGCGGCAGAAAACAAGCCTTGTCTAAACTAAGCAAAGCAAATGGAACAATTTATGGCCAAACAAGAAATTTTTTAAATGGTCATGTCACACAGCTATCTCCTTATTTAAGACATGGATGCATCACAATAAAAGAAGCAGTGACTGATATTAATAATCGATTCGGCATCAGCGGCCAAAAACTATTAAATGAGTTTGCATGGCGAGAATACTGGCGAACAGTATGGTATCACTACGGCAATAACATATTGCAAGACATGCAGCCACCTAAAGTCAGTTTATCGTTTAATGCCTTACCCGATGATATTAAAACAGCCAGCACCGGCCTGCCGTGCATGGATAGCTTTATCAAAACACTCAATACTGAAGGCTATTTACATAACCATGCGCGCATGTGGCTAGCATCCTATATGGTGCACTGGCGCAAAACAAATTGGCAAACAGGCGCTAACTGGATGCATGATTTACTACTTGATGGAGACTACGCAAGCAACCACCTTTCATGGCAATGGGTATCTTCTACTTTTAGCCACAAGCCCTACTTTTTTAATCAAGAAAATCTAGCAAAATATACCCATCATCAGTATTGCGAAACCTGTCAGGAAAAATGTCCTTTTAACGATAGCTATGAAAACCTAAGCAATACATTATTCAAACCATCACAGCAAGCTGCACGACAACAAAAACCAGTATTGCCCATTATTGAAAATAAACCACTAGGCAAGCAAACGATTGTTTGGATGCATGATGAAATGCTCAGTAGCAACCACCCATTATTAACACAGCCCTATGAAAAGATATTTATTATTGACCCAGATTTTTATCAAAACTGGTCTATCATCAGATTGCAATTCATAGCCGATTGTTTAATTGAAATGCCAGATGTTAAGGTATGGATAGGCAATAGCAGCGAAATTTTTGCCTTATTAAATACGCAAAAAATCATCACTCAAAACACGCCAAATCTAAAACTGAAGCAACTAACTAACGGCTACCCAGTGGTGTGGCATCCAGAAGAAAAAGTCTGCTCAGCACATTTCACCGCAGCCGATATTAAAAGCTTTTCACGCTTCTGGAAAATCGCATCAAACGATTTCATTCGTCAGTAATTAAGAATACAGCTCACCCACCGCTACAAACATTCCCAATAAATGAACAGTCATGATTCAATAACAGTTGCTTTGGTGCGTTGAACTAATCTCAATATCTTCTGCCTTATGGAGATATTAGAAAGGGTTTATCAATGAAATATTGGATGTTATGTAATGCATTATGCCTATCACTTGGCTTATCTTTCACCGCTTTGGCCAACCACAACGAATCTCATACAAACGATGCTGATTCAGGCTGTGCCGATAAGAATAATCCAGACTTTGGCATTTCGAGCTATGACACGAATAAAGATGGTCTAATCAGCAAAGAAGAATACCTAAACGCGAACAACCGCCATACCGAGAAACTATTTGCACATTTAGATGCAAACCGAGATGGCAAACTTGACCAAGCCGAGCAAGCCGAAATTGAAGCAGTTTATAAACTCATTCACGAAGACATGTGCACCAAACAGATCATCATCTAAAAAGATTTGACTAGTGTTGGATTGAAGCTTAACTGATTGGACTGACCAATTCATAACACCAACTTCATGCTAGTCTACTTTAGTAACAGTCGTGATTCCCGCCCTATCATTAGAGCAAATCAATGGAAAATAAACGGGTCCGTCTCCATTGATTATAAAAACTCGTTGGCGGGAATGCTCGACTTTAGTGTTTCTTCCGCCAAAACATTCGCCAAACAACCCGCCAGTAGAATACTGCTTGCACGATAGTCTATTGATAACTATAGTAATTTTTCAACATACGCTTATAAACAACATCCGCCATGAGAAGGAAAATTTGGTCATCAATGATATTTAGTTTTATTACCAGCAACACATCAATGGAGTCTGACCCCATTGATTATGCTGTTTTTTCAGAAAATTAAGTGCGTCGAATCACATAGCATCTGTTTTCTAACGTTTACTCGCTAAAGTTTTCACATCAAACTCACCGCATTTGATAAATTTCGCCCCTGCACAAGAAAACTCTTTTGTTTCTGCTAACGCAACAGCTTTTTCAAAATAATACGTTGCAGGATCAGTTAAACCCAACCCCTCCGCAGCAAAACCAAGATATAAATAAGACAAATCAAATGGATAGTTGATATCAATGATTTCTTGAGCCAAGCCTCTCCAATCTTGTTTCGCATATAGCACCTTCAAATCACTTTGTTTTCTATAGAACTTAAAGCCGCAATTTGCACAATTAAGCTCAGTTGTCCCGTTTTGAAAGGCCTCATATTGTGGTGAATAAAATGCCAAAGTTTGTGTTGAATCTGCCACAAAAGCATCCGCCGCTAATGAAGACTTTGCCTCACCTTCATTAATCACTCTAACATTTGAAGAAGCTGCAAACGGCTCTCCACCCATTTTCACAAAGTCATACTTTGCAACATAGTCTGCTGTGTATATATCTTTTCTAGCAAGATAGATTTTGTTCATTGGCTCTTGCAGCGCAGTTAAAGCATCAATCCGATTAGGCGGTGAAGGATGCGTACTCCAAAAGTCACCTCTTGATTTTTGTCCGCTCTCCTCCGCCATTTTATGCCACAAACTCACTGCAGCAGCAGGATCAAAACCAGCTTGCGCGGCCAATTCTATTCCCAGCTTATCCGCCTCAGATTCAGCACTGCGGCTATTAGGCAAGGTAATAAACGCCGCGGCCGCCAAAGTACCTGCTGTTTCTGCTGTGCGTACCTGTTGATTATTGCTCCCCTGCGATGCTGCCACCGCAACCGTAGCAGTCGCCACGATAATTTGCCCTAGAATCTGATTCGACATTTTTTCAACGCCATGATTAGCCAACGCATGTGAAATTTCATGCCCCATCACTTGCGCCAACTCATCATCAGAAGGATTTAGCTTATTAATAAACCCTGTGTACAGCACCATTTTTCCACCAGGCATGCAAGAAGCATTCACGATTTCAGGCTCATCCACCACATTCACTTGCCAATCCCACTTGCTCGTCTCTGGGCGATACAAAACCGCACGCTCAACTAATCGATTGGTAACACCTTTAACACGCTGAATCACCGCCGCATCTGCGCTTATTTTTCCTTTTTCATCCAATGATGCAACCATATCAGAATACATTGACGCACTTCTGTTTAATACAGAATCTTCTGAGATTAAGGTTAACTGGCTTCGGCCTGTCATCGGATTAGTCACGCAACCAGATAAAACACTTAATAACGATACTAATAACAATAGATAACTTTTTTTCATTTTTATTCTTTCTTTTTATTTAAAATGAACTACACCAACGATTTAATCAAATAGATATTCATTACTCACGCTTCATCCACTCAAATATTCACCCTAAAAAATACCACCCATTTTAAATGATGGGACTCGGCTCGAAAGCTGGGGTGCACTCGAAGTGCGCACCGCCCATGGGTTCGATTGTAGTCTGAAAGAATTTATTTGCATATTGAAAAGATTGCGGGCAGGAATGCTCGGCTTTCGGCACGCTTCGCAAGCTACGCATCCAAGCAACCAGTGATTGCTTAGCCGAACCCGAAGTAACTTCTCTCTTACACCTGCGTCACAAACAAAAACACCACCCGATGGGTGGTGTTTATTGTTTGGTGGGCAGGCGTCAATCGAAGATAAATCTTATACTATTGATTTAATTTAACAAAAAAAAGTAAAAAGTATTAACATACCCCCAAAGTTACCCCAATAATCGCCATATTTTAGAGATTCATCTCACTATCTGGCTGATATAGATATTTCTGAAAACTTACAAATAATTGCCTAATTTCTGAGGTGCTACCCAATTCAGAAGTTGCATCATGAATAGATTGATATTTCAAGCCGAGTAAATCTTTTAGTTTTTCTTGGCTTAACTCATCCACACCTTGCTTGATATATTGGCCTAGAACAAAATCGACAAAAGCAGATTGTTTATCAGCAAAATGTTGATGGATATTATCTTTAGCGAGATCAACTCTATTTAAGCGCGTAAGTGGTTGCAGTGCAAAAGCCACATGCGCAAGTACATCAAATAAATCGCTATTTTCTGCGTCTACAATGCGCTGCATTTCAGCTAGCACCTCTTTGCTAAAGCCTTTTTCGCTTAAACCTTCAAGTAATTTTTTACGCGTTTCTGGGTTACTCCAAATTTCACGCAGTTTGTCTTCATCTTTAAAGAATTCAGGTAAAACGCCAAATAAGCTTTCTAAGAACTGAGCGCTAGACATAGGCTTGCCATCAGCACCCCAAAAACTAGTTGCCATCATATGTTGAATCTGGCGTGTTTTTCCGTCAGAGAGTTTAATTAAAATTTTCTCGGGTTTTGGTTCTGGCGCATAGGGTTGCTTGGGCTGTTCAACTCCACTCGGTTTAGTAACGCTACTCGGCTCAACAGGCTCTATAGGCTCAGGCTCGCCATCCCACTCAGGGTCGCTAAAGTGGTGGTGGGCTTTTACAAAATCATAAATTGTAAAATAGTCTTTGCCGTCATATAAGCGTGTACCACGGCCGATAATCTGCTTAAACTCAATCATGCTATTCACTTCACGCATCAGCACAATGTTGCGCACGTTGCGCGCATCAACGCCTGTTGAAAGTTTTTGTGAAGTTGTGAGTACAGTTGGAATCGCATTTTCATTATCTTGAAACGCTCTAAGATACTCATCGCCACGTGCGCCATCCGCAGCCGTAACCCGAACGCAGTAATCGGGATCTTTGCTAGTTTTAATTTGGTTAATATAATCGCGCACTTCTAAGGCATGTTCTTGCGAGGCGCAAAACACCAAAGTCTTTTCACGTTGATTGATCAAATCCATAAACAGCTTCACACGGTATTGCTCACGTGCAGGAATTTTAATAATCCGATTAAAATCGCCTTCTTTATAAAGCCTACCAGGTTCAGCCTCACCTTGTACCACAACACCATCGCCAGGGGTGAAGATATATTCATCTAGGGTGGTGGCAATTTGTTTCACTTTAAAAGGCGTTAAAAAGCCATCGTTAATCCCCTCTTTAAGTGAATACACATAAACGGGTTCGCCAAAATAAGCATAAGTATTTACATTGTCTTTACGCTTAGGCGTGGCGGTTAAACCAAGCTGCACCGCAGGTGAAAAATATTCCAAAATGCCGCGCCAATTCCCCTCGTCATTCGCGCCGCCACGATGGCATTCGTCGATGATAATAAAATCAAAAAAGTCGGGTGGATATTCACCAAAGTTAGGTGCAGGGTTGCCTTCGGCATCTGTACCGCTCATAAAGGTTTGAAAAATGGTGAAAAAGATATTACCGTTTTTAGGTACACGGCCTTTTTTACTAATTTCATCAGGCGCAATACGCACCAAGGCATCTTCAGCAAATGCCGAAAAGGCGTTATAAGCTTGGTCTGCCAAACCGTTACGGTCTGCCAAAAATAAGATACGTGGTCTGCGTGATTTGTCACCATTGAGTTCACGGCTTAAATTCCAGCGGCTATAAAACAACTTCCAAGCTAGCTGAAAGGCAATAAAGGTTTTGCCTGTACCTGTCGCTAGCGTGAGCAATATGCGTTGCTCATTATTGGCAACAGCCTCCAGCACAGCCTCTATCGCATTATGCTGATAATAGCGTGCGCCAAAATAACCGCCTTTATCTTCAAATGGAATCTCAGCAAACTTGTCGCGCCAAGCATTTTTCTCGGCAAAAGTTAATTGCCATAATTCATCAGGGCTGGGGTAACTGGCAACATCCGCTTCTTTGCCAGTGTGCATATCTATGCCATAAATACGCTGCCCATTGGTGGCATACGCAAAGCGGCTATTCAGCTTTTGCGCATAAGTTTTAGCCTGTGCCACGCCCTCGGTATAATGCTTATCCCAAGCCTTGGCCTCTATCACCGCCAACTTATGGTTTTTATACACCAATACATAATCAGCAATTTCTTGCTTGCTACGCTTGCCACCACCTTGCAAACGTCCTAGTGTAATGTGCTCACGCTTCACATAACTGCCATCCACCACGCCCCAGCCAGCGGCCTTCAGGGCTGGGTCTATATGTTCTGCGCGGGTTTCGGCTTCGTTCATAGCGTTGTAATATACCTTAAATTATCCGCTTTGGCATTTCCATAATAACCAAATCTAGGCTAACCCAGTCTAGCAATCGCCGCACTCGACATGTTGAGTTGATTTTCAAGTGTTGCAATACAAGCAGCAAAACGTTGGCTAAAGGCGTCTGAGGCACGAACGCGATTTAAAAATTCACCCGCCAAGACTTCTGCGTGTTGCCAAATAGTGTTGGGAACATCTGCTTGAATATTGGGTGGGGTAATATTTTCTGGCAAACCGCCACCACTGCGTGGCGCAAACCCCATCACCGTCATGTCATAAGCGGGCGCAATAGCGTATGGGCGACCATGTTCGGCAATAAAAGATAAATTACCATTATGCATATCTGTATTGCCAATTAAGGTACCAAACGCCCAAAGAAGTGCAGCACTCTCCGCCGCCTGAGGTTCAATCTGCCCTGATTCTGCAAGGCGACGCGAAATCTGCGGCCAGCTTCCATCACCTGACCCAACAAATTCCGCATCCAGCGCTGTTAATGAATGCAATGCGCGTCGTCCCAAGCTGCCTACACGGTCAAATCGCTCCACTTCAAGAAATAGCTGCCCGCCGTGGTCGAATACATAGGTTTTTGCAGCAGAAATCCCTGCACCACGCAACGTTTCCAGTGCCAAATGCTCAGCCAATAATAAATCGCGCCAGCGCTCACTTACCGAGCTATCTTCTGCTTCGCTAAACTTCACTAGTAAATGACGTGGCCCATCTGGTGTGTCCGCATATACAGTAAACTTTGGCTGCTCACCACCCGCAGAAGAGCCTGCTACCTCGCCACTTGCCGCGTCCAGTGCAAGCTGACGATAAGCTTCAGCTTTATCTTGCTGCGCAATAGGTACAGGCAACGGAGCAGAAAGAAAACGATTACGCGCCAAATCGCCCAGCAACAAGTTACCCACCACATCATAGCCATGCGCTAGCAGTGCGCGCAACGCATGTGAGTCGCTCCAATCGCTCAGTCTTGCTGGCAAGCCCAGTGTCGAGGCATTTCGTGCGGCATATGCTCGGCCAAGATAACCCTGCGGACGCATATCAAATAGCCACCAAGGCAAACTATCGCTGTGCAAAGTTGTACCATCTATCTGCCGCATCACAAAACCCTCTGGGCGCACTGGCACTAAGGTACCCAAATTGCGTATTTGCCCCTCGGTAGTTACCCGATACACGGGAATATCGGAGACACCGCGCCCCGTATCGCGCAAGGTATATTGAATAGATCTTGCCGCACCCAGACGCACCACCTCATCGCCAAGGCGACTCAGCGCACGCGACAAGGTTGGCTGACTAATCCCCATATTTTCAATGAGTTGCTGCGCAGATTGGGGGCCAGTTGCCAGTAATAAACGAATAGTATCAAGATGCACTGACATAAAAATGAATAGAAATATGAATAATTAAATGAATAGATATTATGAGCTTGCTTAACAATAAGTGCAAGCGTCACTTAAATATGCATGTATATTTTTTTATTTCATAGATATTAGGAAAACGTGTAAAGAATATCGTAAATTCTTATCACGTTAATCACGACGTGTATAAAAAATCGCATTTTGCGAGCATTTGCCTTCAGCAAATTACCTGCGAAAAGCTAATTGTTATCTCGTCATGCATGGTGTGTCGATGTTGATGCGTTTTATCGACATATATTATAGGTGTGTCGATGGAATCGACAATAGAAATACTTACTGGTGAATTTTTACACCAAACTCGCTAAGTCGTTTAGCTTGCGTTCAAGCAAAGGCAAACGGCTTTGGCTGGCTAAGTCGCCCGGTAAATAGCCTTGGAGTGCAGATAAAAAATCCTCGTTTTGAATAAGCGTACTAAACTTTTCAGCAATATACACTTGCAACTCTGCTGGGGTCTGTCGCATTTCATAGGTGAGTGTAGGCCTGCCATCAATCACCGTCACAATATCTTCCATGTCATGACTTAACAGCATGTCCGATTTTCCCCTATCTTCAAACGCCTCAAGCTTGGTGGCAATAAAAAAGGGGGCGGCAATCAACCTAATGGTGGTTTTTGCATTTAATGCAAAATCATTGGCATGCGCAATGGCAAGTGGATACCAACGATTTGCAAAGCCCAAAATGCTTTCATCTGTTGGCATCACATCTACAGCAACCCCGTGATAACTCCACCTACAAATAGGTGCTTTTGCGCTCATATCTTGCACAAAGCCTCTGCTTCGCAATTGCGCCTCTAACGCATGATAGCCAGCCGTATTCGCCACTTGCGCCACAATATCCACATCATCGGTGGGGCGTATCACCTGTGCACGCTGTACAGTCACTAGCAAACCAGTGGCGCAACCACCCACAAAAACCACTTTATCACGCAAATTGCCCAATGCATTTGCAATAAGCAACAAAATATCGCGGTTTGGATCGTTTATCATGATTGCAAACGCTCATTTAACAATTGAACGGCTATCTCGCGCTCACGTGCCTGCCCCATGCGCAAAGCATCAAACAAGGCCAGCAACTCATAAAGTGGTGGAAAAGCCTTGGCGGCGAGCGGTAAGTTTTCATACAAAGGCATCAATGCAAACCCCCTTTGGTCACCTTCCGGGTGAGGCCAGACAGGCGGCATTTCTTGCGAGAACAACACTTTTTCGCTTAAAGGCGGCACGCCATAAGCAGTTGCAAAACCAATAGTCGCCTCACCACGAATCGCAGGGTAGCAATAGCTTGCGCCAAACAACACATATTGCCGCACTGCTTCCATCACGGGGCGAAAATATTCGCCTGCGTCCACCAGCAACTTGGCCGCAATTAAACGCTGCACCGATGCATGCACCTCAAACTGAGAAAGCAACATCAACTTTGACAATGCCGCATAAGTGTATTTGGGTTCTTTGCGAATAATCACCAACATGAGCAACACTGCCATATCTAAAGGCTTTAAGCCCCATTGGCGATTACCCGCGCGCCGCATAGACGCGGACTTTTGATTGTTTGAAGAAACCATAAAATACCTTTGTATGCTATATGCAAACAGCATACAACAGTTACAATTCAATTGTCAATATAATAAAAACAATTACTTATAAGGTATTTTATGACTTTATTAGTTATTCGAGAATAGCTGATAAGTGATTTAATATGCTATATGCAAACAGCATATAAGATTTATTGGGGGGACATGCAAAAACACATTAAATGAGATACCTTGAAACTAGCATGGATATTGGCTTGCAGGGCAGGTGTTAGGTCGCTTGAAGCGAAGTTGACTGTTTTTAAGTTTCAACTCGCCAGCAAACGCTTGGTGGAGCAACGATTTTTTGAGGGCATCTAGGGCGTTAAGTTTGCGTTTGTAGAGAGTTACTGTGAGAACTTAATTATCTAAAAACAGCTTTAGACGCTTTAATAAATTCGAGGTAATTTAAACAGTTGACGTTTACAGTGTTCAAACCACACACCAAAGGTATTTTAGATCTACGCATATTGTCTGGTGGCTTAGGCTGTTTCTTTTCGTCAGAAATAAGGCCGTATCCATGATGTTTAGAGGTTGCTATTATGAGTAAATCTTTTTCATCAACACCATCAACATGATACCCATCATCCACAACACCAATCAGCCCTTTAATGCGCATCGCCTCTTGTAAAATGCTGTTTGAAACAGGCAAGCGTTGCAAGCCAACACCCTCGATCCATGCACAACAATCAGGTGTTTTGTGCGAAACCTCTTCAAATGCAACCGCTGACATCGCAATCTGACCCTGTGAGATTAAATCGCCCATCCAATCCCATAGCGGAGGAAACTGCTCAAAGGGATAATTATCCCAAGCATAAATCATAGATGAGGCATCAAAGGCCTGCATAATACTGTTCCAGCTTACGCAAGTCTTTTATCTTTAGCCTATCTAAATAATCACTGGCCTTATTAAGCGTAATATTTCTAGCATATAGCGCATCAAACACTGTTTTTACAAACTCATCACCAAACACATGTTTAGGCTCTCTGTTTCTATAAGCTCGGTTTCCGCCATCGCCATCGGTATACACTTGTTGGTCACGCCATGTTCTATAAGCACTGTACTGTCTAGGGTCTAATCTGCCCGCATCCATCAAACGACGCAAAATCACCTCAACACTTGCACCACAAGTTTTTTGCTGGCGCGCTAACCAAGCATCAAACAAGGCAACATCAACAGGGCGCTCATCATCGCGCACACTGTTTAAAAGCGCGTTAGGCACCAGCAAATGCCCAGCAAAAGCATTGGCCTCTCGCTCCATGCCTTGGGCAGAATACATATCATTGGCATCATCAATAGAGCTGGCTTTATGTAGCAGAATATGCCCAAGCTCATGTATCAGCGTGAAGCATTGCTGGGTTTCCCAAGGTAGCTTTTTAACCACAATCACAGGGCACGTTTGGTCATACAGCGCAAACCCTAATATTGGGTTTTCTTTCGCAATTTGCCATTTTCCGTTGTAGCCATTACTTCTAAATACCAGCACCCCTTTAGCTTCAATGGCCTCACGGTAGGTTTCAAAGTTATTTGCATCAGCCAAGCCCAGCCATTGCCTCGCCACATGTGCTGCTTGCTCAACAGACAAACCCTCTAAATTTGGCGGGTTAAACACTGGGCGATTTTCAGCGTCTAAGTCTTCACGCAAACTCAAATACACATCGCGTTGCTTTTCAACACGCTCAATAAACGCTTTGAGTTTGGCAGAGATTTCTGGCTTTTGATTTGCTAGCGTACGAAACTGTGGGGAATGAAAAGACTCAGCATTCACAGGCGCTTGTTCAAGAAAAAACAACACACCACGACCAAAATGCTCAGCAATACTGCGCAACTGATTAAAAGTCAGCCCACCCTCACCCGTCTGCAAAAACTTCAAAGCTGTTTGAGACAAACCAAGCTCATGGGCGAGCTCGTCCAAGGTGATGCCCATATCAGCACAACACCATTGAATACGCTCAATATTTACAGATTCAAGTCTTTCCACAATAACTCAATTATACGCATCATAATTCCCCAGCAAAAGCCTGATGTAACAGCGATTTTTTGAGGGCATCCAAGGCGTTAAGTTTGCGTTGATAGAGGGATTCTAGGCGTTGGGTTTCTTTAGAAAGGCTATCAATTTTTTCAACTATCGTTTTTTGAAAGTTAATTGATGGATATAAAATCTTCAGGGGCTCAATAGTGTAATTATTTATTTGTGGAACTGATGAGCCATTATTTAACTTCCTCATATCAACACCAAGAAAATAGCTAAACAAAAACTCTGGTAACAAACCTTCTTTAGGAGTTACGCCCATAATGTTCAAATCCGCACAAATTAAGCGTTTAGTGATTCTTTTTTTATTTGTGAGAATAGAGCCTCCTCGTTTTGGAAAAATAGTTGTCCCTATCGGTAGTAAATTACTTTGATTTATAGAACTTACATCAACATAACGACTAGAAATGGTGATGCCATTAATATTTTCCTCTAGGTTCATGTCAGCAACTTTTAAGTAGGCAATTTCACCTTCACTTTTTTCAATACTTGGATCTAAAGTTACACCGCTTCGAAGTACACAAATTTCACCTAAAGTTTTCTCTTCCCATCCCTCACCGCGCTGGGTAAAGACGTTTTGCAAATGGCTTTCAAACAAGGCGCGGGCGTTTTGCAGGTTTTTTTCGGTGTTGGCGCGGGCAATGGCAATTTGCTCAAACGCTTTATCAAGAATCGCAACGATGCGTTGTTGTTCAGATATGCTAGGGAGTGGTATTGGAATTTCTCTCAGGCTTCCTTGGTTTAACTTTGGAACAGTTAGGCCTGAAACAAAGATTGATAGGTCGGAGTGGACTAGAAAGTGAATTAACCATTGATTGAGTAATATATTGTTTTTTGGTCTTAAAACATGCGCGTGATTATTAACCCAACATTTGCCATCAACTGCAAATGCTGTATTTTCGCCAGATGCCCACTTTGCACCGTCCTCGCCAACCAAAACTAATGGCTCATCAAACAAAAAGCCTTCAACATAATCAAGTATTCCTGTTGCTCCATAATAAGGATATTGACCTTGCTTTCTATCTGACTTGGTTATTGGCTTCCGCCTATTATCTAAAATGTCACACAGCTCACCTAATGGCTGGAATTGAAAACGGGCATTCATAGTAACGCCCTAATATTCGCCAGCACTTCCGCGCTTTCTGTATCGAGTGCGGCAATCTCTTCCATAATGTCTTGCGGGCTGCGGTGCGCCACTTCTTGCACGCCGTTTGGGTTTTTCACCGATAAATCAAAGGTGGTTGGGTCTATGTCACTGGCGTTAATTGACCAGCTTTTGGGCGAATCGGCAAAACTGCGTTGTAAACGCACAAACTCGCTTAAGTCGTCATCATTCAGTGGGTTGGTTTTGCCCATGTTGCGGCCTGGGTCTAGCGCATAAAACCAAGTATTGCGGGTTGGCGCACCTTTTTCAAAAAACAGCACCACGGTTTTTACGCCTGCGCCTTGAAAGGTGCCGCCTGGGCAATCGAGTACGGTGTGTAAATTGCAGCTCTCAAGCAATAATTTGCGCAAGCTCACAGAGGCGTTATCGGTGTTGCTTAAAAAGGTGTTTTTAATCACCACGGCGGCGCGGCCACCTGCTTTTAGGCTTTTAATAAAGTGCTGCATAAACAAAAACGCGGTTTCCCCCGTTTTAATAGGAAAAGGTTGCTGTATTTGTTTATCTTCACTACCGCCAAACGGTGGGTTGGCGAGAATAATATCAAAGCGATCTTTTTCTTGAATGTCGTTAATGTTCTCCGCCAGCGTGTTGGTGTGGATTAAGTTGGGCGCCTCGATGCCATGCAAAATCATGTTCATGAGCGCAATCACATAGGCCAAGCTCTTTTTCTCTTTGCCGTAAAAGGTGCGGGTTTGCAGGGTGTTGAGGTCATCGGCTTTGGTGGCTTGTGGGCGCAGGTAATCAAACGCCTCGCACAAAAAACCTGCGCTACCCACCGCGCCGTCATAAATGGTTTCGCCAATTTTGGGCTTAATCACTTTTATCATGGCGCGGATGAGTGGGCGCGGGGTGTAATACTCACCGCCGTTGCGCCCTGCGTTGCCCATGTTTTTAATTTTGGCTTCGTAAAGGTGTGATAGCTCGTGCTTTTCTACTTGGGTGTTAAAGCGTAGCTCGTCTACCAACTCAATAATCTCACGCAGTTTGTAACCGCTTTTGATTTTGTTGGTGATTTCATCAAAAATCTCGCCAATTTTGTATTCAATGGTGTGAAAACTAGCAGCGCGTTGCCTAAAACTTTTAAGGTAGGGGAATAATTTTTGGTTTACAAACAACGTTAAGTCATCGCCCGTTAAAGCGTTGTTGTGGTCAAACTTGCCATCTGGCGTTTTGGACGCTGCCCACGCAGGCCAGCGGTAAGCTTCATCAATAATGTATTGGTAAGTTTTGCCTTCTAGCTCAGCTTCAAGTGCTTTGGTTTGCTCAAGCGCATCGAGATATTTTAAAAACAATATCCAAGAGGTTTGCTCGGTGTAGTCTAGCTCGGTGGCGACGCCATCAATGCGCAGAATGTTGTCGATATTTTTAAAGGTTTGTTCAAACATGCGGTTGCCTAATTTTAGATTTTAATAATGGCGTTAGTTTAAATGGTTTGCGCTGATATAGCTAAGCTACATCAGCAACTTTTAATTTTATACGCTCGCTGAATTGGTGCAAGTGTAAGTTTGGTTGTTGCAGGGAATCAATGGGGTCAGGAATCAATGGGGTCAGACTCCATTGATTGGATGAATCATTCGGCTGGAATGCTCGGCTTTCGCGTTGCCTCCGCGAAAACCTCGGCCTACGGCCCGCTCCGCTTGCTCCGCGTCCAAGTAATCAGTGATTGCTCAAAACAATTAAAAGGCAGAACCCGAGGCAGGTTAGCTCCCTCACCCGCCTCTTCAACAAATAAAAATGCCACCCGAAGGTGGCATTTTTATTTGTTGGTGGAGCAGGCGGGAATCGAACCCGCGTCCGCAAGTCCTCCACAGACAGTTCTACATACTTAGCTGTGTTGTTTAAATTTAACGGTACACCCACCAACGAGCAAGCGAATGTAACGCGAGTTACCTTAGATTTAACACTGTATTAAGTAACCCAATAAAGTGCGATTTCCTCTATATGACGTTGCTTGCTAGTTTCCTAGCCTGGGCGAGGAAAGCCCCAGAGCAACGTTTAGCGGCCTAAGCTGCTAAAGAGTAAGTTTCGTCGTTTGCGACTATACTTTTTCCAGATGGATTAACGAGGAAACCTGAAACCCTCGGTATGCCCTGCATGCTTTGTAACCCACGTCGAAACCTAGTCAGCCCCGGTGTGTTGCCATTGCATTTACTAACGAATACGTCCATATTTAACGCATTCAAGCCTCTATTATACGCTTAATTTTGCATCATTCTTTTTTATTAGAATCTTTAGCTGTTTAGCCATAGAATATCTAGCATGACTAAACGATATGACTCTGCCATCAAAAACCATCCCAAGCTTTGGTTGGCACTATTGCCTAAGTTAACAGCTGAAAGCAATAAATATACGCGTGGTGTTACAACGATTATTGGTGGTTATCCGATGACAGGGGCGGCTAAATTATCTGCATTGGCCGCTGCGCGTATTGGTAGCGGGCTGACTACGATACTTGTCCCACAAGTGGCTTTTGCGATTTATGCCAGTGCGTTAACTAGCATTATGGTGAAGCCATTTGATGATGCTCAAACGTTTAATCAATTGATTGAAGATAAACGCATATCGAGCTTTTTAATTGGGCCTGGTGCAGGGATAAATGATGAAACGCGAGCGCATGTGCTGCAATTATTAGCGATCAATCGACCTGTGGTGCTGGATGCAGATGCGATTACCGTGTTTCAGGGCAATAGCGCTTTGTTGATAAAAAGTTTGCATGCTAACTGCGTTATTACGCCGCACGAAGGCGAGTTTAAGCGTTTATTTACATTAACAGAGCATCGCGTTTTAAGCGCGCAACAAGCAGCTGTGGACTGTGGCGCAGTGGTGGTATTAAAAGGCAGTAAAACGGTGATTGCGGCGCCCGATGGGCGAACCATCATTAATGAAGACGCACCGCCAACATTAGCCACAGGCGGATCTGGCGATGTGTTGGCTGGGATGATAGCAGGATTAATGGCGCAAGGTATGATGGCATTTGATGCAGCGAGCGCGGCGGTGTGGATGCATGCAGAAGCGGCGAGGTTGTTTGGGTTGGGTTTAATTGCAGAGGATTTACCACTTTTATTACCGCAAGTGCTAACACACCTGCATCAAGAATAAAGCCTTATTTATTGTGCGCACGCATGATGCGCGCTTTGTCTCGTTCCCAATCTTTTTGCTTAATCGATTCACGCTTATCATGTTGTTTTTTACCTTTACCTAAGCCAATTTGTACTTTAATACGGCCTTTGCTGAAGTGCATATCTAATGGGATTAAGGTATACCCTGCCCGCTCTACTTTGCCAATCAATTTAGCAATTTCTTCATTATGCAACAATAGCTTACGCGTTCTAATGGCGTCTGGGCGTACGTGCGTTGATGCCATGCCCAATGGCGTAATATGACAACCAATCAAGAAAATTTCACCACGCATAATCACCACATAGGCTTCTTTAATATTGACTCGGTGATCACGAATCGCTTTGACTTCCCAGCCTTCTAGGACAATACCTGCTTCGTATTTTTCTTCGATAAAATAATCAAAAAATGCTTTTTTATTTTGGGCAATGCTCATGTGTTAATACTAAATAGCTTAAAATAGTTATTTTACGCTAGTTTAAATAGAACGCTTTAATG
>CBFHHI010000011.1:0-40954 GCA_965655675.1 Methylophilaceae bacterium | reverse complement strand
CCATGGTGGTGGCGATTGCAGCCGGTCAACAACCTAATTTAACCTTTAACCCAATGGATTCAGCAGCCACTATTACTGCTTACATTGTTCAAGTGGCAATGGGTGATTTGCCACATGGCAGTATTGGTTACCAAAGTATTTTTGCCGCTGGTTTAGTTTTAATGTTAATGACATTGTTTTTTAATATTATTGGCCACTTTACACGTAAAAAATTCCGCGAGGCTTATTAATGAACAACCCACAAGCATCTACCCTTAAAGACATTGACGCAGTTAGGTCAATGATTAGGCAGCACAAACGCAATGACACCTTATTTGGTAGTTTAGGTTTGCTATGTATTGTGTTTATTCTCATTACATTACTCATTTTGTTTATCGACTTAGTGATTGATGGCTACCCTCAGCTCACTTCATTGGATTTTTTTACTAACTTCCCATCAAGGCGAGCAGCGAGAGCCGGCATGTTGTCTGCGCTGGTTGGATCAGGTTTAGTGATGCTAGTGACCTTCTTTTCTGCAGTGCCGCTTGGCGTGGGTGCTGCGATTTATTTAGAAGAGTACGCACCTAAAAATTGGTTTTCTGAAATTATTGAAGTCAATGTTACCAACTTAGCTGCTGTACCATCTATCATTTATGGCTTGCTCGCACTTGGTCTGTTTGTCTATACATTTGATTTTGGTACTAGCATTCTGACGGCTGGATTGACATTAGGCTTACTGATCTTACCCATAGTTATTGTAGCAACCAGAGAAGCTATTCGCGCCATCCCAATTGCGATTCGTGAGGCTGCCTATGCTGTGGGCGCTACAAAAGGGCAAGTGGTTGGTCACCATGTTGTGCGTTACTCAGCTGGTGGCATATTGACTGGCGTTATCATCGGCATGGCACGCGCACTTGGCGAAACAGCGCCAGTGATTACGATTGGCGCTTTAACATTTATTGCCTTTTTACCACCTTCTCCTGTAACAACAACACCACCATTTATTAATTTTGAGTGGTTATCATCTGGCTTTACCGTTTTACCTATTCAGATGTTTAGTTGGCTCTCAAGACCTGGTGCAGATTTTCATGTCAACGCGGCAGCAGCAGGTGCAGTCATTATCCTGGTAACACTGTTAATGAATGGCATCGCAATTAAGATGCGTTATAACATTCGTAAGAAAATTAAATGGTAATCGTTATTTTAAAATAGTAATCATTGATTACTTAACTTTCAATATTAGGAAATTTAAGATATGGCAAATGCCAACCCAACAATTAAAGCGGAAGCACGCAATTTTAACTTTTTTTATAGTGATGGCCATCAAGCACTAAAAAACATTTCGTTGCCATTGTATGATAAAAAAATTACGGCGCTGATTGGCCCATCAGGCTGTGGTAAATCGACTCTATTGCGTTCTTTTAATCGCATGCATGACCTTTACCCCGGCAACAAATACGAGGGTCAAATTATCATGTATCCTGATAATACGAATATTTTAGATCCGCAGGTAGACCCTATTGAAGTTCGCATGCGCATTAGTATGGTATTTCAAAAGCCTAATCCATTTCCAAAATCTATCTTTGAAAATGTGGCTTATGGATTGAGAGTGCGTGGAGAAAAAAATAAAAGACTGATTAATGATAAAGTCGAAGAAGCCCTAAAAGGTGCTGCATTATGGAATGAAGTGAAAGATCGCTTGCAAGATTTAGCATTCAATTTATCGGGCGGCCAGCAACAGCGCTTGTGCATTGCTAGAGCACTTGCAACAGAACCAGAGATCATGCTGTTCGATGAGCCAACATCAGCTTTAGATCCAATGGCAACTGCTAGCATTGAAGAGCTGATGAATACCTTACGTAGTAAATTGACCATTCTGGTGGTCACGCACAATATGCAACAAGCTGCTCGTGTCTCAGACTACACTGCCTATATGTATCTTGGTGACTTAATCGAGTTTAATAATACTGATGATATGTTTATTAAACCGAAAGACAAACGCACTGAAGATTATATTACTGGCAGAATTAGTTAAATTAAACAACATGACCTAATGTTAGGAAAAAAAATGAACGTAAACGAATCTACCCACCTTTCTACTCAATTTGATCAAGACTTAGAGCGTCTTCGAAGCAGAGTGCTTGAGATGGGCGGTTTAGTAGAGTCGCAGCTTGACATGACAACCAAAGCATACTCAGACAACAATAGCGCTGCGATTTTAGAGGTGCTTGAGAACGACCGTGATGTCAATGAATTAGAAAAAGTGATTGATGGCGATTGTATTCATATTATCGCTAAGCGCCAACCAACTGCTTCTGATTTGCGTTTAATCATGGGTATCAGCAAAATGGTTACTGACCTTGAGCGTATTGGTGATGAAACAAAAAAAATGGCAAAAAGTATTCGCCGCATTCAAGAGCGTGATGCAAGTGTTCTGAAAGCAACAACCGATGTAAAACATTTAGCAAACGCTGCAAGTGCACAAATCAGAAATGCACTAGACACCTTTGCAAGACTAGATGCCGAAGAAGCTCGCACTGTTATTGAAACAGATGATGCCATAGATAAAGAGTTTAAAGCGATTATTAGACAACTGATTACTTTTATGATGGAAGATCCACGCACGATTACAACGGCGCTGGACATCATCACGATTGCGCGTGCTATTGAACGTGTTGGCGACCACGCCAAAAATCTTGCCGAGCAAGTGATTTATATTGTTGAAGGACGTGATATCCGCCATTTAGATGATGAGAACTAGACTAAGCCTGCATGAATCAAGGTATTAGATAACCTTGTCATCCTATGCTTATTTAACGAATGCGATCATGAAAAAAATCACTTCAACTCTTCTAAACCGTGACTTAAGCATTTTAAGTTTTAATGAGCGCGTTTTATCGTTAGCGCAGCGAGAAGATTACCCATTATTAGAGCGTTTACGATTTTTGTGTATTGTTGCGTCTAACTTAGATGAATTTTTTGAAGTAAGAATGGCGGCGCAACTAGAAGCGCTACAAAATGGCTTAACCGATATCAATATTAACGCACAAACTTATGAGGCTATCTCAGAAAAAGCACATAATCTAGTCGCAAAACAATATCATTTATTTGAACATGTATTAATGCCTGCGCTAGAAAAACAAGGGGTAGCCTTAGTCTCTAGCCACTTACGTACAGCAGAGCAAAAGAAATGGGTAGCACAATATTTTCAAACAGATGTGAAACCACTGCTGTTGCCTATTGCTTTAGATCCCTCTCATCCTTTTCCACAAGTGGCCAATAAAGCGCTACATTTTATTGTTCAACTTGAAAATAAATCTAATAAAAAAACACAGTCGATTGCGATTGTACGTGTGCCAAGAGTATTGCCTCGCCTGACTAGACTACCCTCACGCATGAGCAAAAAGCAACAATGTTTTGTCTCGCTCACTAGTATCATTCGCGCCCATCTGCCTGATTTGTTTCAAGGGGCAAAAATCATTAATTTTTCTCAATTTAGGGTGACTAGAAATTCTGATTTAGATGTAGAAGATGATGTGAGTAATTTGCGTGCTGCTTTGCGAGAAGAGCTTGCATTCAGACCTTATGGCGAACCTGTCCGTTTAGAAGTAACAATTGATTGTGACGACTTTTTATCTCACTTCTTATTAGAGCAATTCGGCTTATCCCCTTCTGCTTTATACAAAGTGAATGGCCCTGTGAATCTGGGTAGGCTGATTCAACTCCCTGACTTAGCGAGTGACGCAAAGCTGTGCTTTCCTACTTTTACGCCAGCTTGGCCAAAAGACTTAACCGCTAACAAATCAATGTTTTCGCAGTTGAAAAAGCGTGATGTATTGATACATCAACCATTTGAGAGTTTCGAAGCCGTCATTCAACTGTTGCAAGAAGCAGTGCATGATCCAGACGTACTGGCTATACATCAAACAATTTATCGCGCAGGTTCAGACCCACGCATTCTCAACTTATTACAAACAGCCGTACAACGCGGTAAAGAAGTATTGGTGGTTGTTGAGTTAAAAGCACGCTTTGATGAAGAAGCCAATATCAACTGGGCGGAAGCATTAGAGTCGATAGGTGCGCAAGTAGTTTATGGCATTGTTGGCTTAAAAACACATGCAAAAATGCTGCTTATTATGCGTCGAGAAGGTCGTGCGATTAAGCGCTACGCGCATGTTTCTACCGGTAACTATAATCCCAAAACGGCAAAACTCTATACCGACATGAGCATGCTAACCAGTGATTTAATCATGACCAGAGAAATAGAACAGCTATTTAGACATTTAACGAGCGATTTGCCCATGCCCAAAATGCGTCAATTGCTTGCCTCTCCGTTTACTCTACATAGCACAATGCTGAGATATGTGAATGCAGCTGGTAATGCTGCTGCAAAAGGCAAACCCGCCAGCATTATCATTAAAACCAACTCTCTAACAGATGAAACACTGGTCTTGGCGCTGATGAAAGCAGCAAAAAAAGGCGTGTCTATCGATTTGATTGTGCGGAGTGCTTGCATATTACCACCTGATGCAAAAGACTTACATGGCCGCATCCGTGTTCGCTCTATTGTAGGGCGCTTTCTGGAGCACTCACGCGCGTTTTATTTTGACATTGATGGCAAAGCTAAACTATGGCTTGCAAGCGCAGATTGGATGACACGTAACATGCTTAAACGCGTGGAAATTGCATGGCCCATCACCAATGCAGAGATGCAACAACGAGTAATAGATGAATGTTTTACACCTTATTTGCAAGATAATATTGATGCATGGGCATTAACTGCCGATGGTGAGTATCAACTAGTTAGCACGCTACAAAGCACCAACAATAACCAAACTAATCCGCTATCGGCACAAACCATTCTGTTACAAAAAAATCGTTAATTAACATCAACCGATTGCATTGCATGCGCATCGTTCGCTTTACGTTTAGCGATAATCGTCAAGCTCCAATTGACTTTTTTCCATGCAATAACCTCTTCTTCCAACAAGTAAGCTGTTTGAGGGTGTTTTTCTAACCAGGCTTCCGATACCATTAATATCATTTTCTCTGCATCAAACTGTAAATTTTCAATCCCACTCAGTATGGGTTTATTGCGTGAGTGGCAAAGTATGATGGCTAATCTTAAGCAAGTTAATGCAATAAGCAACTTTTGGTCAACTTGTGTCAGGTCTAGTTTTTTAAGTTTTCCTCGCTGTCCTAACACTAGCAAACTTAAATGATGCAAATCACTTTGAGAAAATCCCATCAATTCGGTGTGATCTAAAATATAAGCACCATGCAAATGTGATTCGCCAT
The DNA here is from genome assembly GCA_965655675.1 of Methylophilaceae bacterium. Classification (GTDB taxonomy): domain Bacteria; phylum Pseudomonadota; class Gammaproteobacteria; order Burkholderiales; family Methylophilaceae. Next base: position 35,677 of record CBFHHI010000011.1, on the reverse strand, counting down.
GCGAAATCATGGCACCAATCTCATGACACTGTGCTGCCCAACTTAACAAACGGCGTTGCTCTTTAATCTCAGTTCTTTTAAGTTTTAAGCTAGGCGTTACATAATCAAATAAATAAAGCGCTGCTTCTTTAACATGCTCGGCTTGTCTGACATCGACTGGAAAGCGCTTTAATAGCAAATGAATAGAAGCCTCTTTGGTATAGACCAAGCCATCACTGGCTTCTGCCGCCATATCATAGAATAAACCATGCCTTAATGCGCCACGTGCCACGTGTAGTGTTTCTATTTTCAGAATATCAAATACCGCCCGTAGCACACTAAAACCGCCACCAATTACGGCATTTCTTTCTTCTTTCAAGCCGTCTAATTTTAAACGTGTCGTATTTTTAGCTTTGATTAACTCTTTTCTTAGCCAATCTAAACCTTCCCGTGTGATAACACCCTCTTGAAATCCAGCCAATGCCAACACATCACCAACAGCACCAACAGTGCCAGATGCACCATAGGCCACATCCCAATACTTAGCACTATAAGAGCGTGTAATCACATCTAAAAATGATTTTGCTGCCACTTCTGCCCGTTTTATATTTTTTTCAGAAAGCTCTCCATCAGGAAAATACTTTAATGACCATGCAACAGAGCCTACACGTAAAGATTCCGTTTGCAATGCATCAAAATGTTGTCCTAATACGAACTCAGTCGATCGCCCACCAATATCAATCACTAACCGACGTTCATCTGATTGTGGCAAGAAGTGACTAACCCCTTGATAAATCAATCTCGCTTCTTCTACACCAGAAATCACTTCAATATTGTAGCCCAGCGCCTTCTGCGCTAGCTCTATAAAAAAGTCTCTATTACGCGCTTCTCTTAAAGTTTGCGTCGCAACTGCCCGCACATTTTGTGCGGGAAACCCTTTTAGCGCCTCACCAAATCGCTCTAAACATTTCACGCCTCTTTGTAACGCAGCAGCATTTAAGTTTCGATTTTCATCTAAATCGCCGCCTTGTCTAACGGCTTCTTTGATATAGTCAACTCGCTGTATTTGTCCGCCAACACAATGGGCAATTTCTAACCTAAAACTATTCGATCCTAAATCAACTGCTGCCAGTAGCGTCTCAGCGCCTATCGTATTTTTTTCCATAATGCATTTATAGCATATTAGAAATAAAGCGGATGTAACTAAATGAAAAAATGCGCTAGAAAATAGCTGTTTTTAATCTGTCATCGTGACATAAGGAAGCGATGACTTTTTAAATTGATATTGCGCCATTGTTTTTTGATAAAAGTGAGCCATCCGTTGTGCTTGCACATCCGCCGACCACACGGATTGAGCATATTCTTTTGCTTTTTGACTCAGTAAATCACGTTTAGTATGATCCTCAATCAAACTAGCAACCTTATCTGAAAACTCAACTGTATTTTCGGTTGCTATTAATGCGCCTTGTCCCTCATATAAAATAGAAGCGGTCCCTAACTCGGCAATACCAACCACAGGCGTACCTTGTGCCATGGCTTCTAGCAATACTAATCCTTGCGTTTCACTTTTTGAAGAAAACACAAAAACATCTGCTGATTGATAACACGCATTGAGTTCGGTATCACGGTCTAAATAACCAATAAACTTAACGTTATCTTCAATTTTTAAAGTGATGGCTAGCTGATGTAACGCTGGTTCTGCGGGACCTTCTCCTGCTACAACCAGCAATACATTAGGATGACGCTCAGCAAGCACTTTGGTCATTTCAAATAAAAAGGGAATATTCTTCTCAAACGCCACACGTCCCACATAAAGTAGCATTGGACGTTTATGTGCTATTCCATACTTTTTCTTAAACTGCAGTCCATCTGCTGTCGCAAAACTGGCTTCTTGCAATCCCGTTGGGATCACGTTGGCGCTAGCCTTAACGCCATATTTTCTGAGTACATCTAGCATAGGCTGGGATGGCACAACAATCGCATCAACCGAATTACATTGCTTTTTTGAAATATAACGTGCGAGGCTTCTTGCTATATTTTGTGGAATCCAAGGTAAATAATGATGTAAATAATCTTCAAAAAAGGTGTGGTAAGTTTCAACACAAGGAATATGCAACAACTTGGCCAATTTAAGTCCTAAGTAATGCGCAACAAATGGTGTATTGACATGAATAATATCGTACTTTTCTTTTTTTAAATCAGGTAAAAGCTTGATCACTTCACCATATTTCATTAAACGATCTTCAGGGTCAAAATAAATAGTTTTAGCAGGAATTCGTTTAATATTAGGTGCTTCCGCTTGATAGTCATCTCCATAATCGGGGGCGATTAAATCCACATGATGTCCTAGCATTTGTAATTGCGTCATAAATGTTTTAATGGAGGTCGACACACCATTGACTCGCGGAAAGTAAACATCTGATATAAACAGTATTTTCATGTGTAAGTGACCATATGTTAAGTAATGTGACAGATATTATCTATCCATTGTGACACTTTCATGAATATGACAATTGCTTTTGAATAACTTGAGCTTTTGTCATTTCATTTTCATAAAAGCATGTCAAATTAGCGCCATGAACATTCAAAAATGGTTAAATACCTTATGGTGGTGCTTGCCGCTGAGCATCTATTCAGTCGATGCTAACGCATGGGGTTTATATACGCATGTTTATTTTGCACAATCACTTTTTCTCGCCTCGCCATTATTAGATAAGCGTTTCAGAGATGCCATTAAGCGCTTTCCTGAGCTGGTGCTGGCTGGCGCATGTTTGCCTGATTTAGCGGTAATATCCAAACAGTTTCACACTGCACATCAATGGCAAAAGGCAGAGTACTTAATTCATCATGCAACAACTGACGAAGAAACTGCTATTGCCATCGGTTATGCAAGCCATCTTTATGTTGATGTCATTGCACATAATCATTTTGTACCCGCACATGAAGCGCTGTGGCAACATGAAACCATCTTTACTCATATCGCTGCAGAATGGGCGATGGATGTGCATATTCAACAACTACTGCAGCAGACACCAGGACAATTACTAGCCAAACACGCGACCTTTATTAGCTATTTTATCGCGCCTTGTTTTGAACAGCCGCAACGTTTCATTCGCAAAAAATTACACACCTTAGCTTATTTGGATCGACTGTTACGTGGTGTTAGGTTGCCCAATATTATTCATCGATGCATCCATTTCAACAATCATAAAAAACACAAGCATTTTGATTACTATATTACGCAAACAGAAGAAGCGCTCAAAGATTTCCATAAGATTCTGAATGGTCATCTACCCAATTGGCAACCAGAACGTAGTGTCATTGATGATATATCGCGCGTCATGATGTGGCGTGAGCATTGTCTAGCGACGTTGCATATGGGTCATGCAGAGCCCATTCGTTATTACAATATTTAAGGCTTTACCAAGCTAATGAATCATTAAAAAAAAGAAGATGCAAAATGAGCATCCTCTTTTTCATGAAAATATGTTGAATGCTATAGCACTACATTCATCTGGAGCACTACATTCATTGAGATGACTGATAATGCAAGGCCTATGACCGCACCCGCTAATACATCACTTGGATAGTGCAATCCAAGTACAACACGCGATATAGCCACCATGACACTAAATGGAATCGCCAGCAAAGCAAGTGAAGGAAAGTAAGCCAATGTCATGCAAGTGAATATGACGGCATGCAATGTGTGGCCAGAAGGGAAACTAAAGTAATCTAAAGGCTTACCTGTTAACCAAACATCTTGCAATACTTGATAAGGCCTTGGTCGTAATGTTTGTCCTTTTAACCATTTATAAACCAATGTGCCAGCTAAACCAGTCAAGATAATATGCAATACAGGCAGCCAAGCCACTTCACCTTGTACAAGCAAGATGCCTAATAACATGGTGTACCAAAAAATACCGTCGCCTAAGCGACTCATCAATCTAAACCAGTCGCGTATGATAGGATATTGACTAGCATGACTCACTTTAATACATAAAGTGCTATCTAAATGATTCATACGATTAAGATATAAGCGCATTCTATTCGTCATCACAATCTCCGTTGCAATTGTTTGTTCAAGCAGAATGCGCTTCTAATATGACAATTTAATGAAGCTAGAATGAATGTTTTATTAACTGATTAATAATAAAAACAATGGGTTACTGTTTATTTATTGGCTCTGCGCTTCCACAACTTTAGCAATGCGCTCTGCTAGTTGTTGTACTAACACTGCATTCTGCCCTTCAACCATGACACGAATTTTTGGCTCTGTTCCAGACGCGCGCAATAGTACTCGGCCCGCATCGTTTAACTCACGCTCCGCCTCTTTAACCGCAGACTGAATCTCGGATTGTTGCAAATCAATCTTGTGTTTTGTGGTCACATTAATTAATACTTGGGGATATAGCGGCAATGCTTCACCCATTTCCGACAATGTTTTTCCACTGCGTTTGAGTGCTAATAATACTTGTAATGCCGCAATAATCGCATCGCCACTGGTATGTTTATCTAACGTTAAAATATGTCCTGAATTTTCGCCACCTAATTGCCAATTTTTTTCTTTCAGTAATTCCAACACATAACGATCACCCACATTGGCACGATCAAACGGAATTTGATGTTTTTGTAAGGCATGCTCTAAAGCAAGATTGGTCATTAGCGTACCTGCCACGCCGCCTTTTAGTTTGCCTCTAGCATATAATCCCAAGGCAATGATATAAAGCAACTGATCACCATCTAATAATTGCCCATTTGCATCAACCATCAGCACCCGGTCACCATCACCGTCAAATGCAATTCCCAAATCAGCTTGATGCTCCACGACCGCTTTTTGTAGCGCTTGTGGATGAGTAGAGCCAACATTTAAATTAATATTCAAGCCATCAGGCGCATTACCAATAGCAATCACTTCAGCGCCAAGCTCATGAAATACTGGTGGCGCGACATGATAAGTCGCGCCATGGGCGCAATCGAGCACAATCGTTAAACCGCGCAAATCCATATCATTAGGAAAAGTGCTTTTGCAAAATTCAATATAACGTCCAGCAGCATCATCAATACGCTTTGCTTTACCTAACTTAGCAGACGCCATCACCTGCATGGGCTTATCAAGCTCAGCTTCAATTGCATGCTCAATATCATCACCTAATTTTTCGCCTGCGCTAGAAAAAAACTTAATACCATTATCATCATAAGGATTGTGTGACGCAGAAATGACAATACCTGCTTGCGCGCGCAAAGCCCGCGTTAGATAAGCAATCGCAGGTGTTGGCATGGGGCCTGTCAACATCGTATTCACGCCAGCAGCTGTTAAACCCGCCTCCAAAGCCGCTTCTAACATATAACCTGAAATACGTGAATCCTTACCAATTAACACGGTTGGGTGTGCACCTTTAGCTAAACTACCCTCCTGCAAACCCACGAACACGCGTCCTGCAGCGTAACCCAAACGCATCACAAACTCTGGTGTAATCGGATGCTCGCCCACTTTCCCGCGAATGCCATCGGTGCCAAAATATTTTTTTATCATCTTTACGACTTTCTCATTTTTAGTGTATTCCTATCGCTTTTTTGACTCCACCAGCTCAAATATCAATGCAATCCTATTAGCTGATGAAGCGTATTAATAACCAAAAAGCCTTCTTATAACGCCATGATTGCTGTAACCACCTTGAGTGCCTCAACAGTTGCTTTCACATCATGCACGCGAACGATTTTAGCGCCTTTCATGACAGAGATCACAGCAGCAGCGACACTTGCATATAAGCGAGCATCTACATCATTACCCGTCACCTGTCCTAAAACGGACTTTCGAGATAAACCAACTAATATCGGCAAGCCTAATTGCGTCAATCCATCGAGTTGTTGTATCAAAGTAATATTATGCGCGCGGGTTTTACCAAAACCAAAGCCTGGGTCAATCATTAGTCGATTGCTTGCGATACCAGCTTGTTGACAGAGCGCTACGCGCTCAGATAAAAACGCGCCAACCTCTTCCACAACATCAACGTAATGTGGATTATCTTGCATAGTTTGCGGTGTCCCCTGCATATGCATTAAGCACACACCGACATTGGTATTTGCCACTGCTGCAATAGCACCTTCTTCTTGTAAGGCTCTCACATCATTCACAAGACTAGCGCCCGCTGCAATGGCAGCGCGCATCACAGCCGGTTTATAAGTATCAATTGAGATAGGAATATTAATTTGATGTGCAATCAGCGCCTCTATCACAGGAATCACACGATCCAACTCTTGTGCTAAAGTGACTGGTGTAGCATTAGGTCGTGTCGACTCACCACCAATATCCAAAATATCCACGCCTTCATCAATTAAAGTAAGTGCGTGCTGTACCGCAGCATCTATCTGTGAATAATGACCGCCATCGGAAAAAGAATCTGGTGTTACGTTCAGAATACCCATGACACGAGGCCTGGTTAAATCCAACTTAAATTGTCCGCAATGTAGCATCATAAAAATAAAAGGGCTGACTAATTCAGTTAGTCAGCCCCTTATTTTAACCTAAGCTTGATGTTGTACTAAGCTTATTCTTTTTTTGCAGTTGGTTGCGGCTTTGGTACAACTGTCGATCCAGAACTGCCACCATCAGTTGGCTTTACCGTTGTTTGCCTAGGTTTAGGCTGTCGCACGGGAATGCCTGCCATGATATCGTTAATTTGATCGGCGTCTATCGTTTCAAACTCCATCAATGCTGCTGTCATCGCCTCAACTTTGTCACGATTATCTTCAATTAATTTACGCGCAATTGCATATTGCTCATCTAAAATACGTCTGATTTCTGCATCCACTTTTTGTTGTGTTGCCTCAGAAACTGTTTTAGAGCTCATGCTTCCAAAGAAAGAATCTTGCTCACTTCCTGCGTAAACCATAGTGCCCAAAGCATCGCTCATGCCGTATTTTGTGACCATATCACGCGCTAACTTAGTTGCACGTTCAAAATCATTAGAAGCACCAGTCGACATTTGATTAACAAACACTTCTTCTGCAATACGCCCGCCAAATAAAATAGAAATCTCTTCTAACATTTTATCTTTATAGTTACTAATGCGATCAAACTCTGGCAATTGCCATGTTAATCCCAATGCCCAGCCACGCGGCATAATTGTCACCTTATGAACTGGATCTGCTTTTGGTAATAATTTAGCTACCACAGCATGACCTGATTCATGGTAAGCCGTATTACGGCGCTCTTCTTCACGCATGACCATTGATTTACGCTCTGGTCCCATAAAGATTTTGTCTTTCGCATCTTCAAAATCTTGCATATCCACCGTACGCTTATTGCGTCGCGCGGCAAATAAAGCAGCTTCATTCACCAGATTAGCCAGATCTGCGCCACTCATACCAGGCGTACCACGCGCCAAAATATCTGCTTTTACATCAGGATCAATGGGCACCTTACGCATATGCACTAATAAGATTTGCTCACGGCCTTTAATATCAGGCAAACCTACCATCACTTGACGATCAAAACGTCCAGGACGAAGCAATGCTTTGTCTAACACATCTGCACGGTTGGTTGCGGCAATCACAATCACGCCAGAACTTGCCTCAAAGCCATCCATTTCCACTAATAATTGATTGAGTGTTTGCTCACGCTCATCATTACCGCCACCAGTACCAGATCCGCGACTGCGACCAACCGCATCAATCTCATCAATAAAGATAATACACGGTGAGTTTTTCTTTGCGGTTTCAAACATATCACGCACGCGCGACGCACCAACACCCACAAACATTTCAACAAAGTCTGAACCAGAGATTGTAAAGAAAGGCACTTTAGCCTCACCAGCAATTGCACGCGCTAACAAAGTCTTACCTGTACCAGGTGGCCCCACCATTAAAACGCCACGTGGAATGCGGCCACCTAATTTTTGGAATTTACTAGGGTCGCGTAAAAATTCAACCAGTTCGGTCACTTCTTCTTTTGCTTCATCACAACCAGCAACATCGGCAAATGTTGTTTGATTGTTGCTTTCGTCTAGTTGCCTAGCTTTACTCTTACCAAAAGAAAAGGGTCCGCCACCTTTGCCGCCACCTTGCATTTGTCGCATGAAAAAAATCCATACACCAATCAGCAATATCATGGGGAACCATGACATGAGGATTTCTAATAATAAAGAGCGCTTTTCTTCAGCTTTCGCCTCAACTTCAACATTGTATTTTAGTAAATCGCTCACCATCCACAAGTCATTAGGCGCATAGGTGCTAAAAGGCGTGTTGTCTCGGGTAGTCCCATGAATAACTCGGCCATCAATCTGTACTTTTTGGACTTGTCCTTTTTTCACATTTTCCATAAATTGCGAATAGACAATCTGCGACCCTGCCTTATTAGGACTGCCAAATTGCTGAAAAACAGTCATTAGTATTAATGCCACAGCAATCCAAATAGCAATATTTTTTGCGATATTATTCACTAGCTTCTTCCTTTTTTGAACTTGGTCAGTCTATTTGTCATTGTCACAAATAAATGCCAATAATTACATCTAAATACCTTACTTACGTCCTAATCCAAGCAAATAAGTTTCATTACTTCTTCCTCTTGAGGCTTTTGGCTTTCTTGTTACTACTTTATCAAACTCTAGACGCATGCGTTTAATAATATCTTCAAATCCTGCCCCAATAAATACTTTGACTAAGAAATTGCCGTGAGGTTTCAACCATTGCTGACTAAATTCCAATGCAAGCTCTGTTAAATAAACAGCGCCTGCCTGATCTGCGTCTTTCACTCCACTAATATTGGGCGCCATGTCAGCAATTACAAGGTCAACAGGCTTTTTATCTAACTTTTCTTCTAACTGGCTTAATATATTTGCTTCACGAAAGTCGCCTTGAATAAACTCTACACCTGCAATAGGGTGCATGTCCAATAAATCTAGCCCAATGATACGACCTTGACCTTTCAGTCGTTGTTTCACAACTTGACACCAACTGCCTGGCGCAGAACCCAAATCAACAACCGTCATTCCAGGCTTTATTAATTTGTCTTTATCATCAATCTCTATCAGTTTATAGGCTGCACGTGCGCGATAACCTTCTTTTTGTGCGCGTTTGACATATTCATCGTTCAAATGCTCTTGCATCCAAGCCTTACTCCGACTGCTGAGCTTCATGTTTTATTATATGAATTCATGATAAAATCCATTCCTTCTAAAGTTCCGAAAAAGCATGCCAATTCATGAAATTAAATCCAAAACAAATCAGTCATTTGCGTGGCCTAGCTCACAGCCTTAGCCCTGTTGTGATGATTGGTAACCAAGGTTTAACAGATAATATTATTAAAGAAATTGATATCAACCTTAATGCGCATGAATTGATTAAAATAAAAGTCGCTGGCGATGACCGTGAAGCACGTAAAGCCATGTATCAATCAATTTGTGAAACAACGAATGCGACGGCTGTACACCACATTGGCAAACAATTGGTAATTTATCGTGCTAGCGACACTATTAAAGAGAAAAACAAAATTCATATTCCAAAACTATAGCACCTTAGTCACGCCAGGCAACCATCACAAGCATCACTCCCAACAAGCACTGAATGAGGTAAATAACACCAGAAATGCCATGCCATACGGCGAACTGCTTGGCATACGCGCTTTGCATCACTGCAATCGGATAAGCTGCTGCTTTCAGTTGGGCAAGATGAGATTGCACCCCAAAGAATCCAATGATAATCAGAAGCAACATACTACTCACTATCCATACGTAATGCTGTTTAACGCCTTGCAGGCCACACTCAATAAAGCGTTGTACTAATAAAAATAAGCCACTCGCCAACCCTATATAAGACATCGTCTGAAATAATTGACCCGCAACATTACCAGCTAATGATCTATTATCAATCGCATCAAACAATATACTCGCACTGAGCCCTGTCACCCATAAACCTCCAACCCAAAAGGTGATCACTAGTGCTGTGAGTTTGCGCAACATAATTTAAACGTATAACACTTCAATCACTTCGTATTCTTTAATGCCGCCTGGCGCAGAGACTTCTGCAATATCCCCTTCATGCTTGCCAATTAATGCACGAGCAATCGGTGAAGCAATTGATATTTTCCCTGTTTTAATATCAGCTTCATCTTCTCCAACAATTTGATAAATTTTAACGTCGCTTGTGTCCAAATCTTCAAATCGTACTGTTGCACCAAACACAACACGTCCTTCTGCATTTAATGTAGTAGGATCAATCACTTGCATATTAGAAAGTTTACTCTCTAACTCTGCAATACGCCCTTCTATAAAACTTTGTTTTTCTTTAGCGGCTTCATATTCTGCATTTTCAGACAAGTCGCCTTGCGCTCTGGCTTCTGCAATTGCCTGAATGACATTTGGTCTATCTTCAGATCTTAAGCGTTGCAATTCTTCTTTGAGCAAGCCTGCACCACGTAATGTTACTGGAATTTGATTCACTGCCATACAACAAACCCTTATAAAAAATAAACCACACTCGCCTGAGCGTGGTTTTCATTCAATTGATTTAACTAGTTTATTTTACACAAGCTTTTTGTGCAAGTCTTGGATAGACTCTACCTGTAACTCTTGCATATATGCCATACCAATACAGGCGGCTTTTGCTCCAGCTAATGTGGTGTAATAGGTTACTTTATTTTGCAATGCACTATGACGGATTTCGTATGAGTCTGCTACGGCTTTTTTATCTTCTGTGACATTGACAATAAAATCAATTTCATTGTTCTTAATCATATCCACCACATGCGGACGACCTTCTGCAACTTTATTAACCGCTTTAACTACCAAGCCGTTTTGCGTCAAGGCTCTCGCTGTACCTTTTGTTGCAACCAACTCAAAGCCTAACTTCTCTAAATCCTTTGCAATATCAACGACATTTTGGTGATCTTCATTACGTACACTAATAAACGCTTTACCAGCTTGTGGCAATTTAATTGAAGCGCCCAGTTGAGATTTAACAAATGCTTCTGCAAAAGTAGCGCCAACACCCATTACCTCACCAGTCGATTTCATTTCAGGGCCCAAAATAGTATCTACACCCGGAAATTTAATGAACGGAAATACCGCTTCTTTAACTGAAAAATAAGGAGGTATAACCTCTTTGGTAATGCCCTGTGACTGCAAGCTTTGTCCTGCCATACAGCGAGCTGCAATTTTTGCCAGCTGTAAACCACAGGCCTTGGAAACAAATGGTACTGTACGTGACGCGCGCGGGTTCACTTCTAATACATAAACCGTGGTGCCTTGAATCGCAAACTGCACATTCATCAAACCTTTCACGCCCAATGCTTTTGCCATCATCACGGTTTGCGCACGCAATTCATCTTGTAATGCTTGACTCAAACTATAAGGCGGTAATGAGCATGCAGAATCACCAGAGTGTACGCCAGCTTGCTCAACGTGTTGCATAATGCCGCCAATAACAACCTCTTCGCCATCGCAAATCGCATCAACATCAATTTCCAGCGCATCATTGAGGAAGCGATCTAGCAAGACGGGCGAGTCATTAGAAACTTTTACTGCTTCACGCATATAGCGTTCTAACTGACTTTGCTCTTGTACAATTTCCATTGCACGTCCACCTAGTACATAACTTGGACGCACAACCAAAGGATAACCAATTTCAGCTGCAAGACGAATCGCCTCTTCTGGTGCGCGTGCAGTGCGATTAGGAGGTTGTTTCAGACCAAGTTCGCTCAACATTTTTTGGAATCGTTCACGGTCTTCTGCGCGGTCAATCGCATCAGGACTAGTACCAATAATAGGCACGCCCGCTTTTTCTAGGGCACGCGCTAGTTTCAACGGTGTTTGACCACCGTATTGCACAATCACGCCGACTGGCTTTTCTAGATAGACAATCTCCAGCACATCTTCTAAAGTAACCGGCTCAAAATATAAGCGATCAGATGTGTCATAGTCAGTTGAAACCGTTTCAGGATTACAATTGACCATAATGGTTTCATAACCATCTTCGCGCATGGCAAAGGCCGCATGTACACAGCAGTAATCAAACTCAATGCCTTGACCAATACGGTTTGGACCGCCACCAAGCACCATAATTTTCTTCTTATCGCTCGGGTTTGATTCACACTCTTCTGCGTAGCTTGAGTACATATAAGCGGTATTAGTGGCAAACTCAGCCGCACAAGTATCAACGCGTTTATACACAGGGCGCACATTCAATGCTTGGCGATATGCGCGCACTGCGTGCTGATCGGTATCTAACAAAGTAGCGAGACGCTTATCTGAAAAGCCTGCCCTTTTGAGTTGATACAAGGCATCCCTGTCTAAATCAGCAATGTGTTTACCATCCAATGCTTTTTCTTGCTTAATTAAATCTTCTATTTGCGCTAAGAACCAAGGATCAATTTTACTAATATTAAAGACTTGTTCGGCACTCATGCCCATTCTAAAAGCATCACCAACATACCAAATACGTTCTGATCTTGGCTCGCCAAGTTCTTTGGCAATTAAATCGATATCAGTCGTTAATGAATCTAAACCATCAACACCAACTTCTAGGCCACGCAATGCTTTTTGGAAAGACTCTTGGAAATGACCGCCAATTGCCATCACTTCTCCCACAGATTTCATTTGCGTCGTTAAGCGACTATCGGCTTGTGGAAACTTTTCAAAAGCAAAACGAGGTATTTTGGTGACAACATAATCAATAGAAGGCTCAAAAGACGCAGGGGTTTGACCACCTGTAATGTCATTCTTAAGCTCGTCCAATGTATAACCAACCGCTAACTTAGCGGCAACTTTAGCAATCGGGAAGCCAGTTGCCTTTGATGCTAAAGCAGATGAACGCGATACACGCGGATTCATTTCAATCACGATCATACGTCCATCGTCTGGATTAATCGCAAACTGAACGTTAGAACCACCTGTATCGACACCAATTTCACGCAAAACAGCTAGTGAAGCATTACGCATGATTTGATATTCTTTATCAGTCAATGTTTGGGCAGGCGCAACCGTAATCGAATCGCCAGTGTGCACACCCATTGGATCCAAGTTTTCAATGGAACAAATAATGATGCAATTATCTGCTGAATCACGCACCACTTCCATTTCATACTCTTTCCAGCCGAGCATCGATTCTTCGATCAGCAATTCATTCGTTGGCGATGCCTCTAAACCACGTTCACAAATCTCAACAAACTCTTCACGGTTATATGCAATACCACCACCACTACCGCCCATGGTAAACGATGGTCGAATAATCGCTGGATAACCAATATTAGCTTGCACTTGTAGGGCCCCTTCCATACTGTGTGCAATCGCCGATTTGGCTGAGCCCAAGCCAATTTTAGTCATCGCCTCTTTAAACTTCTGACGATCTTCGGCTTTATCAATGGCTTCTTTGGAAGCGCCAATTAATTCCACATGATGTTTCTTTAGCACACCGTGCTTATCTAAATCCAGGGCACAATTAAGCGCCGTCTGACCACCCATCGTTGGCAGTAAAGCATCAGGCTGTTCTTTTTCAATAATCTTCTCAACCACTTGCCAAGTAATTGGCTCAATGTAGGTTGCATCAGCCATTTCTGGGTCTGTCATAATGGTGGCTGGATTAGAGTTTACTAAAATAACGCGGTAGCCTTCTTCACGAAGTGCCTTACAAGCTTGTGCGCCTGAATAATCAAACTCACATGCCTGTCCAATAACAATAGGACCTGCACCAATAATTAAAATTGATTTTATATCTGTACGCTTAGCCATTAGCTAGCCTTCCTTTCTTGCATCATGCTAATGAAGCGGTCAAACAAATAAGACATTTCTGTTGGTCCAGGGCTTGCCTCAGGGTGACCCTGAAAACTAAAAGCCGGCTTGTCTGTGAGGGCAATTCCTTGCAAACTGCCATCAAATAAAGAGAGATGCGTCACTTTTACATTTGCAGGCAAGCTGTTCATATCTACAGCAAAGCCGTGATTTTGACTAGTAATATAGACACGTTTAGTCTCTACGTCCTGCACTGGATGATTGGCCCCATGATGTCCAAATTTCATTTTCATTGTTTTTGCACCGCTTGCCAAAGCTAATAATTGATGCCCTAAACAAATACCAAACATTGGCAATTGCGCATTTAGCAAAGCGCCAATTGTTTTAATTGCATAATCACATGGCTCAGGATCGCCAGGGCCATTCGACAAAAAGATACCATCCGGTTGATAACTTAATGCATCCTCAGCTGTTGCTTGCGCTGGCAAGACGGTGACTTTACATCCTCGTGAAACCAGCATGCGTAAAATGTTTTGTTTTACTCCATAGTCAAAGGCCACCACATGATAAGCTTTATTTTTGGGTGCAACAAAACCCTCGCCCAAAACCCACTCACCATCTTGAAACTCATAAGCGGTTTGGCAGGTCACTACTTTCGCTAAATCCATACCTGCTAAACCTGGGAATGCTTTTGCTAAGGAAAGCGCTTTATCCTTATCATCGCCGACCAAAATACATCCTGCTTGCGCGCCCTTCTCTCTTAATATGCGTGTCAACTTACGCGTATCAATATCAGCAATCGCAACAATATTGCGCGCTGTTAAATAAGCTGATAGTGTTTGCTCACTTCTGAAATTACTTGCTACTAAGGGCAAGTCTCTAATCACCAGCCCAGATGCGCATACCTGATTGGACTCTACATCTTCACTATTCACACCCGTGTTACCAATATGGGGATACGTTAGCGTAACGATTTGCTCTGTATAGGAAGGATCGGTAAGAATTTCTTGATAACCTGTCATTGAGGTATTAAAAACCACCTCGCCAACGGTATGGCCAGAAGCGCCAATTGAAGTGCCTCGAAACACTGTTCCATCTGCCAACACCAGTATCGCTTGTGTCTTTTTTACGGGGCGTGTCTGAGACAATTGTGACTCCTTAAATATTCAGTATCGTTTGTTCGCGCACTTTGCAGCACTCAATAATGAATGCTGGCGCTAGACATGCAAAACGGGAAAAGTGGTGTACTCTTCCCGTTTCAAGAATTGCCGAATTATAGCGGAATTAGACTTTCCTTTCAAGCTTAGCAAGCTGTTGATTATGCCAATTATTCAGAAAGATTTGTGCACAAGCTGAACCAACTAAAGCGGTGAACATATCCCATTGCGTATCCCAGACATCGCCTTGCGTACCGAGAAAAGCCTCTGCCGAGCCCCCGGCAGCTACGGCAACCCACCATTCAATCAATTCATAACTAGCACTAATACTCAGACAAATACAACAGACTATAAAAAATAACCAGCCCTCTTCTTTCACCACTCGTTTGCGTAACAACACCTCACGCGCCACCATGGCGGGAATG
This sequence comes from Methylophilaceae bacterium, assembly GCA_965655675.1. Classification (GTDB taxonomy): domain Bacteria; phylum Pseudomonadota; class Gammaproteobacteria; order Burkholderiales; family Methylophilaceae. Next base: position 20,392 of record CBFHHI010000011.1, on the reverse strand, counting down.
AACCCTTGTGCAAAATGGCCCAGCCTATCGTAATAGTTGCGGCTTAAGTCGAAAGTATCCCGCAACCAATTAAATAAAGGCACTTCTGCATATGTGTAATGCGCGCCAATCAGCAAAATAATGGCATGCACCAGTATTAAGAAATACAACAATGGTGTGAGAGGAAATTGTTTATAGGTAAGCAAAAGAATGGGCAAGGCAATGAGCGTTGGCAAAACCTCTAACAACCAAGTGAGCCTATCCACTGGATAGATTGCTGACCAAACAAAGAAAATAACAAATAAGGTTAACAGCGCCAGAAAGAAGTAAGCGTCTTGCTTTGTAAAAGGCGACGAATGCATGGTCACTTTAAAATTTACCGCAAACCAAAAAATTTACCGCAAACCAAGTACGTCTCTCATATCAAATAAACCTGTTGGCTTATCAGCCAAAAATTTAGCTGCTCTTAGCGCACCTAATGCAAAAGTGGCTCTGCTACTGGCTTTATGGGTGATTTCAACTCGCTCGCCAGTGCCCGCATAAATAACAGTGTGATCACCAACAACATCGCCACCGCGCAAGGTTGCAAAACCAATTTTCCCAGCTTCACGTTCGCCAGTGACGCCTTCACGCGCATAGACTGCACAATCTTTTAGATCTTGACCCAGACCCTGTGCAGCCGCCTCGCCTAAACGCAACGCAGTACCAGAAGGCGCATCAACTTTATGGCGGTGATGCATTTCCACCACTTCAATATCATAACCCTCATTCAATACCCTAGCGGCTTGCTCTACTAGATTAATCAATAACGTCACACCAACACTCATATTAGGAGCAAACACAACAGCATTTTTAACTGCATGAGCAACGATTGTCGCTTTTTCTTGCTCGCTAAAACCGGTTGTACCGATGACCATTTTCACACCAGCACGCTCACATGCCGCCAAATATTCCATAGCAGCTTCAGGACGGGTAAAATCAATCAACACATCCGCGTCTTGTAAGGCAACCGCTACATCGCTAGTGACTTTCACACCCGTTGTGAGCCCAAATGAGGCGCCAGCATCTTGACCAATCTGCGCACTGTTTGGACGATCAATTGCTGCATGTAAAATAAGCGCTTCATCCGCAAAAATGCCTTCCAATAAAGCAACACCCATACGTCCGGAAGCGCCTGTAATAACAACTCTCGTTTTCATGTGCGGTTAAAAACCTATCCTCTTCAATATACGCTCAAAAAAGCCTGGCTCTTCTTCATTTAGCTTAGCCTTATTCGCCATCTCAGGCGCTGTTGGAATTGCAGATTGAGTAGGCGATACGCGATATCTCGACTTTACTTCATCTGGCGCAGAACTCATTACTCTATCCATTTTTAGCTTAGGTTTCACAATATTAGCTGATTCCTCTAAGACGGGCGTTGCAAGCTTCTCTACTTCAGTTAGCGATTCAACTGCAGGCACGCTAGCAACGGGCACCTCAATCTCATCTTGTTCTGTTTGAAGTTCTGTTTGAAGACTAGCATCGGCTGTCTCTTCAATCTTCTCCATCTCAACTAATGGTGCCATTTCTGCATTCATAGCGGTTTCAGCTGCCTGCGCTGTTGATGTTGTCTCCTGGTGTGTCGACTCCGTTTTAGTGACCTCCGCCGCTGGTGCTTCTGTTGCGCTTTCTGTTACAAGCGTTTCTGACGGAGCTGCGGCCTCTGCAGACTCAATCACTGGCGCCTCTATTGGCGTCGTCACCAGCCCTGCATTTTCATCTATCTCAGTAATGGGTTTAGCTGGCTTAGGCGCTGATTGCGCTTGCTGCACGAGTGCATCAATGTTCGTTCCCTCTGGCACAACATCACCGCGCACGCGCGTGAGTGCGTCACCATCAAAGTCTAAAATAACACGACGTTGACTCACAATCTCGCCTTGCTTACGTAATTGATAGAAGTAATCCCATCGATCAGTATGAAAACTATCCACCAATAATGGCGTGCCAAGAATAAACTGGACTTGTGATTTAGTCATGCCTGGACGTAATTTAAGCAACATCTCGGAGGTCACGACATTACCTTGCTGTATCTCCAACTTAAAAGGCTTAATCGTGCGTTCGCCAGTACTACAGCCAACAACTGTCACCATCATCAACAATGTCAGAAATTTTAGATTATTATGCATAGTTTTCATCGTTTTATATGTTAAGCAAGACAGATGTCCGAATTGCCGTTAATATAACACGATGGCGAAAAGCCTAAAACTAAAAAGTTCGAGAAATGAGTAAAATTATGCATGATCAAAAAGATTTAAAAAATGCCGGTTTAAAAGCAACACTACCAAGGCTAAAAATACTGGAGCTCTTTGAAAAAAGTGATGATCGACATTTGTCTGCAGAGGATGTCTACAAAGTGCTATTGAACGCTGGTGATGATGTGGGCTTAGCCACAGTATATCGCGTGCTAACACAATTTGAAGATGCCGGATTACTTGTGCGTCATCATTTTGAGAGTGGTAAAGCTGTTTTTGAATTAAACGCAGGCGGCCATCACGATCATATCGTTTGTGTTAAGTGTGGAAAAGTAGAAGAATTTTACGATGAAGAAATTGAACGCAGACAACGAGAGGCAGCAGAGTCGCGTGGCTTTAAAATTCAAGAACACTCACTGATTATTTATGGCGTTTGCAATGGTGATTCTGACAACTGTTCAAAAGAGTAAACCAAGCACTGAGATGAAAACAATCAGCTTCATAAGTACGTTCTTCATCAAACTCAACTGCCAGCAATATGCTAAGCTCGCATTCGTTTTTATTGCTTCACTTGTGCTGGCGAGCTGTGGCACCAATCCTGTAACCAAAAAAACAGAGTTCCAGTTTGTTTCACAAGAAAAAGAAATTGCAATTGGCACCCAAAACTACTCACCAACACGTCAGTCACAGGGTGGTGACTATATACTTGACCCAGAACTAACCGCTTATGTGCAAAACATTGGCAAACGACTAGCAGCCGTTTCTGATCGGCCAGATTTACCTTATGAGTTCGTGGTCATTAACGATTCTGTGCCAAACGCTTGGGCGATGCCTGGCGGCAAGATTGCATTTAATCGCGGGTTGCTTTACGAACTGAATAGCGAGGCAGAGCTTGCAGCAGTGATGGGGCACGAAATAGTCCATGCTGCCGCGCGCCATGGTGCAAAAAGCATGGAGCGTGGTATCTTTTTGCAAGGCGCGATGATTGCTGTTGGCATCGGGGCACAAAACTCTGACTATGCTAACCTCATCGTTGGCGGTTCTCAGCTGGGTGCGCAATTAATTTCCAGCAAGTACGGCCGCGATGCCGAAAGCGAATCTGACTTTTACGGCATGCAGTATATGAAAAAAGCAGGTTATGACCCTGCTGCAGCTGTGACCTTGCAAGAAACCTTTGTCCGTCTGAGTCAGGATCGTAAAAGTAATTTTATTGCTGGTCTTTTCGCAAGCCATCCGCCTTCACCTCAACGTGTAGTTGATAATCAAGCAACACTTGCCACAATAGGTGCAGGTGGCGAAATTGGTAAAGAGACTTATGCAAAAAAAGTGGCGCACTTAAAAGCAACTCAACCAGCTTACCAAGCATACGATGAGGCTTTATTGGCCCTAAAAAAAGGCGACACATCAACGGCTAATACATTGGCAAAAAAAGCGATTGCAGGTGAGCCACGCGAGGCTCGCTTTCAGGAGCTTTTGGGAGATATTGCACTCACGCAAAAACAACCAGAAACTGCTTTAGGCTACTATGCAAAAGCGATAAAAATGCAGCCTGATTACTTCAAACCACACATTCAAAGTGGCATAGCTCTATTTAATATGGGCAAAAAGAAAGAGTCGGAACCTTATTTAAAGCGAGCAAACGAATTATTACCAACTGCGCCAGGCCATGCATTTCTTGGTCAAATTGCAGAAGAGCGTGGCGATACGCGCCTTGCACTCCAGCATTATCAAGTAGCAGCAAGCTCCAATTCGGATATTGGCAGAGAGGCGTCTTCTCGCGCAATACGTCTTGATTTTCCACGCAACCCCAACCAATATTTACAATCTGGCGTGGTAGCGGATAACCGTGGTCTTCTGTTTGCTGTAGTACAAAATAACACTACACTCCCAATTGAAAACGTTCAGGTACGTGTTATTCGATACGATGCACAAACTGGACGTGCCTTATCGCGGAGCAATATCTTGCAAATAAGAGGTGCGATTGAAGCTGGCAGACGCGGGCAAGTGAGCACAGGCATACGCATCAATGAACCACAAGAAGCAAGACTGTATAAAGTAGCAATTGAAGCTGCTCGTTTGGTGCAATAAATGAGTACTAAAAGCGTGGAGGAAAGATGAAATTTTTAAACGCTATATTATTGATTGTTATCGTTGCATTGGTTGTTTTTGCCGCAGTCAATTGGGCCGCCATTATGAACCCAGTGCCACTCTCACTTTTGTTTACCGACATCCAAGCGCCATTGGGTCTTATTTTATTATCGTTGATAGGCATACTCGCACTACTCTTCATCAGTTTTGTGGTGTATATGCAATCTTCAACACTCGTGCTTAGAAAACGCCTTAATCGTGAGCTAGCAATACAGCGTGAATTAGCTGACAAGGCCGAGTCATCTCGTTTTACTGAATTACGCAATTATTTGGAAACTGAATTGCAACAGCTGCATAGACAAAACAAACTAAATCAGCAACAAATTGAGGCGCAGCTGACTCAAACAGAAGAAGCCGTTAAGGCAGCAGTAGAAGAAACAGGTAGAACATTAACGGCTTATATAGGCGAGCTAGAAGACAGGCTAGAGAATAAATAGCTATTATTCATTCAATAGCCCTAACATTTCTTTGGCATGGTTGCGCGTCGCATCGGTAATCTCTAAACCACCAGACATTCTAGCAATTTCTTCAATCCGTTCGACTTCACTTAAACGTTGAATATGACTGAGCGTTTTGCCATCGGTTTGTGTTTTGCTGACTTGTAAATGTTGTGCAGCTTGTGCGGCGACTTGGGCTAAGTGAGTAATCACTAATACTTGACGGTTTTCGCCTAATTGTTTGAGAAGTTTGCCAACAACTTCGGCTACGCCGCCGCCAATACCAACATCAACTTCATCGAATATCATACAAGGCACGCTGCCTTGTGCAGCGGTTGTGACGTGTAGCGCTAAACTAATACGTGATAGCTCGCCACCTGAAGCGACTTTATTCAGCGGTCGCGGCTCCACACCTGCGTGACCAGCAACCAAGAACGCGACTTGTTCTAAACCGTTAGCTGATGGTTCACATGATTCAAGTGCCACTTGAAACTGACCGCCACTTAATGATAAACGCTGCATTTCTGCACTAATTTTTGCGCTCAAGTCTTGTGCTGATTGTTGACGTGCGGCACTTAACGTTTTGGATGATTGCATATAGCTTTCTAATGCAGCGGTCACTTGCTTTGCCAGCTCACCATCATTAGCAAATGATTCTAATTCGGTCATTCGTACTTGCCAAGTGGCAAGCAATTCAGGTAATTCATCTGGTCGCACACGATATTTGCGCGCGATACCATGCACGGCTTGAATCCGATTTTCTACTTCAGCTAAGCGTTCAGGATCTAAATCATCACGTTGCAAATAGCGGTTCAAACTGCGCGCTGCTTCTTGCAATTGAATCACTGCTGAATCAATAGTGTCAGATGCTTCAGTTAATTGGCTATCCAACGCTACTAATGCCAATAGTTTTTGCTGTGCATGGGTTATCATAGATAAAGCATCTGGCTCACCTTCACTCACAAGATGCAAACTTTCTTCAACACCAGCAATCAATTCTGCACTATTGCTTAAACGGCTATGCTCTAGTTGCAACTCTTCCCATTCTTCTACATCAAAATTGAGTTGGGTCAGCTCCCGTAACTTATCGCGCAGCTCCGCTAACTCATCTGCATAAGCGGCTGCATTTTTCTCGATTTCGGTTTGTTGTAAATGTAATTTATGCCACGCTTTATACTGTTCAGCCACCTGCTTCACCAGCGCTAAACTGCCAGAAAATGCATCTAATATTTGACGTTGTGTATTTACATTTAATAAAGAGTGATGCGCATTTTGACTATAGATATCAACCAAATACTCGCCAATCTCTTTCAACTGACCTACCGTTGCCGCAGCGCCATTAATAAAGCCTCGACTACGACCATCGCTATAAATGACACGGCGCAAGATTAAATCATCGGCCGCTTCCAGCTCATTATCACTCAACCATAATTGAGCCGATTGATTGTTTTGAATACCGACAGTAACGCTAATATCAGCTTTATCACATCCCTTCCGAACCACTTCCCCGTCATTACGTGCGCCCAGTGCCAATGACAAAGCATCAATTAAGATAGACTTGCCTGCACCTGTTTCGCCTGTAAGTGTGGTAAAGCCTTGGCTAAACTCTAAATCTAGCTGCTCAACAATTACAAAATTTTGAATGGATAATGCTTGTAACATAGTTAATTATTCAGTATTTATTTCGTCGTTTTTCATTTATCAATGGAGTGCTTTTTGGCTTTAGCATTGTGCAAATCGCAAGGCAACAAACCCAAGAAGGCAATCCCGGCAGGGCTAGGCAAAACAAAGTCAACCATTGAGTTGCTCAATACCAAATCCAAAAATTAGCCCCAACGCAATTTGTTGCGCAGCATATCATAATAACAATACTCGCTAGGATGCAACAATGTCACACTTTCTTGAGCACGCTCCACTTTGACACAATCGCCCAAGCCAAGCTCTAACTGTGATTGCCCATCAAAGCTAATCTGTGCATCATCTACCTGCATGACTGTAATCTCAATCTTAGCATTACTGTTTACTGCCAACGGGCGATTGGTTAATGTATGCGGACAGATGGGCACCAGCGCAATTGCTTCTAAACCAGGGTGTAAAATAGGGCCCCCAGCCGATAAGGAATAAGCGGTCGTGCCAGTTGGCGTGCTAACAATCAGACCATCAGCGCGCTGTTTATGGATAAATTGATTGTCAATTGTGACTTCTAGCTCAATGAGGCGCAAACCGCTTTTTAACACAATGTCATTAAAAGCGTGATTTTGTAGAACCGTTTTACCATCCCTAATGACGCTAGCGTTTAGCACCATGCGCGACTCGGTTTGGTACTCTCCAGCTAAAATAGCATCAATTGATTGCAACATTTCTTCTGCTCGCAAATCAGTTAAAAAACCAAAGTGGCCGCGATTAATGCCAACCAATGGCACTGAACTGCTCTTTAACGCGCGCGCCGCACTGAGCATGGTGCCGTCGCCACCCATCACAATCACCAGCTCAGCAGTTTGTCCAATTTTATCGAGTGAAATAGTTTGATACGCATCAATTTGTGCATGCTGAGCAGTATTGACTTCAAACAAAACGCTAATATTTTTTGCTTGCAAATGCTGCGCTAAATCAATTAAATCCTTGCGCATTAGCTGCACAGCAGATTCACGCATAAATTTGCCAATAATGGCAATCGTATTAAATTGTATTTGCATGACAGAATTTAATCACAGATACGCAATTACAACCAGTGGCAACTACCGACTAAATAAGGCAAAATGATAAATCTAGATAAATGAGAGAACACCCCAGTTGGACGAACGTGCACAAATATTATTAAAAACCTTAGTTGAGCATTATGTTAGTGATGGTCAACCGATGGGCTCAAACGCGCTGTTACAACATTCTGGCTTAGCGCTAAGTCCAGCAACCATTCGCAACATCATGAGCGATTTAGAAGCACATGGCTTTGTTGCCAGTCCACACACTTCCTCTGGCCGTATTCCAACACAACAAGGTTATCGGTTTTTTGTTGATTCGTTATTAAGTGTCAAACCCTTAGAGTTGCACCAAGTAAAACAATTAGAAAGCACATTGCAATCAACAGATCAAAAAGAGTTGATTACTAACGCTGCTGATATGCTTTCTCAATTAACGCAATTTGCTGGCATGATATTGATTCCGAAACGTAAAGCCTTAGTATTTAAGCAGCTAGAGTTTATGCCTTTATCGGATAAACGTATTTTGGTGATTATTGTTGCCACCGATGGCAGTGTGCAAAATCGCATTATCTTTAGCGATACACCTTATTCAAGCGCTGATCTCACTCAGGCTAGCAATTATTTCAATACGCATTATGCAGGTCAAACATTTGAAGTGGCACGCCAGAAGTTACATAGCGATCTCAAAAAAATACAAGCCGACATCAGTCGATTAATGGCTGCTGCGCTTGATAGCGACGAGAAAAAAGACACCAAAAACAGAGACGATGTGATTATTTCAGGTGAGCGTAATTTATTAAATGTAGATGAATTAGCTAGCAATGTGACCACATTGCGTAAATTGTTTGATGTATTTGAACGTCGCACATCCCTGATGCAATTATTAGACAACAGTCAAAAGGCAGAAGGTGTTCAAATCTTTATCGGTGGCGAAAGTGGCTACAGTCCTTTGGATGAATGTAGTATGGTCACCTCGCCTTACAAAGTTGACGGGCAAGTGGTTGGCACACTCGGCGTGATTGGACCAACCCGCATGGCGTATGAACGTGTAATTCCAATTGTCGATATTACTGCTAAACTACTGTCCAATGCATTATCAAAATAACTCTCTTTTTTATTGATGAAATCTATATATGTCCTATTACAACACTGAACCAGAATACAAACATGGCGACCAATTAAAGGTAGGCATTCTGCTTGCTAATTTAGGTACGCCAGCTGCACCAACAGCTAAGGCATTAAGGCCTTATCTCAAACAATTTTTGATGGATAGACGTGTTGTCGAAATTCCGCGCTTTATTTGGTGGCTTATACTGCATTGTATTATCTTGGTCATTCGCCCAAAAAAATCAGCAGAAAAGTACGAGCAAGTATGGATGCAAGAAGGCTCACCGCTAATGGTGCATGCGAAAAACCAGACCCAGTTATTGCGTGGTTATCTTGCTCAAAAAATCAAATCACCGTTTGCTGTTGAACTGGGAATGAGCTACGGCAGCCCAAGCATGCAAAGTGCAATTGAACGATTGAAAGCACAACACTGCAATAAAATATTAGTATTTCCGCTATATCCACAATACGCGGCCAGCAGCACTGCCGCTAGTTTAGATGCTGTTTGGCGTAGTTTACTGAAAATGCGTAACGTGCCTGCAATTAGAACAATTAAACATTACCACGATCATCCTGCTTATATTCAGGCGCTTGCTGCCAGTGTGAATACATTTTGGCAAAGTAATGGTAAGCCAGAAAAATTAGTCATGAGTTTTCATGGCGTGCCAAAATTTCACTTAATGAAAGGCGATCATTATCACTGCGAGTGTCACAAAACAGGTCGATTGCTAGCTGAAGCATTGGGGTTAAACGAAGGTGAATATCAAATTGCTTTTCAATCACGCTTTGGTAAACAAGAATGGCTAAAACCTTATTTAGCGAGCACATTAGAAACGCTTGGCAAGCAAAAAATCAAACGAATTGATGTGATTTGCCCGGGGTTTAGCAGTGATTGTTTAGAAACGCTAGAAGAAATTGCAATGGAAGGTCAGGAGATTTTCCAAAGTAACGGCGGTGGTGAATATCACTACATCCCTGCTTTAAATGAGGATGAAGCCTGGATACATGCCATGACTACAATTGCATTAGAGCATTTGCAAGGCTGGGTATCAACAGAGTGGGATGTAGATGCTGCAGAACAAACAGCAAGAGACACCGCAGCTCGCGCAAAAACTTTGGGTGCAAATCAATAAACGGTATAATCCCTCAATTGTTGTGTTTATTTACTATTGAGGGTCTTTTATGGTTGTGATTACAGGCGGTGCTGGCATGATAGGTTCAATCGTTGCTTGGCATCTCAACACCCATTGCAAACAAGAAGATTTAGTGATTGTTGATGACATTACGCATGAGTCACAGTGGCAAAATCTAGTCCATCGCAAATACGATACTTACCTTGATAAAGAGCAGTTATTCGATTGGCTATATGATAGCAATGATGATGTAACAGCCGTTATTCATATGGGCGCTATTAGCGCAACAACAGAGCGAGATTTTAACAAACTAGTTGAATCTAATATTCATTATTCACAAGATTTGTGGTCTTGGTGTGCTATCAACAAAGTCCCTTTTTTCTATGCCAGCTCTGCAGCCACTTACGGCGATGGCAATCACGGTTATGATGATGCTTCTATTGAGCAGTTACGCCCATTAAATGGTTATGGCTATTCCAAACACTTTTTTGATCAATGGGTGTTAAAGCAAGTTGCAGAAAATAAACCTTGTCCGCCCAATTGGGCTGGCTTTAAATTTTTTAATGTTTATGGTCCCAATGAATATCATAAAGATCGGATGGCAAGTGTGGCTTTTCATACCTTTAATCAGTTTAACGAAACTGGCACTATGAAGCTTTTTAAAGGAACCAAAGCGGGGATTGAGGATGGTATGCAAATGCGCGATTTTGTTTATGTCAAAGATGCTGCAGCTGTACTAGCCCATTTTTATACCAACGCCATCAGCGGCAAACCAATGTCCAACGGCATTTATAATATTGGTACTGGCGTAGCCCGTAGCTTTAAAGATTTAGCAACAAATGTGATGCTAAATATGGGGCGTGAGCCAGATATTACTTATATTGATATGCCACAAGATTTACAAGGCAAGTATCAATATTTTACCGAAGCAAGCATGCAAAAATTACGTGATGCTGGTTATACCAAAGCTTTTTACAGCCTAGAAGAAGGCATTAAAGATTATGTGCAACACTATTTAATGCAAGAGGATCAATACTGCTAATGGATTATATTAATTACCTCAAAGGTGAGCATGCTGAGCACACCGCAATGTTTAGCGCGCTTCTGCCGCTTTTCCCGCAAATAAGCGAAGTTGGTATAGCAATGCAAAACTGTATCCAATCAGGTGGGAAAATTTTATTAATGGGTAACGGTGGCAGCGCCGCAGATAGTCAGCATATTGCTGCCGAAATAGTCGGTCGTTTTAAAAAAGAACGTAAAGGCATGCCTGCCATTGCACTAACAACCGATACCTCTATCTTAACTTCAGTTGGCAATGATTATGGTTATGACTATATTTTTGCGCGTCAAGTAGAAGCATTATGCCGCCCAGAAGACTTGGTGATTGGCATTACGACATCAGGCAACAGTGCCAATGTCGTCAATGCTATGCAGGCTGCGAAAACAATTGGTGCGTTGACTGTCGGCTTAACTGGCGGTACAGGAGGTCAATTGACTGCTGTTTGTGACTACAATTTAATCATGCCATCCAGTGTTACAGCGCGTATTCAAGAAGCCCATATTTTTGTTGGTCATTGCTTGTGTGAAATATTAGAGTCAAACGCATAATATGATGCTGCAACACTTATTAAGCACTGTTAAATCGTTTGGTAGCCAAACGGGTCACGCACTGGTGATTGGCGACGTCATGCTAGATCGCTATCTCATAGGTAATGTTGGTCGCATCTCACCTGAAGCGCCAGTGCCTATTGTGCTGTTAAATGAGCAAAATGAACGCGCAGGTGGTGCCGCTAATGTGGCAGCAAACTTAGCTTTACTTGGCATTAAAACGCACATTATCGGTTGCATCGGCAACGATACTGAAGGTGAAATCCTAAACAAACGTATTTCGGCAATTAATGTGGATACCAGCGGTATCATACGTTCCAAACATCGCCCCACAATTGCCAAAACACGCATCCTTAGCGGTCATCAACAAATGTTGCGACTCGATCAAGAAAATACAACAGCTTTCAATAGCGAAGAAAATGGACAACTCATCTCTGCTATTGATACTGCGCTTGCACATCAGCCTAGCGTCGTCATTTTATCTGACTATGCAAAAGGCCTGCTAAGCGACGCGATTTGTCAGCATATTATTACTTACTGCCGCGCGCACAAAATGCCTGTTTTGGTTGATCCAAAAGGTCTTGACTACAGTAAATATAAAGGTGCAACCGCCCTAACGCCGAATAAAAAAGAAACAGCAGAGGCGTGCGGAACGCTGATAGAAGATGCGGCATTAATTCATAAAGCCACTGCACTAAAAAATGGCTTGGGCATTGACTTCTTAGCCGTTACGCGTGGCGAGGAAGGCATTACACTCATAGACGCTGATACCCACCACATTGCCGCTACTGCTCAACAAGTGTTTGATGTTTCTGGCGCTGGCGATACCGTCATTGCTACCTTGGCAGCCGGCTTGGTCTATGCACTTTCACCTTTAGAAAGTTTGCAACTGGCTAATTTAGCAGCAGGCATTGTGGTAGGTAAAGTAGGAACAATCCCAATTACCCGCGAAGCATTAATTGAAACGCTTTCGCTACAACAAAGCAGTATGCAAGTGCATAAGATATGTGATTTAACTCAACTAGTAGCACGAGTAGCTGCTTGGAAAAAAGCACAACAACGGATTGTATTTACTAATGGCTGTTTCGATTTACTCCATGCAGGACATGTCACTTATTTAGAGGCGGCTAAACAGCGTGGGGATAAACTCATACTAGGCCTGAATACCGATCGCTCTGTGAGTGCGATTAAAGGCCCAACAAGACCTGTTGTGAACGAACATGATCGTGCACGCGTGTTAGCTGCATTAGAATCAGTGGATGCAGTTATTTTATTTGACGAAGATACACCACTCAATTTAATTCACGCCATTCAGCCGCATATTATTGCCAAAGGTAACGACTACACAGCCGAACAAGTCGTTGGTGGTAAAGAGGTTGAATCTTGGGGAGGCGAGATTGCGCTCATTGATTTAGTTTCGGGCCGTAGCACCACCAACCTTATTCAAAAACTCAACAGCTAAACTGCTTATGTCGCCAGCAAAAATATTAGTCATGGGCCCTGCATGGGTAGGCGATATGGTCATGGCGCATAGTTTATTCCAGCTATTAAAAAAACAAAATCCAACAACCCAAATTGACGTTGCAGCACCTGCTTGGACTTTACCATTACTAGACCGTATGCCTGAAGTATCCAACAAAATTGCTTTACCTTTCACGCACGGAAAACTCAGTTTAATAGAACGTATTCAATTTGGACGCAGGTTAAAACATGAGCAATACACACAATCCATTTCTCTGGTCAACTCGCTAAAATCGGCCATTTTGCCTTTTGCTGCTGGCATACCAAAACGCACTGGTTTTTTAGGCGAAATGCGATACGGGCTATTAAATGACATTCGCCCATTAGATAAAAAATTACTAGTAAAAACGGTCGAAAGATTTATTGCTTTGGGTTTAGATAATGGACAAGCACTACCTGAAATACCACAGCCAATATTATTAGCGGACAAAGCCAATGCTCACCAAGCACTGACAAAGTTAGGCATTAGCATTACTGCTCAAAAAATTCTCGGACTTTGTCCTGGCGCTGAGTACGGAGTAGCCAAACGTTGGCCTCCTGAATATTATGCAGAAGTGGCCAATCACGCGCTGCAAAGCGGTTGGCAAGTCCTGTTATTTGGCTCCAATAAAGACATGACTGTGACCAATCAAATCAACCAACTCACAGAAAATAAATGTATCGATTTAGGCGGAAAAACCAAACTTGGCGAAGCCATCGACATCATGTCGCTATGTCATACCGTGGTCAGCAATGACTCTGGCTTAATGCACATCGCCGCTGCATTGGATAAAAAACTCATTGCCATTTATGGCTCAAGCGATCCCCACCATACACCGCCAATGCACCCTGATGCAATTATTGAATATTTAGCAATAGCATGTAGTCCATGCTTTACAAGAGAATGTCCGCTTAAAGGGGAAGCGCACCTAGCTTGTTTAAATAATATACGGCCTCACTCTATTGTTAGCAAAATTGTATAACTAGGATTTTTTCACTCATGACTGCCTACTTTTACGATCACGACTCATTGCTAATGTTGCTTTGCGGATCAGCATAAATCACAGGATTAAATTATCACACGCTTGCTTCAAGTTAGATGGAAACGCTTTTTTTACCATGTTTCCTTTTAAAATCTATTCAGTGTGAAATCGCTTAATTTGCGTCTTATTTTGCTAGCGCATTACAAAGTAGTGAAAATCAGCTATATTTATTTGATTAAAGCATTAATACTTTGTAGCACTTTTATGCCTTGCTTATTGGTAAAGTCTTTCCAGTCTGGCACGTCTGTCCAATCACTTAAAAAAACAAAATCTAACCCTGCGCGCTGTGAAGAGGCATAATCGTATTTGCTATCTCCAATAAATAACGCTGGAAATTCAATGTTCCCGTTTTCTATCTCGCGCATGAGTATCGTGTCTTTATTATCTGGGCTCCCAAACAAGCCGCCATCAAACAAGTCAGCTAGCTCACGCTTGTGGAATAAGTCTCGGATTTCTTGTTGATCGCCACCTGACACAACCAACCACTTTGTTTTGGGGTAGGCTGCACGCAGCGCTTGCAGACCATCAGCAATTTTACAACGCATCAGACCTTTACTCACTGCAAGACTAAATGCATCTAAATACTCTTGTACAAGCGCTTTTGTGGGCTCTTGTTTAAGCACTTCAGTAATATACCAAACAAACTTTGGATAACGTGAAATCCCACCAAATTCGACATGATGATCGACTAAAGCTTGTGCCTGTGCATCAGTGGCACCTAATTTTTTTGCGGTTCGAAAATAAGAGTCTATCTTTGTAATATTCGAATCTAAGATAACGCCGTCACAATCAAATACAATTGTTTTATATTTCCCTACTTCTACAGTCAAGGTGACTACCTCTACACAAAACAGCTTTGAAAATATATTTTTGTTTTTATTAAGAAAAAAGTTTTGCACCTTTAGGTACAAAACTTTGATGTTACCGTTGAGAAGCTTAAGCAGGTTGAATTGCACTTGCCTCTTTGGCCAATTTGGTGATGTGTGCCCAGTCTTTATTAGCAACTGCATCAGCTGGCGTTAACCATGTGCCGCCACATACAACTACGTTTGGCAGGGCCAAAAATTCTGGGGCAGATTCTACTTTAACACCGCCAGTTGGACAGAACATTACATCTGCAAATGGCCCAGCAAAACCTTTTAGTAAATTAATACCCCCGACTGCGACGGCAGGAAACAACTTCAAGAAGTAGTAATCATCTGCATTTGCCATCATGATTTCTGAGCCTGTTGAAACACCTGGCAATAATGGTAAGCCAATTTTTCGTGCATATTGACCCAACTCTGCTGTATAGCCTGGGCTAACCGCAAATTTGCAACCTACGTCCAATGAATTTTTAGCGTCTTGTAAATTACGCACAGTACCAGAACCTAAAATTGCATCAGGCACATGTTTCGCAATTTGCTCCATTGCTTGCAAAGCCACTGGTGAACGCAATGTCACTTCAAGTACTTTGATGCCACCCTCAAGCAACGCTTCTGCCATTGGCACAGCATCTTCAACTTTGTTAATCACAATCACTGGGATTACTGGGCCTTCTTTGGCTAAATCTAATGTATTCATATTTCTCTCAATATTGATTTAATAAATTTTTACATCTTATTAAACTTTGAAAATCAAGTGAGAACAAGGCACATGAGCGCAGGCAGTACGAATAGTACGGCAAGCGAGTGTAACGCCGTTATCGCTTGATTATCAAAGTTTATAGCCAGGTGATAGCGCCTTCTTCGGCAGACAGTACATTCTTACGCATACCGCCAAACAACTCACGGCCAAAACCATGCTCGTAGCTATGTCGTTTTTCATCAGAAAGCGCTTCAACTTCGCGTTCTTCCCAAACGTCCTCATCAACCAACACATTGACCATGCCAACCTTCGCATTCAATCGAATAATATCGCCAGTACGTACTTTTGCTAGTGCGCCACCCGCAGATGCCTCAGGTGTCAAATGAATTGCTGCTGGAATTTTTCCTGATGCGCCACTCATACGTCCATCCGTTACAATTGCCACCATAAAGCCTTTGTTTTGTAGCACAGCTAAAGGTGGCGTTAATTTATGAAGCTCTGGCATTCCATTGGCTTTAGGTCCTTGGAAGCGCACGACAGCAACAAAATCTCTTTCTAACTCACCTCGATCAAATGCGGCTAACAACTCCTCCTGTGCATCGAATACAATCGCCGGTGCTTCAATGATGTGTCTATCCTCTGGCACAGCCGATATTTTAATCACACTGCGTCCAAGATTACCTTTCAACAGGCGTAAACCACCAGAGGTATCAAATGGATGCTCTGCATTACGCACAATCAACTCATCTTTGCTTTCTTTCGGTAAATCTTTCCAAACTAATTTATCATCTTCTTTCACTGGCAATTTGCCGTAATCACGCAAACCTCCGTAAGAAACGGTAAATACATCTGGGTACATATAACCAGCATCAATTAATTCGCGAATCACAAATGCAGGACCACCAGCATCTTGGAATTGATTAACATCAGCGATACCATTTGGGTATACCTTTGCCAGCAATGGTGTTGTTTTTGCCAAATGGTAAAAATCTGTCCAGTCAATGATAATGCCGGCAGCGCGTGCAATAGCGACCCAGTGAATTAAATGGTTGGTTGAACCACCTGTTGCCAGTAATGCAACCATAGCATTAACGATCACATGCTCATCAACTAATCTACCGATTGGTGTGTAATGGTCTTTCTTGGTGTTTTCCAAGACCATTTTCACCGCCTCGCGCGTCATCATCTCTCGCATACCATCATGTGGATGAATAAAAGCTGAGCCTGGTACGTGCAAGCCCATCGCTTCCATTAACATTTGATTGCTGTTTGCTGTGCCATAAAAAGTACAGGTTCCAGCACCATGATAAGCAGCTGACTCAGAAGCCAATAATTCTTCCCTACCAATTAAGCCTTGTGCATATTGCTCTCTGACTTTTGACTTTGATGTGTTATCAATGCCAGTGCTCATTGGACCTGCCGGTACAAAAACACAGGGCAAGTGTCCAAAGTGCAAAGCACCAATTAACAGTCCAGGTACAATCTTGTCACAAACGCCCAGTAATAAAGCAGCATCAAACACATCATGAGACAATGCAATGGCGGTACTCATGGCGATAGTGTCACGACTAAACAAGGATAATTCCATGCCAGGCTCACCTTGCGTAATACCATCACACATAGCAGGCACGCCACCTGCCACCTGTGCGGTGGCGCCTAACTTAGAAGCTTCATCCTTAATAATGCCTGGATATGACCAGTAAGGTTGATGCGCGGATAACATATCATTGTATGCGGTAACAATACCAATATTTGGCGCTTTTTCTGCCACAACCTTAAATTTATCGTTTGTTGACATCGCCGCAAAAGCATGCGCCACATTGGCGCAGCCTAATCGATCGGCACCTCTATCACGGTTCGCTATGTCATCTAATCGTTGTAAATAGGCAGTACGCGTGGGACGGCTTACTTCAATGATGCGTTCTGTCACTTCTATATGGGATTGTTTCATACTTGATTCAACTCACTTGTTTGATACTGCAAACTACGCAGAATTTAAATTAACTAACGCTTGATTATCGCTTAAAAGAGGGATTTTCGTCAAATAGCAATAATAATCAGATGCGATTTCTTTTTAAAAAATAATCACTTACATCCTGCAATAAATTATTTTTTTGTCACCAAAATATCTTCTAACATTAAATATTCTAAGTCACAGCCATAAAACATATTCAATGCATCAGTCGGGCTACAAATCATGGGTTCGCCGCGGCGATTCAGTGAGGTATTCAGCACCACTGCATTACCACGCAACTTTTCCAGCTGTTCAATCAATGCATAATAACGCGGATTAGTCTCGCGCGTGACCACTTGCGCGCGCGCAGTACCATCCTCATGCACCACTTCAGGAATCCGATCATTCCAAGCAGGATTGACATCAAAGGTAAACGTCATATAAGGCGCTGGATGATTGGTTTGCAATAAATCTTGCGCAACCGTGTCCAACATACTTGGGCAAAATGGGCGCCAGCGCTCACGATATTTAATTTGCGCGTTTATCCGATCAGCGACACCAGGATAACTCGGATCACCTAAAATGCTGCGACAGCCTAATGATCGTGGGCCAAACTCCATACGGCCTTGAAACCAAGCTAACGGATTACCTGCCGCTAATAATTCGGCTGCTTTTTTTGGCCCATCTTCAACACGTGTAAAAATTGGTTTTTCTGGATGCGCTTCGCAAGCTGCAATACATTCTTCATTGGTAAATGCAGGTCCTAAATAGGCATGCTCCATTTTATAAATCGTTTCACCAGCCAAATGTGCGGCATAAGTGGCTGCGCCAAGTGAAGTGCCATTATCGCCTGAGGCTGGTTGCACAAACAATTCTTTTACATACGGTAAACTGATAATGCGTTGATTCAACTTCACATTTAACGCGACACCGCCCGCCATCGCTATCTTGCCTGTTTCACGAATAATATCGCCCAGATAATACTCAATCATTTCTAGTGCTAATTTTTCTAATAAGGCCTGAATAGAAGCCGCATAATGAATATATGGGTCGTCAATTTCATCACCTTGGCGTTTGGGGCCTAAGCGCTTTATCAGTTCCGGCGTGAAATAGTAACCTTTACCATTTTCTTTATAACGTCGCAAACCAACTACATTGACCAACTTAGTATTGACAATTAACTCGCCATTTTCAAACTTGGCTAAATCTGAGAAGTCATATTTACTAGGGTCGCCAAAAGGTGCCATGCCCATGACTTTAAACTCACCATCGAGCATATCAAAACCCAAATATTCAGTCATCGCGCCGTATAGGCCACCCAATGAATCTGGATCATAAAACTCTTTAATTTTGTGAATTTTGCCATTCTCGCCATAGCCGAAAAAGGTAGTCGCATATTCACCTTTGCCATCAATACCAACAATGGCGGTTTTTTCTGTAAAGCCACTTAAATGATAGGCACTAGAGGCGTGCGACAGATGATGCTCGACTGGTACAAATTTAGCATTAATTAAACCCAGCTCTTTCATTAATGCTAATGATTTATCTCGGTTACGTCTAAAACGACGGTTGCCATTAAAAATAGCATCTAACGCGCGGTCTGGTGCATACCAATGCCGTTTAGCAAAATGCCAGCGCGCCTTAGTATTTAATGGAATTTCTGCGTAAGGGAAAGCAACAATATCAACCTCTTCTGGTTTAATACCGGCCTGCTTGAGGCAAAATTTTGCTGCTTCGTAGGGGAATTTATTTTTAGCGTGTTTATCACGAATAAAGCGCTCTTCTTCTGCGGCTGCAATTATTTTTCCATCAACCAAAATGGCGGCAGATGCGTCATGGCTTAAAGCGCCAGATAAACCCAATACAATCATGTCATTTAACTCAGTGTAATTATTCTAAAATTTGTGCCGCTTGCAGAGGTGCGTGATCGACATAAACAACTTTAAATACTTTAACAAACGCATTATACAGGGAAGGCGTGTCTTTCCAATTTTGCATAAACCGTTTAATGTCGCGCGCATGATTTTTTTTCGCAAAAAAAGCATACCGATGCTGATGCATACTGTCTAAATCAATCAGCAATGGCTTGCCATCTGACAGTACTTTTATATTGCTTGCTTTCATATCGCCATGCGATATTTGTAATAAATATAAGCGATAAAACAACTGCACAGCTTGTTTGATTGCCTGTGAGCGAAGATGTTTATCTTGCGTATTTGCAAAAAAGTCTGCTATGTCTGGCGCATCAACATGTTCTGTCAAAAAATAAGCTTTGTCTTTAAAGCCGAATCTTTTTGTTTCTACTAACGCCACTGGCCTTGCTGTAAGCAAACCTAACAGCTGCAAGCGATGTGCATTTGCCCAAGAAATAGACGCACGAGAGCGCCTGATGATACGTCCAATTTTGTGCCATATATGCTTGATATTGTATCGTTTAATCACAACATCAAGCATCCCTATTTTAGCGGACACCACTGTACAAGTATTGCCATTTTTGATGAGATTCTGGCTAATAAAATAAGCGTCTAGCGCAGCAGCAGATTGCGGAAAATCAGCCCTCATGTCGCATGCACTCATCGCAACAAATGCATGGTTTATGTTAGTTACAGTAACATCAGTACACTGCCTAAATACTTTTTTATCTGCATAAGCCGATGCTATTTTTTTTCGGCGTGCATGGATTAATCCAAGTAAGGCTGCTCGATCTGGCACACTTTTCCAGGCTCTTGCCTGCGCATAGACAACCAACAGATCATCTAGCCAAGACTGCAGATCTAACACATCAAATGATGACAGCAATACACTTAGATTATGCAACGCTGCAGACTGGCTTAGATTTGGATAATGCCTTATACCATCACCATCAATTGTATAAATATACTGGTGTGCTACTAGAAAGTTTTTAAAGTACAAGTCCATCTGAATCAGATTGGCTTGATGATGACTAGCAACAGCCTTTACAAGCTGCATGGCTAGAGCAAACC
>CBFHHI010000010.1:0-41635 GCA_965655675.1 Methylophilaceae bacterium | reverse complement strand
CAGCGTGAGAGTTCGATTCTCTCTCCCGGCACCAAGTAAAACAAGCACTTAACGAAAAGTTAGTGCTTTTTTTATGTCTGCGCACTTTACTCAGCACTCAATGAGCATTTTTGCCTGAATATCTTGGAGGGGAATTTCTGATATTTTAGTTCGATGCCTAATTTAGGCGTCAATTCTTTTGACGGTCTTCCTCAGCCATGTAAAAACATTAAATTGCCTGTGCCTGATATGAGTGATTTGGAATAAACTAAATCTTATTCATTTTGCTAAGGGTTGGGGTATGGGGTTGTGCTCGAAAATGTTTTACGAAGATAGTCAAAATGAAACACTCTCTAGTAGGCTAACGCTCAGTCCTGAGCAATTAGAAGATGCTCGAAATAAAAAAGATAACTTGCTTTCATATATCAAGCCCGAGTTAAGTAGGGTTTTTGACACTCCAGTAAAACATTGGCTACAAGGCTCATATAAAAATCATACTTTGATAAGACCTGTTAGAAAAGGTGAGGAGTTTGATATAGATGTTGGTTTGTACGTATTGTGCAACGCAGAAGATGAGGGTTTAAGTGCTCTAGAATCAAAAGAAATTAATAGGGCAATTCTCAACCAGTTTGTTCAGTTTAATAAAGAGGCGAAGCTAGAGGATTGCAAGACTAACTGTGAAAGATTAAGTTACCTTTCATCTTTTCATATTGATATTCCACTTTATTTTTACGATGCTGATACAGCTACATGTAAATTAGCCAATCAAAATGATGGATGGGTTGATAGTGATCCTAAATCTTTTCAAGATTGGTTTGATGGCGCCGTCTCGAAATATGATAAGACGGAACTTTCACAATTGCGACGGTGTATCAGATATTTGAAGGCTTGGACGGCATTGAAAGCTGTTGTTGATGGTATTTATATTCCATCGATTGCAATAACGGTGCTAGTTGTAAATCACTTTACTCCGAATGATGGCGATGATGATGCGTTAATACATTTAGTTATTGAGATTTCTAGTTATACAAACGAGCACGATTTTTTAATAAGCCCTGTTGGGTCAAGTGATCTATTTGGATTTAATATCGATGAATACTCAAATATACGCTTAAAACTAGAGGCCTTTAGAAAAACTTGTGAGCATGTTAGTAAGTCGGATGATAGTTTTATGCAATATGTTTTATGGAATACAATTTTTGAGCACATGTTTCCATCTTTCGTGGATCATATAAGTTATGTAAGTGATAAAACCAATTTACCTGCTATCACTATCCAACCAAAAATTCGTGTCCGACATTTGGACAAATTGAAAGTGCTTCAGTCAAACTCAACGGCAGCAATGGTTAATGCTTATAAAGCTGACAAACTATATTTTTCAATTGATAACGCTAATGATTACAGTCCTAGCTCCGCAGTATATTGGACTGTTAGGAATCAGGGTGAAGAGGCAAAAAGAATAAATGATTTGGGTCATAAAGCAAATCAAACAATTAATGAAGATAGATATGAAAATTGCTCCTATTCAGGAACTCACTACATGGATTGTATTATTGTCGATAAAGGTAAAATTTTAGGTGTGGGCTCTACAATTGTTAACGTTAAGAGTTTTAGCAGGCCTATGCGAAATCCCCCCAGAAAAAGATATTTTTAAAGAGGTTAAATATGTGGAAAGCATTTCCTAAAATTGCTTTATGGAAAACTATGTTTTTTATAGGCTCTGTTTTTATCATAACAGCACTGACATCTTTATTTTCTGAACCTTTAGAGAGTGGTTTAGCTTGGCATAATTTCTATTTTTCATTGAAAACAGCCAGTAAAGTCAGCATCCCTTTTTTAATTCTCATATATTGCTTAGGTAAGTGGGGTTGGCTCGTTCTATGGAAGAGTCCTTTGCTTGGAAAGGTTTTGAATGAAGCTCTTTGTCCAAATTTGAACGGAGTGTGGGCAGGTGCTATTCAGTCAAATTTCCCTAAGAATAAAGGTGAGATCCTAACTAAAGATGTACAGTTAAGAATCAAAGCTGATTTATTCGGAATGAAAATTCAACTCGAATCTAATGACGGATATCAGACAAGTAAAGTGACTCACTTTGATATTCATAAAGATCCAAAAACGGAAGTTTTTTATCTAACCTATATTTACGAAGGTTATGTTCTAATTCCATCAGAGTTGGATGATCGAGTTTATCAGGGGGCGGCCACATTAGAGATAATTGATCCGTCTGGCGATGCTAAGCTAAAAGGAACATATTGGACAAATAGGGCTTGGCAGAGGAAACAAAATACAGCTGGTGTTATAACCCTATCAAAAATTAAAAAATAATTCTCAGGTTGTCCAATCCCCAAGCCAGAAACTAAACTAGCTTATGTGAAGCCATTACCCGAGACCACTTTCATTCTTGATGGGCGTGCTACTTTATATAGAAGACCACGCAGCAGTCTCTGGCAGGTTAGATTTAAAACACACAATCGCTGGGTTCATTTCACCACTGGTAGTCAAAGCCTAGACCAAGCTAAAGATATAGCCTTTGAACTAGCACTTGATGCTTGGTTTAAAGAACGCAATAACCTTCCGGTCCTTAACAAGAACTTCAAATACGTGGCTAATCTTGTGATTCAAGAACTTGAGCAGCTACTAGCCAGCAGCACTGGCAAGGTCACATACCAAGACTACATTTGGGCCTTAGCGAAATACATGATTCCGTTCTTTGGCAAATACAGCTTTGATGCCATTAACCAAGAACTAGTCAAACAATTTGATGATTGGCGTGCGATTAAAATGCGACGCAGACCCAGCGGCAGTCATCTCAATACCCACAACGCCGCAATGAACCGTGTTTTCAACAAAGCAGTGGCACTTGGTTATGTCACACACGAACAACTGCCAAAATTGAGAAACAACGGCGTTAAGACAGGTAGGCGACCAGACTTCACCTATGAGGAGTTTATACAGCTTGTTAGGTTCATGCGTCATTGGCTTAAGACCTCGAGAAGTGGATATCAATCGGTTATTAGGCATCTACTGTTTAACTACGTGATGATTCTCTTCTACACAGGCATTAGGGCAGGCACTGAAGCAATGAATTTGAAATGGAAGCATGTGAGGTACTTCCAAGAGAATAACGTGCGTTACCTGTCCTTTAACGTCAATGGCAAAACCAAACACAGAGAGCTAACTGTCAGTTATCGAGCAATCAAATATCTAAAACGCATTCATCTACGAAACGGCAAGATCAATCAAACCAGCTTTGATGATTTAATCAATCAAGGCTCGGAGGAATACATCTTTAGGATTGATGGTAAAGATAAGACCACTGATTTTGGTCGCATGTTTAAGGCTGTATTGGCTTCGTCAAATCTATTGACGGATAGAAGGACGGATACTGAGAGAACCTTGTACAGCTTACGCCACGTCTATGCCACGATGACACTGACAAATACCAATATCAGCATGCACGTATTGGCTAAGCACATGGGCACTAGCCAAACCATGATTGAAAAGCACTATGGGCATGTGGATATGCGCAAGAAAGCTGCTCAGATCGCTGGATAGGATTTTTTTACAAATGTCGGGAAACCCGATTTTCTGAATTTGACAATAATAACAATATTGCTAAATGTAACTTTCTATTGTTAAATTGTTGGCATCTTTATAACTCAGTATTGAGAGAAAAGTATGGCTACTTGTTATAAATGTGGTGGATTTAAACCTGACTTAGGAGATTGCCCTGCATGCGCAAAAATTGCATCAGACGAAAGATTAGCTGCTGACCGAATTAGATCAGATGAACGTTTAGCACAAGAGCAAAGAGAAGCTAATGCAGAAATAGCCCATCAAAATCTTAAAGTTCAAGCAGGTATAGCTGCATTGATGGCATTAGATTCACAGAAAAAACATAACGAGCTCATGCAGCAAGAAGAAATAAGGCTTAAGGAATTAAAAAAGCAAACACAGATTTTATTAGAGCAAGGCCTTACTCTTGATGAGGTATATCAAAATGGCTTTAATTTTTTAAACTGTGATGACATATTAGATATTAATGAAGATACTAAATGCGTCAGGTTAAATCTTGATGAAAGAGGGAATATTTATCCTACTTATGATAATCCATACGTCCAAGATAAATTCCAAAAAGCCTATCAAAAAGGAATTGAAGATAGGGTTAAGCAAGACTTCTCAAAGGGTCCTGGAGTTGAGTTTATGAGTGATGAAGCTTTTAAGCATGGATATTTAAGAAGCGAAGGCTGCGCAATCACTTTTCCTAAAGTAGGATCACCACGATTCACTTATTATGCAGAAAGGCAAGCAGAATTTTATGAGGAAATCGATCAGATAGATGGAACGCTTAAATTTACGGATATCATCTATCCTTATGCAGCTGTATTTTTGAATCAATCATTTCTTGATGGAATTGAAAAGTATCTTAGAGAACAAAACACACTACAAAAAAAGAAAAATCGGTTAGATGAGATCAATCGAGAAAAGCAAGCCGAGCAAGCTGAGAAAGCTATTCAAGATTTATTCAATAAAGAAAAAGCTGCAAAAGAAGCAACCGAACGATTTTGGACGTCGATTGGAAAATCAATCATTGGGGCATTTTTAGGTGGTTTGTTAGGTTTTTTTGTAGGGGCTCTTCTATATCTAATTATAGGTTTTTTCTCAATATTTTTTGGTGGCATTAGCTGGACATTTTGGGGCTTCGTTAATGGAACGGCAATTTTATTCGCGGTTTTAGGATTGTTTGCTGGTTTGGAGAATTGAATCACAATTCAAACTAGGACACCCGAGGGTGTCCTAGTGTTACTGCCATCCAACTTTAGATTGCCAAGCCTTAATTTTAGCCACCATTTGCTCGGCAGCTTTTTCACCATACTGACCAAATAGACTATCTATCGAGTCCTGATTTGGATTGCTCATAGTGTCATCAGATACCTTAAGCAAGGCAGCGGCATTCTTACCAAGTTTAAAGTTTTTGACGGTCTCTTTCATTTTATCCAATAATTCAGCTAGACCACGCCAATATTCAAGCAGCTTCTCTAACTCAGTTAATTGATCATGACTTAGCTCATAAAAACCTACGAGAGCATTTCCATATTTCATCACAAAGAAAGAGTCTGGCTTGCAATCAGTGGTAATTCGATAAGCATGACTGATGTATCGGGGTGAGTTCCAGAAAACGCCAGCCTCAATCCCATTGCGTTTTATATGTATCATGCCTTCAAGATCAGAAAATGTATCTCGAAAGTGCCCCCAAGACTTGTAAACGTTATAGGTGCAATCAGGAAAGTGATTAAGCATTTCTGCTTTTTTAGGCAAATCTGCTTCGTCTTCAACGGCAAAGAAAATGAACTTTGCCTTTTCTTTATCTCCGATTAAACCGCTCATGACTGATCTCCTTTTTTTGCTGCTTTTAGTGACTCTGCAAATTCAATATCAGTCAGAATAGATCTTGCTGAGCCATTACCTGCTGAGACCACTGCAGCAATTTGTGAGGTTAGTGGGGGTGTCATACCTGAGTGTTGGTATATATCAATAATTTTATTGATCCAGTCATTTGTTGGTGCAGCATTCATATCAAGCAAGATAGAGCGATTCATTACACCTTTATCAATCTTGTTTAGATTATTTGTAGTTAGAATAAACACTACATTTTTTCTGTTCATGATTGACTTAAGTGAGGCAATAGCGGCATTAGTCAAAATATCAACTTCATCTAAAATGACATAATGCAGATTAGTGCTATTCAAGCTAATAAACTCTGTTGCATTGAGAATGTTATTAATAATAGAAACGCCATTTTGACCTTGCGCACATGCCTGAAAAGTAAAATAAGGGTCTGTGTGATCGACTAATTGACCAACATGATGATGGGCTAAAAAATCCGTTGATTTTGCAGTTTCAATCCAGCCGGGCAATAAATTTGCCATCGTGGTTTTGCCAGTGCCATAGATGCCGTAGAGCACTAGACCAGATACGCCATTGCCAGGAAAATTAATTGTCCCATCCAACACTAAATATAACTTTTGTTTGGTATGTGCCATCAGCACAAAGTCATCTGGCATTAGAGGTTTTGGTACGATTAAACTCATTTTGATTTCCTTTAAAAGAAATTTGCTTGTTCTGTTTCTCAGTTACACCGCTAGACCTTTTAAGCTAATTAAGCATTAACTACTTGCTTAATAGCCTCATCACGCATCGACTCATCGTTGGCTGCTTTAGTCTCTGCATTTACTTTCTCTTGTTTATCTTTTGTTAAAGTAACAAGATGTGTGAGTGCAGTGGCTACAATGCCGCCTTGCTGAATGACATACTTAATTTGAAAGTTGCCATCAGGTTCACGTGTTGCCATCAGCAAGACTGCGCCGTCATAATTAGCTTCATCAAATACAGCATTCAGTGCATCACCCGAAACAGCAGCGAGGCTAGCTGTATTCATCAAGCCTAAGCCTTGTGCTTTTTTATCAGCTTTAGTAGCTTTATTAACTACATTACGACGCACTTCCTCAAATCCACCTGCATCAGAGAAGAACTTGGGGATATCTAAAACTGATATCTTTTGTTCGTCTGCAATACGAAGAGATAAAGCGTAAGAAGACACACGACGGCGATCATCTCCAAAAACACAACGCACTACCTTGACCATTAAGTGTGTTGAGTCATTAAAGTTAACCCCTGTATCTGTACAATAAGAATTAAAGGCACGTTTCATTGCTAATTTTTCAGCAGTGACACCTTTCATCTCGTGATACATGGCATAACATTGTTGCAAGATCTGATAAAGACGTTGATTGCTTCGCGCATATTCGTTCTCTTGCCAATTTTTACGCTCTGTAATCAAATAATCAAACGCAGTCTTAATTTCATGCTTGGTGTTGTCACCAATCTTTAGCGATAGATGTGCAGCACCAGTTATTTCCACTTCTTTTTCTATAATAGTTGTATCCATTATTAACTCCTTAAAAAATGATTAATTTAAAAATGTCGGGAATCCCGACTTTTTAGAAATAGAACAAGCAAATTGTTAAAGAGCGGTGTAACTGAGATCGCATCATCGGCTTGTTTTTAAGTTCAGTAACTGATATGAAATAATTGCGTTTGTATTTGATATAATAAAAACATGAATAAAAAAACCGTTAATCTAGGTTCTGGATATGAGGATTTTGTAGATCTCCCAAATTACAAGCATGAATATTTTTTTTATTATTTGAAGATAAGTCCAAGTTATTGGCTAGCACATCGATTAATTGCTTTGGGTGAAACAATCCCATCAAATGAATTACCTAATGACTTTGAGCAGGTCTTAGCTACTTATCGAAAACTAGGAAGTGTCTATCAGCTAGAATTTTATGAATGGTGGTTAGGTGGGGCTTATAAGGCTTTTGGCGTTAATAAGAAGAAATTGCTTTGGTTAGGGGTCGATCCGAATAAAACAGAATTGCAAATCCGCAAAGACTTTGAAGTGTTTTTATCTAAGCTTGAATCTAGAAAGCAATCTAGGCAACAAGATAAGATTGTGTTTGAGGTTAATAAAGTTAGATTGGCTTCACTTCATCACAGATATGACCTTGTTCATCAGCGGGCTTGGAGGGCTGGTAAGTATTGGCAGAAAGAGCCACTTTGGAAATTAGTCAGATGGGGTGAATACCCAACTGAGCGTCGTAAAGAAATTAGAATAAACACCAAGAAGAAATCTAGTAATGTAGAAGTGCGCTCTTACTTAACGATGCTGGCAAGTAAAAATCTAAAGTTAGCGCTTTATACGGCGGAACATGCTGCAAGAGGGGTGTTTCCATCTCAAACACCTATTGATAGTGCTAAGGATTTTGACTACGAGAGAATTGCTGATCTAGAAGCAAGCTATGAATGGGATTACAGCAAATTCACGGATTTCAAAAAGTCCAGAAAGGACGCGATGAAGATCATCTCGCCTTCACAAGGACAAAAGAAAAGCCGTAAAAAAATCCCTAAATTAATGATAGACGAAGTATTTGCTCAGGAATGAGTTATATCAATTCAACAGCATTCCTCTTCATCTCATCATTAACATCAATATATCTTTGGGTTACAGCAATTGATTTGTGACCTGCCAAACTAGCTAACACACGTACGCCAACTCCTTTGACTGCTAATGATGTAATGAACGACCTGCGGCCTGAATGGCTAGAGGCATTATTAAGGCCAGCGCGCTTGTAAGTCCAAAAGAACCACTGGCAAAGTGTATTAGGTGAAAAACCAAGTCGATTGCTGGAATGAAAAAACGGAATATCTGGATTGAAAATTTTTCTAGTCTTAAGATAACTGGCAAATTCATCACGCAGCTTTTGCGGGATGAATACAACTCTAGACTCATTGCCTTTAGTTTGGGCTGCAGAAAGACGAATCTCTGTTTTGATTGTGTGATCTTCATTTAATACATCACGCATCTTTAAGTTAGCAATTTCTGCCACGCGCATGCCAGACCAAAAGCTGGTCAATATTAAACAGCGATTACGCGCCGCATAACGACTTTTACTGGTGTAACGAAGGACTTGATCTATCTCTGCTTGAGATAGTGTTTTTGCTTGTGCCATTTATAGTGCTCCTAGGTAAAGAAAATATTAAATACAGTTTATTTTCTTATTTATCAAAGGACAACCGAATTTGACACTAGCGAAGAGATATTAATAATCAATTGGTTAGATGAATTTATGGGGTTAGGTAAAGAAAATGCATATTTTCTTTACCTGCAAAACTATAACCCTTTTCAACATCAATACGTTTAAGATATTTGCTCAATTTTGACTAAGCTAATGTTATATCGATAATTGCTTATAGTGCCATCCTTAATCTTGTTTACAACTTCATCAATAATGAACAATGGCACTAAAAACCACTCTCTAGGAGAGATTGGTATACCAAAACGATCATTAATCTGTACATTTAATCTAGCTGACTCAAAAAAACGATGCAGAAGATTTTCAAGTTTCGTGCGGTTGATGTTGTAAAGCTCATAAGTGGCTACAATTTCAACATCAGCCATTAGGAATGTTGGATCTAGCTTGGCATTAAACAATCGCTTATCAACACTCCCACCGGTGACACCAATTTTATGTAACAACGCTGCATGAGGTTTAATATCAGGATGTTCAGACTTGCTTCTTAACACGTAGATTGTGCCACTTCCAATATCGTCATCTTCAACATTGTCATCAAACAAGGGTCCAGCATTAGGATCGGTAATCCTGCGGCCAGATTCATCTTTATAAAGTGCCTTTTGAAGTGACCGAAGTAAAATATTGCTCTCGGTACCATTATCGAAAATAATTCTGAGTCTTGCATCCCATTTACTAAAAGCATCTTGCGATAACTCACCAACTTCAGCGATGAAAGCTATCTGCCCCCCCAGGATGAAGTATTCACCTTTATTGATACTTGTATCCTCTTTAAAACGAAAAGTTTTACGCACGCCCGCTTTTAATTCCTCCTGAATCTGAGCAAACAACTCTTTGAAGTTCTGAAAATCATTACACAGCGAACGTTGTCCGATCTCTTCTGCTGCTCTCTTTTCAGCGCGTGTCTTAACATGCTTTAACTGAGTAATGTCAGTACTTCCAACACTCACCCCTAGCTCTGCCAATAAGGCATCATCATCTAGATCGTTATTTTCATGCTCTTTAAAGCTAGTCGCGTTAGTTAGCAGGCCTTGTTTATCGAGTGCAGTGAGTAAATCTCTACATTCGACTGATGCTCTTATCTTGTCCAGCCTTACAGCATATATACGCTCAAAAATGTCATTATCTTCGCTGTGCCCAGGCAGTCTGCCATGCGTTTCAACAAAACGCTCAATCTCCTCAAAACCAGCAATAATTCGCTCTTCACGAGAGGTATGACTGCTTGCCGTCTTTGACTCTAAATCGATGCCAAGTTCGGAGAGAAGATCATCATCCTCATCTGTAAACTGGCCTTTAGCCATTAGCAGCCTCTGCTTTCATACGTGCCAAGTAAGCAACACCTTCAGCCATTTTCTTTTCCCAAGGATCAGCTGCAGTCAAGGATGGTAAACGACCGCGTTCCTGTTTAAATTTCAATGCACGCTTCGCATACTCGCGCGCCTCCTCAATCGTGAGATTTACACGCTTACCAGCAATAATCGCTTGTACCTGCTTTAAGCTCTCTTCATTCATTGCTTTGGCTAAAATGGCATAAGCCTCACTGAATGGGTTGATATGATCAATCAAATCAATGTCTAAATCTCTAACGTCCATTGCATACTTCCGAACGCCTTGGATAAATGAATTGCTACCAGAGCTTTCGCTACTAGTGCTAGGATCATTCAAAAACTTTTTTGCTTGTTGAGTAATGTTTAGCGCCGCAATTGCATGCTGTCTTACAGCCTCTTGATCTTCAGCATCTAGCTCAGGATACCTATCCTTTACAATCTTACCCATGCGAACTTGCGTGAGCTCTTCAGGCACCATTTCAGTGTCAAACATACCACGCTCTATAGTTGTTTTATCCTGTACAAAAGACGTGATTACTTCATTCAAGTCCTCTTTACAAATTCTTTGGGCATCTGTGCTTTTTGGTTCAACCAAGCCCTTTACCTCGATATGAAACTGCCCAGTCTGCTCATTAAAACCAACATTGTTTCCGTTTGGCTTATAGCCATCGCCACCATAATCAAAACCATCCATCGGGGCAGACTGAGGATTTTTAGGCGTGAAATTAAATTTAGGCGTTAGTACCTGTTCCATTAAAAGGCTTGCTGCAATTGCTTTTAACGTATCGTTGACTGCGTCAGTCACGTTTTGTTCAGACGCATCTGGTTCAGCAATAAGGTTGGTGAATTTAGAACGAACCTTACCTTTTGCATCGCGTGTTGCGCGGCCAATAATCTGAATAATCTCAGTTAAGCTAGAGCGATATCCAATCGTCAAAGCATGTTCACACCAAATCCAGTCGAAACCTTCTTTAGCCATACCAAGTGCAATAATCATATTGACATGGTCGCGATTGTTTTTTTGCTCAGGATCTTTCAGGGCAGTTAATACTTTGGAATGCCTGTCTGGACCGTCATCTACAAGATCGGCGATCTTTAATGTGCGGCCATCAGTTGTTTCTACAATATCAAAGCCAGTAGCTTCATCTTTTCCAATCCATGAACCCAAAGCATCCAAAATCTCACCAACTTCGTTAGTCTTACCTCGCTTAGTGCTTTCACGAGAATTTACGTTTGGGATATGGATGATCGTTTTTAAATGAGAATCTAATACATCGGTAATTTCATCGATGTAAGAACCTGAATAGAAGTAATACCCAATATCCAGCGTTTTAAGGTATTGGTAGCCATTTAATTGTTCGTAATATGTGTAGGTGACAGTTTCAAATTTAGCTTCATCTTGCGGCGACAGAACAGCCTCAGCATCACCACGGAAATAAGAACCTGTCATGGCAACAATATGAACCTTACCTCGGGTGATAAAGTCACCTAAATGGACACCTAATTTGTTTTCTGGATTTGCGCTCACATGATGGAATTCATCTACAGCAAGTAAACAATCATCGAATAATTCAACGCCAAACTTATCTACAGCGAATCTGATCGTAGCGTGAGTACATACCAAAATTTGATCATCACTCTCTAGGAATGCTTTAACGGAATTTACCTTGCCACCATCTTCACCTGGTGCATTACATAAATTCCATTTTGGCTCTACTTTCCAATCCCAATAGAAACCATACTTAGTCAACGGCTCATCGTTAAAGCTTGATCCAATCGACTTCTCTGGCACTACAATTATTGCCTTTTTAACACCTTGGTTATTCAACTTATCTAACGCAATAAACATCAATGCACGGCTTTTACCTGAGGCAGGCGGTGACTTAATCAGCAAGTATTGCTCACCACGTTTTTCATAGGCACGTTCTTGCATTGTTCGCATACCTAATTCATTAGGCTTAGTCGATGTGCCATTAGAAGCATAACTAACCGATACTGATGGGATTGATTGATTATCACTCATATTTAATTCTCTTTATTGATCGTAGTAGTCATTTTCGTGAAGAGTTCAAACAGTTTTTCAAGGCGCTCAGTATCGTTTTTAAAGCGTCGACCGATGTAGATTCGCTCTAGAGTCTCATCATTACGTTCGTGGGCGCGACGTAAGTTCTCTGGCATGTCTTCTGGGTCGTACAAATCGGCAATTGTAGATGGAAAGTGAGTTTCTCTCGCCAGGAGTATGTCTTCAGCACATCGAGTGAGATCTGCTTTGTTTTTTTCAGTCAATTTAGGTAATGGAAAGGTATTCCAGCCAAGTGTATTTGAATAACGCAATCTAGTTTCCAACTGACCACAAACAGTGGATATCCAAACTATATGTAGCTTTGATGCTATAACTGCTAAATCCCAAATGTTAGGATTTTCTATAAAAAACGTAGAGTTTGAAACAATTGTTCCTGCTTGAAGGTACCCAACAGGCAAATACTCACGGTTTTCGGAACTTACTCCAGGAACAATCAGAGTTGTTTGTTCTCCATGTTGTCGTATTTCACCAAAACGATAAGGATAGGCTGCAAGTTTATTAGTGCTTGGCCTATCTGACTCATTTCTTGAAGCGCGTACTATTTCAAATCGATCAGCTAACCATTCATTTTCTGAAGCGCTATCAAAGTCATCATTTGTAACCCATATGCATTTTTTTTCAATTCCATTAATGAACTCACTTGAACCAAAAAAAGGACGAATAAAAGTCTTATCAACCTTGAAATTATTTATTGCGGTGAGGGCCTCAAAATGAGAAATCAAGAGTCCACCATTGTCATTCGGCATGTTTCCAAAATTCATTTCCGAAAGCGCACTAAGCGGAGTACTTCGTTGCTTGATCATTATATTCTGAGCAGGCGTCAAATATGCATTTATATAATCTGTGGTTTTAACTAAAGTAGTTCCATTTTCATCTAAATAATAAATATCCTTACTGGCTTTTTTGGAATTCGATATCCCCACAATTACTACCGTTACACCTGCATTGTGAGTTGCTAAGTTAGTCCATTTGAAAGACGTATGGGCAAAAAATATTTGATGGCCAGAATTAAATATAAGTGGCCATAGCGAGGCTACCTGCCTACCTTGGCATATTGAATTAGTTGATACGAAAGCACTAGCAGAATTAGTCCTAGTTCCATAATCCGCGGCTTTAGCAAACCAAGCTGCAACATAATCGAGAGATCCCCATCCATCCACCTTGCCATCGAATATCTTTTTAAGATCTGATTTTCGACTTTCTGCTTCGAGTTTAAGTTTTTCCTTTTGCTCTTTTGAAGCGCCTCTAGGGGCTTTAACATTAGAGCCAATGTATGGGGGATTGCCACATATATAAGTCTCACCACCTTCATTTTCGAAATCAATTTCTGCTTGATCTAGCGGTGTGCTGAAGAGGTCATTGCCGATTAGTTTAACGGCGGCTCCTGTTGGGGGGCATACGCTCAACCAGTCGATTCTTAAGGCGTTATCACATGTAATCCAGTTCTGAGAATCTAAAGGCAAGAATTCTGCCAACGCTTCTTTTTGCCCTCGATATAGAACATCGCACTGATATTCAGCAATAATCAACGCTAAGCGAGCTACTTCAGCAGAGAAGTCTCTTAATTCAATCCCTCTAAAATTAGTAAGCGGAATTTCCGATCCAAGATGTGATTCAGCTCGAAGCTTGTTAATTTCAGCTTCAATCTCTCGCATCTGTTTATAAGCGATCACCAAAAAATTTCCTGAGCCGCATGCAGGGTCAAACACTCTTATGCGTGCCATTCGTTTTTTAAGGTTTAATAATTTTCTTGGATTGTCTTTTGCTTCTTCAAGCTCTGCTCTTAAATCATCTAAAAAAAGTGGGTTAAGTACTTTAAGAATATTTGGTACAGAGGTGTAATGCATACCTAATGCACCACGCTCTTCATCATCAGCCACTGCTTGAATCATTGATCCAAAAATATCAGGATTAATCCGTGTCCAATCTAACTGACCAACATGGAGTAAGTAGGAGCGAGCAATTTTGCTAAAGCGTGGCGTTTCTGTGCTGCCTGAGAACAGGCCGCCGTTTACATAGGGGAAACCTTCAGCCCAGCGTTTAATGCCTGCAGTTTGCCTGTCTGCGACCTTGGTATTCATTGCTCTGAAAATTTCGCTGATGATTTCATGCGTGTCAGAAGCGTCTTTAGCACTCATTTGCTCTATGGTGCCAGTGAACAAATCCCTACCATTAAAAATATCGGTATCTTCTGCAAAGAAGCAGAAAATCAAGCGACCCATGAAATGGTTCATGTCATGACGACGCTCTGCTGTGCCCCATTCTGGATTGGTTTGTAATAACTCTACATACAAACGATTTAGACGGCTTGTAGCTCGAATATCGAACGAGCTCTCACGGATTTGTTTAACAGTGCTGATTCCAGCCAATGCTAAAAATAAACCGAAATGATTTGGGAAGTCTTCGTACTTGCATACAATTGGGGAGTCATCAGAGGTTAGATCTTCAGCCTCGAAATCTACTCCGTCCGTCGCTAATATAAATTTAGCTTTTGATTTTGCCGTGGCGGGACTTAGCCTAAGCTTATTGAGCGTTTGATTGACTTGTCCTGCTGGGCATACTGCAATGTGAATGTTATTACGCTGAAGAACACCACCATCGACATCTGATTCATTGCTACTTTTAAGGCGTTTGATTACAGCTTCTTTATTGCCGAATGCTTCTAGAAATGCATAAGGGAATGCCTCAGCATCGAATGGCTGTTCTGCAAGATTACTAATTGCTTCTTCAATTTCTACAGCATTCAAGGGTATATCTTTCTGAGTATATTACGATTATTTTAATATTTTTAACTCTTATGCGTAATCAGCTATAAGCGAGAGAACATCATCTAAAAATTTTGCTTCATAGGTAACTGTACCAGTTCTGAGGTAGGCTGGTACAAACTCTTGAAATTCTGCTTTAGATGTGGGCAAGTGCTCTAAAAGGGCCTCCAACATTTCTGGCCTTAACAACCTTTTACCTGCTTCTGTTTTAGGAAACTCTGTTTTAATTACTTCATCGTCAAACCTTATTAGTCGCTCTTTTATTCCAATATCTTCTTCTAATACTGGTTCGTTTACAGATACTATTTCATCAACTATTAATTCATTCTCAAAGCCTAAAGCTTCTTGCTCTGGAGAAATGTCCTTAGTAACCTCTTCGTTAGGAATGGCTTGATATGTTCTTAATTGATTAAGCTCATTCAATATAGGTTTAATTTGTACCTCTGGATTCCTGAACCAATCAGTTGACCAAATTCTTTTAATTGTCCAACCTAAACCTTCTAAGATCTCTTGTCTTAAATGGTCCCTGTCCCTTGCGGATTTTGCTGAATGATAGGTTGCACCATCACATTCAATCCCCATTAAGAAGCGGCCAGGATTGCCTGGATCCCGTACAGCTAAATCCAAAAAGAAGCCAGCAACACCAAGTTGAGGCTCACAATTAAATCCGTTGTCTCCTAATATTTTCATAACAGATAATTCAAAATCACTATCTGGGGCTTTGTTAGTTACAACTGTGTTGTGAAGATGCCCTTTTTCAGCATATTCCAGGAATGCCCTTAGTGATCTAACGCCACGGTTGGTATCAGACACAACGTCCCAAGATGCCATTGAAGTGAATATATGCATTCTTTTCTTCGAGCGCGTAAATAGAACATTCAATCTTCTCCAGCCAACATCAGAATTAATAGGACCAAAACGCTGCATTGTTTTGCCGCCAATTTGTTCTGGTCCATATGTCATGGAAATATATATGACATCTCTTTCATCACCTTGAACATTTTCCAAGTTTTTAATGAAAATAGGATCTGATGACTCTTTGTTAATTTCGATCGCTTCAGCTATCGCAGGCTGATCTTTACTGAGCTGATCAAGTTGTCTCTCTATTTCATCTCGTTGCTCAGCATTCATAGCAACTATCCCAATAGACTCATTAGGATTATCCAAAAGATGCTTAACAGCGCACCTAACCACCTCTTGGGCCTCTTCAATATTCCTTCGATTATTGAATCTGCCTCTTGGAACTTTATGAAGTTTTACACCAAACTCATCTGATGCCTTGAACGGCGATGGGAAAAGCACTAAGTCAGAGTCATAAAAATGTTTATTTGAAAAAGCAATCAAAGATTCGTGCTTAGAACGATAGTGCCATCTCAATCTTCGTGTTTTAAAAATTGACATTACAGACTCTAATATACTCTCTGAGTCTTGTATGCCAACCATATCCTCTTCATCCTCGTCTTCTAAAATTTTGTTGAAGAAGCTTGTTGGCGGGAGTTGTTTGGGATCTCCAACAACTACAAAGGTTGTGCCTCTAGCTATTGCCCCTAAGGCATCTTCAGGCTTAATCTGAGATGCTTCGTCCATAATAACTAAATCAAAATCGAAGTTACCTGGCTCTAAATATTGTGCTACAGACATTGGGCTCATCATAAAGCATGGCTTTAAAGTTTGTATGGCACTTCCTGCGCGTTTGAGAAGCTTTCTGACGGCAATATGTCTAGTTTTTTTAGTAACTTCATGCTTTATCAGTGAGACTTCGCTATGCTCTGAAATCTTTCCCGTATTGATACCAATTGGCGGTTCTTCGCGTGAAGCTCTATATGCAATCTTCTGCCTTTGTAATTTTATAATTGCAGCGTCATACTCATTAAAGCGTTCTTGAATTGCTGTTTGTTCTAGCCCAGTAAAGTTAGCTAAATCTTCATTTTCATTAAAGATCTCATTCGCAAGCTGATAACAGATAGTAAGTCCAATAATATCCTTTAAATCATGGCTATTTGCCTGAGCCCTCTCAAGCAAACTGATTACCTTCTCAAAACCTTGTTGATACAATCGTTTTTTAAGTTGGTTATATTCAGTCCAACTGACCAACCAAGCAGGATTCTTGAGCGCATTTGTATTTTTTTCTAATATACTTTTTATCGTTGCTGCTTTGTTTACTTGCCATTTAACAAAATCAACATCTGCTAGTTCGGAAAATTTGCTACCCGCAAAAGTAGCTTGATCGTTTAACGAGCGAATTCTTTTGCCATCTTCATAAATTTTCAAATAATTTGATGCTGATGGATCTGCAATAATTCTATCTCTAACAAATGAGCTAAATTCAATAGCTTTAGATATTTTTAATGTGTTTTGTATGGCAGCTACGTAATCCTCTCGATAACTATCTAAGGTAATAATAAGACTAGTTTTGTTTATTTTAATATCTTTAGTAAATGAACTGTTATTCCAAACTTCAATGTCAGTTTTTAATTTTTTCAATCCTTTATCAAGATCAAGAATCCAATTAATGTCTTGGTTCGTGTCTCTCACTATAGTGGAAAGTTCATCACAAATCTTAGTTAACGACTCTAACAAAACACTAATGGAGCTATTGGGTAGGTGCAACAGTTCATTGGGACTATTACTGAGGGCATTCTGCGGATATTTAGACTTGAAGTACTCGATGAATCTATTAAAATCATCAATATCTTCCTTAAGTTCAAGACGATATGCTTCTGAAAATGCGAATGCAATGTCTCTGTTTAAAGTGAATAAATTAGTTGCATATGCGACTCTTTCACCAAAACCAATACCAAACTCACTTCTAACATCTTGATACCACTTTCTAAGTAATGCTATCGCATTTGCATTCGTATCAACTCCGTTTATTAAATGTGTTAATTTAGGGTTCTCATCCTTAATCTTAGATAAAAGATCTGATTGCTCTGAAAAAACTATTAGCTCAGGCACAAAATCGAAGAACTGAAACTTATTTGCTAGTTTTTTAGATAATGCAAATAAAGCTTTTCTTGCATTTCGCCATTCTGACGAAAACCATTTAAATATTCCGCCGTTATTAAATATTGTGTTTAGTCTTATTAGCTCACTAGTTTGTGGCAATAAATCAAAATTGACATCATTATTTAACTTATTGTGAATCTCAGTGATCTTATTTGTAT
This sequence comes from Methylophilaceae bacterium, assembly GCA_965655675.1. Classification (GTDB taxonomy): domain Bacteria; phylum Pseudomonadota; class Gammaproteobacteria; order Burkholderiales; family Methylophilaceae. The sequence goes on along the minus strand of CBFHHI010000010.1, from coordinate 23,662 downwards.
AAGCAGATATTTTAGGAATTACACTATCTAAATCACTATCATCAAATACTTCACCTTTAAATTTCCATAGTTCTGCGGGCAATTGATCAATAAACTTACATACCTTATCAATCTCATTTAATGATTTTGAAGATGCTGTTAATAAAAGAGAAAAAGAATCAGGTAAATTTAATTTAAAACTATCTAACTTTTTATTGATTAAAGCTATTAGAGCGCAAAAATTAGCCGCTTCTTTCTTATCTTGAATTAGCATTCCTATAGACCTTGAGTAAGGTGCATTTAGAGATGAGAAAAGCTTAATAATATTCTCAAGAATTTTTGCAGTGTCTTCTTTCAAGATAAAATCGTCAAAGACTTTCGTTCTTAAAATTGAAATAAATGTATAAGATTTGGAGTAAAGATCCAGCCAGTCTTTTATTTCTTGTTGATTTTCTTGATAAAAGCTTAACTTACCTAGTTCTTCACAACCAATCGGCTCCGGAAGTTCTGAAATACAATTCAAATAAACAGATATTTCATCCAAACTAGGGATTTCTTCAAAAGTATGGATCCAATCATCTTGCAGTAACTGTAAATTTTTTTGCCACAAAACCAGAGCATTTAAAACTTCCTCAGATTGATGTGAATTTAAATTTGTGCTACCAACTCCGAACCAATAATGAGTCTCGATTTTTCCATCTGATGTTTGTGCAGATACCTGTGCATAAATGCTATCAAGCATATTAGCGAAATCGTTTAATTCATTCTGTTTAAGTAAAGTTAGAGTCTCCCCATTCAAACCATCAATTGCAATCTCTTCAGGGTTTATTCTGTATTTGTCATATAGGCGGGTATATCTATTCAAAATTTCGTGAATTGTTAACTCAGTATTTTTCCATTTGCTATTAATTTTATATGCGTACTTATTGAGTCGATCTTTTAAGTCTTCATACCTAGATATACTAGCGTCTAACTCTTTAGGATCTTGAAAAAAATTTTGTTTATGAAGTCTGGTATTAAGATCATTTAAGATTTTCTGTTTGTTGGTTTTATGGCTGTGAAGCTCAAGACAAAAATCTCCAAGCTCCGCTTTATCAAGACGATCTTTTACGACATTCAAAGCTGCCATTTTCTCTGCAACGAATAGTACTTTTTTTCCATTAGCTATAGATGCTGCGATTATGTTAGTAATAGTTTGAGACTTTCCTGAGCCTGGAGGGCCTTCAATTACTAAACTTTTACCTTCAACCACATCAACAATTGCACTATGTTGTGAACTGTCGGCATCATAAATTAAGGGATATTGCTCATGGATATTTTCCAATTCATCAATGTAATGTTCTGACTCGTAAGACAGATTCCCTTCCTTTGGATCTCCCTGATCTTGAGAGAAAAAGCGCTTGATTAAAGGGTGGTCACTAATATTGAAATTTTCTGGCCAATTCGAAGGATCAAGGTCTTGATACATTGACTGCTTGGCGAAGTTTAGAAGAACCAACGACGCTTGTTTTTTTATTTTCCAACGTGGCTGATGCTTAAGAACAGTATTTTGTATTAATTTAAAGTATTCTTCAGGAACTAAGTCATCTTCAATAGGCGGCAATGCCAAATTGAAATCATTTGCAAGCATCTCTCGCAAAGTTATATTACTTATTAAGCTATCGTCTTTGAGCTTAATTGTGTACCTGTAAACACCTGATTTTTTATCCAAATTACCTCGCTCTAATTGAACAGGCAATGTAAAAAGTGGCGCGAGTCTTGCAGTGTCAGATATAGGACTTTCATACCATTCAAGAAAGCCTATGTTTAAATAAAGAACATTTACCCCAGTTTCTTCAATTGATCCTTCTGCAATATTTCTGATGTTTCTAAGTCTTGACTCCAGTTCAGGGGCGTAAAAAAGTGTCTGTAAATTTGTATCTTGATGCTTTGTTTCTTCATCATATACATTGGGTAGTTCATAAGATGTAATAAAACCTAAACGTTTTGCCCATTGCTCTGCAGTTGGATACTCTTGAATTTTTCTTTCTTTTTTTTCATCCTCATATTTTAGCAGTCCAGCTTCAATTAATTCATCTTCGGTTGGCTCAGGTACAGGAATAAAAGTAAACGTCTCTTCTTTTGACAAAACATCATAAATTTGATTCGGCAGCTCATCGATTAATCTAACGCATTTAGCTTTTGGATGCTTATAATTTAGCAGTCCATTTCTACTTGTAAGATCTAGCAACCTTCTTCGAATTGACTCCAGAGAGTCAAAGTAAAACTTCATAGAGGTCTTATTTTCGTCATCGTTAATCGATACACTTTCCATATTTTTTGAATTAGTCATAGCAATTTCTTTCATTTCAGCCATATGAGTTTTAAATCTATCAATTTATATGCATCACTAACAAAACTTTTGTTAAGTATAGTTAATTTAAATAGCGAGTAACTTAAATAATTCATAAAAAAACTTCGCCATCAAATCCCTTCGCTCAACTTGGAAACCCATAAATCCCTGTTCCAATTGCTGGCAATGCAATTCTTTCAATTTTATTTTATTCTGCCAATGTAATCACGTTATTAAGTGCACATCTAAGCATTAATAAAAGGTCTGCTACTAAATGATACCTTGGCGCATTAATATGAATGATGTATTTGTTATTGAGATTAAAGGCTGGTGTAATAACAGCTTGAGCAAGTGCAAGTGGTGCAAACTGCTTACCAAATGCTTCTAACTCTTTCCCTGCAGCTCGATGTATCACTCCGCATACACCAGAACCAGCAAGCATTGAAGGATGGGCTGAATTAACGATTGCATCGCAATTAGATTGTTTTATTAAATTACCAACAACAGCGGTAATTTCAGTTGGTAGCTTACCTGATATTTAAACAGAACTAAACTACTATATCCCTGTTTCAAGTTATAAAAGGTGGCTTCACTGATATCCATCTTAGGGTTCACTCTTTCAACCGATATACCTAACTCGTTTTACTTAAGTGCAAATGCAATCAACCTCTCAAAAACCTTCTAAAAACAAGTGGTATTGCAATTGCCGTTAAAACAGCAAGTAGTACACATTATCATCCTGCCATCTGCTGTCATTATTGTATGAGTATTACATTGAGCTGACGCTGCCATTGATGATACTACTAATACGATTGCTACTATAAATTGTTTCATTTAGATTCTCCAATTTACAAACTGAAAAAATAATTGCCATTTAAGAGTATCCATCCCTGATAAGCTCATATAATGAGCTAGGTTAAAATATTAATAGCTCAATATATGAGCCTGCACGACCTCATAATAATAATTGGACATGTCTATACTTAAGGACTTATGAGCAATAACGAACGTATCTATCGCATTGATCAATTACTCAATGACAAAAAGGCTGTGTCATTCCAAACCTTAATTGATCGTTTAGAAGTCTCTCCAGCGACGCTTAAGCGTGACTTGGCTTATATGCGCGACCGATTAAATGCGCCAATTATCTACGACAAAGAACTAAATGGTTATCGGTTTGAGAGCACATCAGAGAGTTACGCATTGCCAGGACTTTGGTTCAGCCCAGAAGAAATCTACGCTTTGCTGACTATGCAGCATTTACTTGCAAGCTTAGATAGCGAAGGGCTTTTAAGTAATCACATAAAGCCACTGCAATCTCGTTTACTTGCGATGCTAGATGACTCAGAAAATTCATATGAAGAAATCCAAAAACGCATTCGAATTGAAAAGATGGGTGCTAGGAAATTTGATCTCGATTACTTTCAAGAAATTGGATCAGCTTTAATTCAGAGAAAACGCCTGATAATTAAATATCAATCGCGAAGTAAAGATGAAAACACGCAGCGTGAAATTTCACCACAAAGACTAATTTACTACAGAGATAATTGGTATCTAGATGGTTGGTGTCATCTCAAAAATGCACTGAGAAGCTTTTCATTAGACGCTATAAAAACAGCAGAAATATTAAAAGTAAAATCTGACGATATTGATGAAGATGAATTGAATGCTGAACTTGGTAGTGGCTATGGTATTTTTGCAGGTAAAGATATTCAATGGGCAGTATTGCGATTTACGCCTGAACGCGCCAAGTGGGTGGCAAAAGAAATCTGGCATCCAAAACAGATAGGTGTACTTTTAGATAATGGTTCTTATGAATTAAAAGTGCCCTTTAGCAATATGCGTGAGTTGTGTATGGATATTTTAAGATATGGTGCAGACGTTAAGGTGCTTGAGCCTATTGAACTAGTAAATGAAGTAGTTAAAGAAGCGAAGTTGTTAATAGAAAATCATAATTAAGTTTGATAGCTCACTCTGTGAGATAGCAACTTCATAACAATGACGACTTATCAAAATAGGAAAAGTCGTATGAAACTTCAATCATTATTAATATCAATTAGTTTATTAGCATTAACAGGTTGCGCTTCAGTTACTGGCTCATCAACACAGAATATATCCATCCAAACAAGAGCTCCTGATGGCAAGGAAGTAAAAGAAGCTCAATGTGACCTTATTAACAAACGCGGCACCTACTTCGTGACAACTCCTGGCACTATTATGATCAGCCGTTCAAACGATGATCTAACTGTTACTTGCAGAAAAGAAGGTTTTGAAAATGGTCGTGCAGGCGTTGTCTCAAATACCAAAGGGTCAATGTTTGGCAATATTTTATTAGGTGGTGGTATTGGTGCAATCATCGATCACAATACTGGCTCAGCTTATGAATATCCTACTTTTATTCAAGTTATGATGGGTTCAAACGTTACGATTGGTACTAAGCGCGAAAACTCTCCTCAAACTCAGAACCCAATGACAGGAGGTTTTAATGCGTCAACAAAACAAAATCAAACAGATAATTCGCCAACAACAAGATTGCAAGAGCTCAAGAAATTGAAAGATGATGGTCTAATTAGTCAGGATGTATACGAGCAAAGGCAAGCAGTAATTTTGAAAGAGTCTAATTAAGTTTAGCCAGCTGTTGTTGCCCAGTTTGAATCTTCTGCCTAGCCTTTTCAGCTTTAACAGCCTTTTGTGCTCGCTTGGCTTGATCCTGCATTGATTTAATACGAGCCTGACCTGGCTTTAGAGGTTTGATGGCTGCTTCTGCAAATTCATGATAGCGCATGGTAAAGAATCCTTAGTGTTTCTATTATTTATCATGCGCTAGTGTTACTTAAGATTTTACCTGCATCGGCAAACTGATAACGTTAGCAATTCCATATTGGGCATTTAATTGACCGCGTGCCGCTAGCGCATTCATGGCTTGCACTCGGACCTTAGTTGATTGTGTACTGGTCTTACTAATGGGTACTTTTACCCAGCATTCATAAGTGTTCAAATTCATCTTAATTCCCCCTTATTTCTTAAAGTTGCTACGAAGTGCGCCACTGGCTTGATCAATCTGTTGATCTAGTTCACCAGCTTCAACTGCTAGCTTCACTAGCTCTAATGTACTTATCAGTTCTTCTTTAGTAGTAACTTCAATGCTGGGTTTGCCTTTGGCAAGCTCAATTGTTTTAGTGCCATATTTAATTGAAAAGCATAATGATCCCGTGTCACTGTTAAACCACCAAGGGCGTATACGTTTATTCACAGAAACAGTCTCGCTAGCGCCAGTGTCAATATTTTTGACAGTCTTCATCTTAGTAATATTGAAGGGTTCATTTAAAAACTGGCTTCGAGCTAGCTGGATTTGTTCCCATAACTTATTGCCCAGCTTGTAACGACGTTTCACTGCATCTGGCATTTGTTTTGGTTTAACTGCTGTAACTAACTTCAACGTATTTAATGTGCTCATTTGTTTTCTCCTTTTGGTTAATGGGCACACATAAAGTTAATGTCACTTCACCAAGATGGACAACCGAAATCTGTCATTACCATGATGATTGATAATAAAAGTCCCAGTTTTGCCAAGATTTATCGTTGATTACAGGCGCAAGACATTCCAATGTTTCTGTAACATCCTCAAAATACATATCGTCATATTCATAACTGCCAAAGAAAAAGCCTTCTCGGGTAGGCAATAACAGACTAACTTGAGTGCGTTCAACTAAAACAGTTTTACAAATTTCAACAAGAAGCTTTATCTTTTCTAAGCTCACGTAATATCGTTTGCAGTCATCGTCGCCTTTTTGCACATGCTCTACAAACCATCGATGGATTTGATTGGCTTTCCGCCAAGTCATGATTTCTATGCTAATACTTCGAACAGACTTATTTTTATAATTAAAACCTGCCTTTGCTAGTGCACTACTGAGTGCTGCGTGTTCTTCATCATAAACATATTTCTCAGCCATTAAATACATATCTAAACCCATAATTAATCCTCCGTTGTTTAGGATTAATTTATGTTCTCTTGAGCTGATGGACAACCGAAATCTGGCTGATAATGACATTTTGGTTAAATTGACCCCAATAAAACCCCTCAAAATCCACAAAAAAATTCTACTTTCAGTTTTAAAGAGATAAATATTTTTGCGAGTTGCTTTGTTACAGCGTTGAGTTATGTCGCTAGAAGAAAGAAAAAGGGGTTGCTGTTAACTGTTACTGTTACAAAAGAGTTTGCTTGTAACTAGTTGCGCAAATGGGAAGATCTGACTTCACTCATGAGCAGCAACTAAAACAGCAACAGTCAACAGTGACTCTCTTTTTTCTTCTTCAGCAACATCTACTCAAGGCAACTAAGCGACTAGCGCAACTTAAAAAATTGGAGAAACGAGAAATGAAACAAAAAGACATTGTTGTACGAGGATTTATGAATGAGAAATTTGGCGCTACTTATGGAAAAGGACTTTTTTATAGAGCGATCTATAACGGATCAGTTGAGCTTCGTAATCCCTATTCAAAATACCTGATTGATCTATTTGAATATGGTCGTTGGGAAGTTAATGCAAAGAGTGATGGGCAATTAACTTGGACCAAGAGATTAGCTAGAGCACAAATCAATGAAGCGCCAGAAGCATTAGCTTCTTGGATCCAACACTACGACCCAGCGGCTAAATTAAAAACGCCTGTTGATGGGGTGTGTATCTATTTGCCTATAAGTCAGGAGCTATACATTTCGATCAATGATCCAGCGCAGGACATCAATGAAGAATGGACGCTAAAAACCAATCATTGTTTGAAGTCAGGGCCAAATAAACCTATCTTCATCGCAACTAACTTTGATTTGATTCAAACGCCTTAGCAAGCAATAAAAGCAAAGCTGCTACATAGACAGCAGCTTTGATCTGATCAGCGCTTTTAGACAGCCTAGCGTTTGCTAAAGGTGTTGGTTTAATCTAACTAGTCGAAATTCGCGACAAGTTAGAAAAGTCGGGAATCCCGATTTTTCTGAAATGGACTGTCAAAAGAATTAACGTTTTCTTTAGCAATCATTTCAATCTCAAAAGCGACATAGTAACAGTAATGGCATTTCGCCAGTGAAGTTTGAAAAAGAGTATTATGAGAACCTATAAGTTGTATAGATATCTAGGGACTTGCCACACACCAATTTATCACTTGCTACATTCATAAACTACCACTATCAGTTTCTTTTGTTATGTTTGTCTAGACTATTCTTTATTTTAGTTTTTATTACTTCCTGTGCCACAAACGTTACCGCAGCAGGTAATAATCCACCCTTGCCACCAAACAAAAACCTGACTAAAGGATATAGTAAAAAAAATGGTGAGGCAGTTAGTACTAAAAAAGCGCCAAAGTTTCTATCGTTAAGAACCAAAATACATCCTGAAATAAATGAAATAATAGATACAAAATAAAATAAATCTGACTTGAATCTAGTATGAATATCGCCGTTGTGAAGTCTTATATCTTCAAAAAATACTTTTGGTAGAAACTTATCAACTCTCTCTTCAGTCACATTGGCTGCTGTTGTAAGTTTTTGCTCTTTGGCTTGGGCGATAGCTAGAGCGATTGCAGCTTGTTTATCCGTCGTTGTTGAATTAATAGCGCGATTTAGATTGGGTAAAGGTTGCATGAGCGTTTCCATCTCAACTTCTTTATCAATTTTTAAGTTTTTAAAGTAATCAATCGCTAATTGTACGGTAGTGATTTTTTCAGCTTCTTCATCACGAATTTCACAATCAAATTCTTCTTCCAGAGCCATTACGAGTTCTACAGTGTCGAGTGGGCCAGCACCTAAGTCATCTACAAAGGATGATGCGTTTTTTACATCAGCTTCGTCTGCACCAAATTGTTTAGCAACAATTTTTTTAACACGTTGTTCGATGTCAGACATCTAAATACTCCTTAAATTTATACTTTTAGGGGTTTTAAGTGGTTTGTGTTTTGTTTATATTAGTTATTTAAAGATATTAATTCAAAACTATTATCTATCACTAATTTTTGTCTCAGTTTGACTTAATGGCTGGAATAATCTTGCTCTTATGTAATACCCCCATTATTAATCTCAACTAAAGTAGTGTTTAAATTACGCCCAATTAAGCTTCTTGTGAGTGCGCAACTCGAAGTTGAAAAACCATTAAATTATTATAAGTTCATAACCATTTAGTGGCTAGTTCTTGAGCATGACCTAATAGTTCAAACAAATACAGATATGACAATTTAACGCACTAGCGCGGGTTAATAATATAAGCTGCATAGATAGCAGCTTTGATCTGATCAGCGCTTTTAGACTAGTTTTTGTTTGAACTAGAAGCATGAACCGTTACTTAAGTAACGGTGGGTATTGTTCCTTGTTTAATAAAGTTGGTCTGGTAGTTTCTTCTTAGAGTGTAATATATCTGTAATTCAAAAAGCGTCACATCGATGAATAGCTAGCAATGATAGTTAATATATATGCTTGATAAATTATTTCTGTGAGCTAGCTACAAACATTTTGCCAAACACCGTTTACCTGCATTTACTCACATTTTGATGTGCCAAGTGGTGGCAATTCTAAAGATGGAAGTGGTTTTAATTCCATTGATGGCAGAGGTCTTAGCGGAGCAATTTCTACAGATGGTAAATCAAGTACGCTGTCACAGATGTCTTGGGCACTACAATTATTTCCATATTCATCGCAAACCTGAGACATCCTGCAAGCAGCAGCTGAAATGTTGACCAATCCAAAAATCAGCATCATTGCAAATAATGCTTTCATAATATATTTCATCGTATGCTCATCTTTCTCTAATATGCAAAATTACAAAGCGGGCTATGCCGTTAATCGTTTTAAGCCCAAAGCCATGTAGTGCTTAAAACCTAAGGACGTGTATTTCTTTTAGCACGCCTAAAATCCCATGGCGCAATTGGCGCTTCATCAACCCATAAACCTACTTTATTGGCTTTGGCTTCTTGCTCAGCTGTTGCATAATCAGCTTGATCTTGAATTGGTTGTTGTTTTTGATATTGCCGATAAAACCAAGCCATACCTGCTTTAATTTGTTCAAGGTTAACATCAACTTCGTCAACTAAAACCTTGCCTATGATGCGGCCATAACGATCATTTTTTTGCCAGTCCACTACAACCGATTTATTAAAAACCATATTTACGAGGTATTGTTTTGACACAGTACCAAAAGCTTGACGTTTCTCCGGTGCATCAATACCAGATAAACGAATCTTATGTTTTGTGTTGCTTGCATCTAATACTGTGATTGTATCCCCATCAGCAACACCAACCACACGACCAACCAGTTCATTTGCACTAGCATGGCTAGTCAATAGAAATAAGAACAATACCAGCAAGGACTTAATCATCTACTTATCCTTTATTAATCAAACAATACATAACTTCTAAAGTCGCGCTGCATCACATCATAGATTGCTTTAGCTTCTTCATTCTCAGCGTTACCGCAAACAGTAGTAGGGTAATTCTCTACATAACGTCTGATTACTGTTACTTTATTATTATCCTGCTTATAAATTGCTTGATATTGAAGATTGCTAGTTATCAACGCCACACTTTTTGGCAGCTTCTTAATGGTGATATTATCCGGAAAAGAAATATGATAGCGATCTTCATACGTTCCATTGTCGCAGTAACTGGGGAAATTCAGTTTTGATAATGGTTTAATATTTTTAATCATGGCGACTTGACTTAAAGATAAGCCGTGTGGAATTTTAGTGGCACTAGGCCCTGGCATGTTTGTAATGGGATTTAACATAAATGTAGTTGTTTCTTTAAAAGGAACACTCATATCTAACGGATCAGTTGTTATTATCTCGCCATCACCTGATACATCAGCAATCGCTAAACGATGACCAATAACCGCTACTGTATTTTTGTCCTGTTCACTAATAGCAACACTCCTAAAGTAAACTTCAGCAGTACCAAACGGAATAGTTGTGCTAGAGCCAACCATTGAGCCGTCTGCATTCACAATAATATTAATGGTATTGATAACACCATGATTAGCAGATTTTTTCCTTGGTGTACGCCCTAACTTCTGCAGCGCAGTTAACAAAACAGGCTTGTCCATTACGGTCTTAGGTAAAGTGCCATAAGGCGCATACTGCGCGGTTGAATCAAGAAAAATATCCAAACTTGGAATATAGGTAATGACATGATTGAATGGTGCAATACCACCGAGTGTAGGTAAACTATACGCATCACCAGAATTGATTAATGCATGACTGCTAGCGATGCCTTTGGATTTTAATAAGGCCTCAAGTAATACAACATGATCTTTACAATCACCATAAAGATTATCAAGAATATCCACAGCATAGTGTGGGACTAAACCACCATTTGCTAGATAAATTGCCCCATAACGAATATTATTACTCACCCAATAATATAGGGCTTTTGCGATATCTACCTCCGCTGTCAAGCCGTCTGTAATTTGATCTGCTAGCGACTGTATAGCTGGCGTAATCGTAGCCTTATCTTGCACCTCCCGCTGATAAGCATTGCCGAAGGCTATTTGATCCTAAAAAGTAGATGCCATAAAATAAGGTACAAAATCATCATAATCAATTTGATAAGGCTCTGTTGGCAACGCATTAGCCTGACTGAAATGATAAACAAAACGTTCATACGCATCATCACTTTTAATCTTGCCACCTGACATACCTTTTGTATCCACATATATCGGCAAATCTTTATGAACAGCCAGCGCTATTTCATATTTTTTGTAACGATAATGTGGTGAAAAAAAGTTAGAAGTAAAAAAAGCATTATTAAGATCCGGGGTATGCTGGTTGTATTCATATTTATAATAAAGCTTACTACCAATCTTAACTTCAGGATAAATGATCGTAATACGTTTTTTGTCTTGGGCAATTTTATCTGTACTGCCTCTATCATCTTTCACCTTTATTTCATTGTCGGTCACCAATATCTTTTTACCGTTAGGTTGCAAGGTATAAGCCTCTAAAATCCTACCTGTTGCAAGTTCACTGTTATAAACAATTGAAGTTTCGCTATCTTCATCTATACCACGCTGCGTCTCTATTACAATAGTTTCTTCAATAATCGATGTATAAGATGCATCTTTATTAACCGTTATTTTTTCAGAGTAATCATAAATGCTATAAGCCGGCTGATAGTCCGCATGAGCGTTTGTAATGAATATAAAAAATAAAAGTGCATAGAGTGTTTTAGTCATATTGTTGTGCTACTACTTTAAAATCATATATCTATTAAACTATTTTAGAGAATGTTTAATAACCATCATAAGTTTATTTACAGAGTATGAGTTCATATCTAGCTCATAAAATGAGCTTATTAGGAATGGATACTCTTTAAATTTAGCAATTATTTTTTTAGTTTGTAAATTGGAGCAGCTAAATGAAACAATTTATACTAATAATCGTATTAGTAGTATTACCAATATCGGCGTCAGCTCAATGTAATACTCATACTATTGTGACTAAAGATGGTAAGCTAACTGTCTGCACAACATGCTTTTATAACGCCAATTCAAATACCACTTAAATCTAGAAGGTCTTTTATGGCTTCAATATATTATATTTAAATTAAACAAACGTTCACGCCATTCGCCTGCTCATAATTAAAGCAGATTAATATCACTCTTACGTGGGTCAATTTCCAGTGCATTTTATATCGCTAGTTGGGCAATGCTGAGTAAATGTCAAAAAATTAATGCTATAAAGCTTAATGAGCTCAGAAAAATAAACGAGATGGATTGATTAGTTAGGAAGTGCATGAGAAAAACAATCTGATATTTTATTAGAAACAAATTAGCATCTACTGGCATGTTTCTATTATTTAGCGTTTAGAATGTTATTAACCAAAATTTAGCTCATTGGATAATTTTAATAACGCTTTTATCGGGAAAATTATGTCCATCAATAATCCTAGGCCTATATATTTACAATCGCTGGAAATGGAAGGCTTTCAATGTTTTATTAAGCCTGTTCGATTAGACTTTTCTGCAATTACCCTTTTATATGGCCCTAACAGTGCTGGGAAAAGTGCGGTATTTGACGCTTTAGACCTTGCAAAAGAGTTTTGGTCTACAACTTCTAATGCATTTGAAGATTACAGTGAATCTGCTTTTTATTTAAAAGCTCGAAAATGGAAACACCTATCAAAAAATCGTGATGCAAATGCAGCTTTTGCAAGAATTGCTATTGAAGTAATGGCTCCGAGTAGCAAGTACAAAGATAGCCAATATTATAAACTGACCGATTACCCTTCGCTTGAATATAATTATATTGAACCAACAGAAGATAAAATACTTCATGATGGGAAGCAAATTAAATTTGAATTTTGCACAAACGGTGGTGTAGTGAAAAATATTTCAATATATGCGGATAAAAAGCCAATAATTCAAATCAGCGACCGTGAACTGAAAGTATATGAAAACTTTGATATGCCCTCTAAGCCTCCTAATTTACCTGAAATAATGTCTCAAGAAGATAATAGGCGTTATTCTGATGAACTTACTCATTCTACGCTTTCTGATTCTTTAGACGATTTTAAATTTGAAAGATCATCTGATTACTTTTTTAGAAGCGGTAGCCTAAACACTTTAGATATGGGCTTTGATGTTGAAGGACGTTATTGGCAAAAAAGATATGATTATAGTTGGAAGATTAATCCTGAAGATGAAGAGCTATACTCACTTTTGGAACTTGCTAGGGAAATACTGCGTTACTTTGGTAATATCTTAGTCGTTATTCTTAATGAGGCTTCTCCTTTAGTTTCTGCTTCACGGAGCATCCCAACACCTGTAGAAACGCATGCATTTGTCAAAGGTGTCGATTTGGGGCGATTTTATTCTGACAACCATATTGATGAGTACGCACTCTCTCAAGACTCAATAAGCACATTTCTGTATGAAAAAATAAACCATAAAGACATTCACCTGAAGTTATTAGCTAATCTAGCAAAAGCAAAAATTATCCATAACAGATTTAGTCATGCGATCTATGATGTCGGTAAACAATTAGGGGATCTAGCATTAGAAGATGCTGCGCAGTTTGATACTATTAATAAATACCTTAGTGATTATCTTTTTGCAGAAAAGGGCTATCGTGTTGATGCAGATATAAAGTTTTTGTTTGACTTAAATAACAGTAATATCACTAGCCAAGTTGAAGATATATTATTATCGCCAGTAATGGTTAAGTTATATCTCTTTGACTCAGATAATAGAAGGCTTGAGTTTGAGGATGTTGGTAGTGGAATCGCTTTTGTGTTGCCTGTATTAGTAAGCATTTCAGGATATGAAATCTCTCAAATACAGCAACCTGAGTTACATCTACACCCTGCTTTGCAGGCATCTTTAACAGACGCTATTATTGATAGGCATAATGATTACGAATTGCCTGGAATGTGGCAAACCATTATTGAGACACACAGTGAGCATTTATTACTCCGACTTTTGAGAAGAATTAAGGAAACTGAGCTCAACAGGCAATTAGATGGCGAGTCCGATCATTTTGAATGGTTTCAAGAGAATTACAGTAGCAGAAAGTCTACAGATATTTTTCCTGATGATGTTGCTATATTTTATTTTAATCCCCTCATAGAAGGCGGCGTTGAAATAAGAAAGATGCTTGTTACGCCACTGGGAGACTTTTATAATACTTGGCCTCGTGGGTTCTTCGAGGAAAGATATAAGGATCTTTTTGGTGAATGATATACATGCAGTTTGTCCGAGTTTTTTTTATAACTTTGATGAGTTTAAAGACTTAGTGTATGAATTCGGACCATATCAAGGTAGATACATTTCAAACTATCCAAATGATTGGGCAACTTTATTAGAAAAACATTTTGAGCATTTTGAAACTGAATTAACGGTTATACAGAAAGAAAAAGCAAAGCAACTGAGACTGATAATAAGTAAAACCATGCTAATAGATAATCCAAAGCTTAATTTTGATAGGAATCATTCATGGACATATAATGTTAGCCGAATTTTAGAGAAAAATAGCGAACAGTTTGCCGATGTCATAGGCGATGCATTTGATGATTCTCATCCTTTTAAAAAATGGGTCGAGATGTCTGATGACTTTAAAGAAAGTAGGCAAAGAAGTTTAAACTATCATCGAAGTATTGCTTCCTATATAAAAATGACTAGTGCTTTACTAAAAATAAGCCCCTCCGCCAATATAGTTGATCCTTACTTTAACCCATCTGATGACTGGAGTAGTAGTTTTATAAAGAGGTTGTTTGAAGAAACAGCCAACAGCAAATGCTATGCAATCCAGATTTTTGTCAAGAGGAGCGAGGTGTTAGAGTCTTTTGATTATGGAAAGCATAAAAACAAAGGAGTTACTCTAGAAAAGTTTGAGACTCAACTCGACACAATATATAAATATCATATTCCCAAAAACAAAAAACTTATAATATATTTATTTTCACAGAACGATAACGATAACGAGATACATGATAGACTTTTTCTGACTATATACGGTGGTATAAATCTTGGCAAAGGTTTTATTAAACCAGAGGAAAAAAACAAACGAGCGCTTTACACTGCAACCCTTATTGATGGCGGAGCGCATAAGGATCTGGTAACACGTTATATTGATAACACCAGTAAAGAATTGAATAAAGCTTCTAGAGGGTTGTCCGTTCAAGAGATTACACTGTAGTAACTTTCAATGCCAAAAATCTATAATTCAAATCACTAGAGTTGGCGCGTATATTGTGTAAACATCGGTTAATTAATGCTGAGGTAACCGTTTTACGCCCGCTTTTCACTTAAAATAGTCAACAATAAACCTTAAAAAGTTTAGAGCACAGTTTTCAGCTGCACTAATAAGATGTGATCAGTTTTCTAAGAGCAACTAGTATTTGCTATATAAGTGCTGTAAATCTGAAATGTCGGGATTCCCGACATTTGCAAATGTCCACGTCAGCATGCCTGTAGATCAACATATGCTATGAATATTGCTAAACAGCTGGGTTAGTAATATTTGATGATCCTATTTCGGTAGGAATCGGCTACAGTCAGAAGTTATACTATAAGGTTAAGCTGAGATTGGAGCAGTTAACCTTAAAAGCATATGCGCCTTTTTGAAAGAGCTGATTTAGTATTCAGATGGCAGCATTAATATCCAGCTAGTGCCGTACCAGCAAGCATATAAGGTTAAACTCGTTAACGGAAAATCGGTATATGAAATTTCCTGTCTAGCAAAAACGTTATCGTTGCCGTCTTCAATCGAAACCGTTGCTTGATTAGATTTGGTTTGAATTTTCAAACAAACAAACTCCTCTTTGCCTCTTAGTCCAGCCAAGTAGCTAGCAAATAAATCAATCAGCCAGAATGCTTGGGCTTGCTCAGCCAAGAACACTGCGCCATCAGTTAATTTAATCTGACTGCCATACTGCGTATAGCTTTCAGTTCCAGTGAATTGTCTTAGTGCCAGTGCTAAATCAGCTGCATCATTTTGATCGAACATGTCATTCTCCCAGTTTAAGTATGTTGGGACTAGTATTTGTTCAGATGAGCAAAAGGACAATCGAAGAGCTTACTCGTGTTTTTAGAAGAGCGCAGCACTAAGACATTTTTCGGTTGACTTTTTAAATAATGTGTAAAATAATACACAATTAATTACACGAAATTTTACACGAAAAATATATCATGGCTATTACCAATAAAATATATGCACCTACTACAGTTAGTATGACTGATCTGCGTCGTGCAAGTATCAATGATATTGTGAGTGACTCACCAGTTGCTATTCTAAACCACAATAAGGCTGCAGCTTATTTACTTTCAGCAGACTATTATGAATACCTATTAGATCAACTTGAAAACGTAGACTTGAGCAAAATCGTCAAAGAAAGACGTGGTGGTAAAACTGTGAAAGTGGCGCTTGAAGATTTATAGTCTGGAGTTTCACGAAGAAGCTCAAAAAGAGTGGGCTAAATTGGATGGTTCTGTTAAAGCCCAGTTTAAAAGTGTTTTAGAGAAACGTCTTAAAAATCCTCATGTGCCATCAGCACTTTTAGCTAATGACTTGGAGAACTGTTACAAGATTAAACTTTTAACAGTTGGTTATCGACTTGTTTATGAAGTCATTGAAGATAGGTTGGTTGTAGTTGTAATTGCGGTAGGGCGCAGAGATAAATTTCATGCTTACATTAAAGCAGGTGCCAGAAGGAAGTTTTAGCTTCATTGAAAGTTGATTTCCTAGTATGCTTATGTCTCTCAGTACCCCTCTCAACACCGCGAAAAATGGTCTTGTAACCAATTGAAATCTTACGGTGAAATTCACGCTCTGGCACTCTCAAAATCCCGCGCTGGTAACAGCGTGAGAGTTCGATTCTCTCTCCCGGCACCAAATAATAGAAAGCTCGCTCATTAAAAAATAGCGAGCTTTTTTTACGCCATTCAAATGAAGCGCTATTCGAGAGGCGTGAAAATTGTTAGTTTGGTCGATTCAACAGCTTCATAAGTTTTGTTAAAGGCGACTAGCTAAAAGAAAAGCTGCTACTTGTGGTAACAGCTTTTTTATTGCGTAGTTAATCATTGATGTTAACGATATAAAACTACATTTATTTATTGCTTTGTATATGTTGCGCTAGCGTTAGGCTGTTTGACTACTTTATAAGGCACTTTAGCCTCCATTTTGTCACAGATGTCCGCGCTTTCACCTTTGTTCACGAAGCCAAGATTACCAACTTCCTCGCATTTCCAGCGTTTAATTGTCTTCCATTGCATGGATTTAAGTTGCGCGTTTTTGTTAATTGCATCTTGCGTTTTCGAAATAGCTTCATCACATTGTTTGTGATAGGAAGCATCATTATCTCGCGCTTCATAAAGTAAGCCTATTTTTGTAGGTGTATCAACGGCGACATGACCGCACAAGCGCGATCCTGATTGTGCTTGTGCTTGAGTTGAAAACAACCCGATTAACATAATGGTTGTGAGTGAAGCATGACAGATTTTTTTAAAGTTAAGCATTTATTACTCCTTGAAATTATATTTGATTGATTCTGATGCAATTCATTACTGTTTTATCTTTTAACTTGCTCCCTTTGTAGTGATGTTTATTAGAGGAATAGCGCATTGCTAAGGTCTTCTAGCATTTTTTTAATACGTGATGGACGATTCCAATCTTCCAGCTCTATGTCGTTGGTTCTGATGCCGAATACCCGCTCACTACGCGACATATTTCTAAAAGTGCGAAACAGATTAGGCCATATACCGCCTAATTCGGCTAAAGCGCGTTCTCGTGCTTCCTGTAAAACGCTTGGCTCTTTTTCTGGAGCGCTTTCTAATGCGTCGACTTTGTCAAGAGTGTCTCCATAAGCCATCATTTTTCTTGGTGTGATTAAAATGAGTACTGTTTTATTGAAGTTCTGCTCAGTTTTTTTCGAAAATAAATACTGCACGCCAGGAATATCTTTAAGGATCGGCACGCCAGAGGTGCCTTGAATTGCTTCACGTTCAGTCAGTCCCGAGAGGACTAGCGTCTCATTGATGCGTATTTTTGTTGCCGCAGCAACCATATTTCTGGAAGTTTGTAGCGCTTGACTAAACGAAGATGTGCTGGTTACCGGTTCAAAGAAGGTATGAACGGCTTTGACATTTAATAGTAATTGATTGTCATCAAGAAATGTTGGCGTCACTGACATGCTAAGACCCACATTCACTTCGTTTAATGTGTTTGATCCGCCGAGACCGCCATCTAAACCTATTGAGATACTGGAGCCAGAAAAAAACTGTGCTGGCTGTCTGTCTAATACCTGTAAACTTGGACGAGATACCACTTCTGTTGTTTGGCCTCCCACGTTAGCAATATTCAGTGAATAAGCAATTGCTCCGCCTGCAGAAGTGCCTAAGCCAAGATTTCTTGTGAGTGTTGATGAGGTTGTGCTAGCTGCATCATCAGTAGATGAAATTACTTTGTTTGCGCTTTGTTGAATTGTGACAGCAAGATTTTCTAATAGATTAATACCGCTAGATCGCGTGCTAATTTCATTGGTGCGTAAGATCACCACATCAATAATGGCTATCTGTGGCAATGCTCTGCCTTTGCATGGTGACGGCAGGCTAGGCATGGCAATGGTTTCATCAACTTTTGTCGATCCTGTGCCTTGAGAGTCGCTTGATGAACTGCTTGCTTGTGTATCGTTATTATTACTAGTTAGTTGCTGCACACAATCTGACCAAGCATAAGCTAATGGTCCTTCGCTATCAGGTGCTGACTTTGTCACGCTTTCGTTTAACGTACTGTCTTCGTTATTATCCTTATCATCATTATCCTGTCTCAATCCTACTTTGGTTGTCGTTACAGATTGGTTGAGACTGTTTGCGTCATAGGTTGCTTGCCATTGCGCCAGCCTTATTTTAAGGTTGTCAGTTTGCTGCTTATTTAATAAGTGTTGTTGACTCTCGATGAGTACATTCGCTTCTTGGTGAAGGCCAGCCGCTGCATAAATAGTTGGCGCCATGCGTGCACCATAGGTGTTTTCTGGAGCGTACTTGCGCGCTTGTACTATGCTCCATAGCGCAAGTGGGATATCACCAAGGTAATATGATGACGCTGCTAGTATATGTAGGGCTTCAATATTCGTAGCATCTAGCTTGATTGCATACGAGGAGGCTCGCTGGGCTTTAGTATATTCTTTGTTTTCAAAATAGAGGTAAGCCAGTTGTAATGCTGCATTTTGTGCATCATGTTGCTGCTCTAGTGCGATAAGATAGCCTGTTTCAGCAAGCTGAAACATATCTCGTTGGCCCGCTTTAGCTCGCATTTGGTATGCCAATGCATTGGCGGTGTGTAAAGTGGGACTTTTCAAATCCTGCTTAATTGCCATCGTTAATTCGTGGTTTGCTCGTGCTACATCTCCAGTGTTTATTGCATTGATACCAAGCTGCATTGATTGTTGAGATGGGTGAGTCAACTTGGTATTGTTCGACGATTTTTTGACAGTCCAACTTTGATTTTGCATTGAGGTGCAGCCTGAAAGGCTGGTGAATGAACACAATACAGCGATAGCTATAGGTTTATACGGAACAAGCTTATACATGTAAATTAATATCAATGCTTATTCGCACGTAAATCCATTAATCCAAATATGACCACCTTTTGAAGATGAGTTATGGAAGTGCAATATATATTGACCTGTGCTGCCGTTATTAGCGCCACCATTTGCAGTGGCAAGAATAGAGCCACCTGAATGATCGTAGCTTGTGTTGGAAACGCGATAAAAATCGCCGTTACATTGCACCTTAACATCATGAGACTTGTTGCCGCCAATCGATATTTTGCCAGGTGATTCTGAGATAATGGCGTCTTTTGATGTACATTTAGTAACGTTTGGATTGCAACAATGCACTTTCAGTCCATATCCCCAATTGTTTTTTAAATCATAGTCGCGCGCATCGCAACGATGAACAATCGAGCCTGCAAAAGCAGCATTGTTTAATGTCAACATAGTCAGTAGCGCAATCAACAAAGATGTCTTCATTTTTAATTTTCCAAATTGATTTAGTCAGATTTAACAAGGCAGATAGTAGATTTTGAACTTGACCATGTCTGTCCCTAAAACTAGGGACAAAATAAGCATGCAAAATAATACTTTTTTATTTATGATGAAAAGTTTTTTACGATTATCATAATTATCATTAATGCCATAGATGATAAAATGTTTATTTATTGTGTGTGTTATTTCAATAGGCTATTCAAGCGTTGATGTGTTTTGCATTGGGCTAAATTAAGAGCATGGCGAAATTGATATAAAAGGCTTTTGATGCTTGATGATGTAAAGATAGACCCAATTCGTATAGCGCTTATTGATGACGATGTTGGCTTTCAGCATGCGCTGACAGAGGTTTTCGATAAGGCGCCTGACATGGTTTTGTTGTGGACAGCGGGAACGAAGGCTGATGGTCTGCGACTGTTGGGTGAGACGCAACTTGACGTTTTAATTGTAGATTTGGGCTTACCCGACGGTAGTGGGGTAGACATTATTATTGCTGCGCATGCTCAGTGGCCAGCATGTAACTTGATGGTGAGTACTACATTTGGAGATGAGTCACACGTCATGCGATCTCTTGAGGCGGGAGCTACCGGCTATCTGCTCAAAGATGGCCACCCCGAATATCTCACGAGAGAAATTAAAAGTATACACGGTGGCGGCAGCCCGATTAGCCCCATCATTGCTCGAAAGATACTTAGTCGTTTTTACCAAAGTGATAATCAATCAGAGCGCCCGCATTCAAAATCCGGTGCTGTGCATCAACCTGCGCTATCTAAGCGTGAGCAAGAGGTGTTGTCGTATATTACTAAGGGATTTTCTTCTAATGAAATTGCTGTTTTACTGCATTTATCACCGCACACGGTTCTCACTTTCATTCGACGTATTTATACCAAGTTAAAAGTAACATCAAAAGCAGAAGCCATTTATGAAGCGCGACAACAAGGTTTGTTGGATTGATTGAACGCCCTGCCACTCACAATAATAGGAGTATCAATGCTTAACCCATTTCGACTGGACGAAGACAGGATTTTAGTAGAGCAATTACGGCTGGTCTTAGGTAATTTTCGTAGCACTTTCCCTGTTTTATTGATGCCAGTTTTATTATATTGGGCGTTATCAAATTCAACTAACATACAGCTTCTGACTTTTTGGTCTGTTGCTGCAGTGCTGTCTCATTTGTCTTTACAGTTTTTTACGAGACGCTACTTTTCAGGGCGCATTCAGCCTCAGAACGCACATCAAATAGTCGTATTTTTTAGCTTTTTGCACTTGATTGATGCCGTAATGTGGGGTTTGCTTTCTTGGGTAACATTAGATACGGCTACGCAAAGTGGATTTGTGCTAGTTGTTGCTGTGTTTGCTGGAATGTTGGGTGGTGGTTTGGCTACTTTATCTCCTATTCCTTTGTGGTTTCTTGTGTTCGCACTGCCGCAGGCTGCTTTGCTCAGTGTGAAGTTATGGACTATGGGGGATGTCACTTATATTGCTTTAAGTCTAGGGGTGGTAATTTATCTAGTTGCTGTCATGGGGCAAGTATTGAACAGTGCCAGAGTTGCTCGAGAATCAATATTGCTGCGTTTTGATTTGGCTGATAGTTACGCAAAGCTGAGAAAGGTTGAACGGCAGAAAACATTAGCTGATGAGCGTCAGCGTCTGATGCAGGATATGCATGATGGCCTTGGATCTTCACTGATCAGTGCCCTACGAGTTGCAGAGCGCGGAAATATGACTGATGATGAGCTTGCCTTAGTGCTTCAAGGGTGTATTGATGATTTAAAACTCGCAATTGACTCTCTAGACACAGTAGATAGTGATTTATTACTATTGCTTGCAACTTTGCGGTTTCGCTTAGAGCCTCGCCTTGAAGCTGCCGGGATTTCATTAGAATGGCATGTTGAAAATATACCCACTCTCCATTGGCTTGACTCACGAAGTGCGCTACATATATTACGGATATTACAAGAGGCTATTACTAATATCATTAAACATACCAATTCATCAAAAGTGTGTATAAGTACTGCTCTTAAAGAGGATTATGTGCAGATTACGATTGCTGATAATGGGCAAGGCTTTGATATTACAAGCGCGCTAAGCAGTAAAGGCAAAGGTTTATCAGGCCAACAAAATCGTGCGGCTGCCATTCATGCGGAAATCGAGTGGGATTCTGATCAGCATGGCGCGCGTGTTAGTCTAATGTTGCCTTTATATCCTATTAGTACTTAAAGTTGATGAACCAAAAGCATGGCACTCAATCTGAATGAATGCTTTTGCTCGAAGGAGATGACTTATTTTTATGCTCATTTTTATCGTTTGCGCAAGCATTAATTTAAGATATTTATCATATTTGTTAACGCTGATGAATGAAGGGTTCGTTCGTAAAATAATGTAACTATTTTGTTACATTTTTCTTGATAAGCATAAGCGCGTGTGCTAAATTGAGCGAAATTTTGAATTTGACACAACTCGTGTAATCAGTACTTGATTTAAATCAAAATATTGAAAGTAAATAATAAAACATGTCGCTTTTTTAGAATGGCATGTTTAGTTGTCAGTGGGGCTGGTGGTAACAGGCTTTGTTGATGTTGACCTTTATTAAGTCGTTCACATTTTTTTTGAGGTGGATTCAGTTATGAACAAGAGAACAATTCTCTCTTTATTGGCTACATTTTTATCATTGTTTGCCGTCAATTCCAATGCTGCATATGGATTAAATTTAAAAACACCAGCAACTGAGATAGCCGGTCAGATATATGACTTGCATATGCTCATTTTGTGGGTGTGTGTTGCTATCTTTGTGGTTGTGTTTAGTTTGATGTTTTATTCAATAGTTAAGCATCGTAAATCAGTAGGCCACAAAGCAGCACAATTTCACGAAAATCATTGGCTTGAAGTAATCTGGACTATTATTCCAGTCATTATTTTAGTTTGCATGGCTTATCCTGCAACTAAGACAATCCTTGCAATGAAGGATACTAGCGCTGAAGACATGAGTATTAAAGTGACAGGCTCGCAGTGGAAATGGGCTTATGACTATCTAGATCAAGATCTTAAATTTATTAGCACTTTATCAACTCCAGAAGATCAAATTCACAACAAAGCAGAAAAAGGCGAAAATTATTTGTTGGAAGTGGATAATCCAATGGTTGTTCCAGTTGGCAAGAAAGTTAAATTGCTCATTACGTCGCAAGATGTTAACCATGCATGGTGGATTCCTGAATTTGGTGTAAAACAAGATGCAATTCCAGGTTTTGTAAAAGAAGTGTGGATTCGTGTCGAACAACCTGGTGTATATCGTGGTCAATGTGCTGAGCTTTGTGGAAAAGCACATGGTTATATGCCGATTGTAGTCGAGGCTAAGCCAGAAGCTGAGTATCAAACTTGGGTTGCCTCGCAACAAGAGGCTGCTGCTTCAGCAAATGCGGGCGCCGATAAAGAGTGGGTCATGGACGATTTGGTAACTGCAGGTAAAGCAGTTTATGATAGAAATTGTTCTGTTTGTCATGGCGCTACGGGTGCTGGTATTCCACCTGCTTTCCCAGCGATGACAGGCAGTGCTGTTGCGACAGGACCTCTGGAGGGCCATTTAGATATTATACTAAACGGTAAAAACATCATGCCAGCTTGGAAAGATGTACTGAATGATGTTGATATTGCTGCAGTCATTGCATATGAGCGTAACGCTTTGGGCAATAGTACTGGTGATTTTATTCAACCATCAGCGGTTAAAGCAGCACGGTAAGATAGACTAGGTATCATTTTTAATTTTTTAGAAATAACAGAATTAAGCTTTAGTTTTTAGGAGAAACTGATGAGTACAACTACTGCAACACATCACG
>CBFHHI010000009.1:0-44711 GCA_965655675.1 Methylophilaceae bacterium | reverse complement strand
AAAAAAGTGCTGAGTAAAGTGCGCAGACATAAAAAAAGCACTAACTTTTCGTTAAGTGCTTGTTTTACTTGGTGCCGGGAGAGAGAATCGAACTCTCACGCTGTTACCAGCGCGGGATTTTGAGTCCCGTGCGTCTACCAATTCCGCCATCCCGGCTTATCCGGATTATACATTGCTGTATAATCACAACGGCGCAATTATAACAAGCTCTTACCAATTACGAAATCAAATATTCACAATTAATTAATATTTATGAAAACTGAAGACTTTAACTTTAATTTACCAAAACATTTAATCGCACAACACCCTCCAGAACAGCGCAATGCCAGTCGTTTACTTTATTTAAATGGGGCCACTGATGAACCAGTTGACAGTGTTTTCTTAGACTTGCCACATTACTTATCTCAAGGTGATCTGTTAATTTTTAACGACACACGTGTAATGAAGGCGCGGCTATTTGGGCAAAAATCGACAGGTGGTAATGTCGAGGTGCTGGTGGAGCGCATCATTGATGAACATCACGCGTACGCTTTAATTCGTGCTTCACGCAGTCCAAAAGCGGGAACTAGATTAATGCTAGCTAATGCAATTGAGGTTGAAGTGATGGGGCGCGATGATGATTTATTCCATCTAAAATTCCTATCTGGAACATCTGTTTTAGATTTATTAGATGCATTTGGCAGTTTACCTTTACCGCCTTATATCACGCATGATGCAAATAGTACGGATGAAACACGTTATCAAACTGTTTATGCGAAGCATGCAGGTGCTGTTGCGGCACCCACAGCTGGTTTACACTTTGATGATGAAATGATCAATCATCTAAAAAACAATGGAATCAATATTGCTTATATTACGCTTCACGTCGGTGCGGGCACTTTTAAACCAGTCAATGTGGATAATATTGCTGAACATAAAATGCATAGCGAGGTCTACCATATTCCAGAGACAACAATTCAGAGTATTGAGCAAGCTAGAATGTCAGGTAACAAAATCACGGCGGTTGGCACTACGGTGTTAAGAGCATTAGAGAGTGCGGCGCAAGCTGGACAATTAAGTGCAGGAAGCCAAGAGACCAATATTTTTATTACACCTGGATTTGAGTTTAAAGTGGTTGATCGCTTATTAACTAACTTTCATCTGCCTAAAAGTACCTTACTCATGTTAGTGTCTGCCTTTGCTGGATTTGAGCCAATTAAAAAAGCTTATCAGCATGCGGTTGAAAAAGAATATCGTTTCTTTAGCTATGGCGATGCAATGTTACTAGAAAAGAAAACGTAATCTGGTGGGTTAGCCCGTATGAATACCCACCCAATAATTGGAGATGATTAAATTGAACCAACATCAATGCGAATTTAAAATTGGTGCTTTATTAGCCAGCCTTTTTTTTGCTTGCTCAACGCAAGCTGCTGTTTTGCCTGAGGCTAAATTAATACTTAAACTGCCAATGGCAAAAGCCCCTACAACACGCCCTATGACAGTCGCTTACCAGCCTGCATTGATGCATTATTATGTTGCAGATGGCGGTTTAGCCCCATTGGGTAGCGAATGGGAAGCGCCAATATCCAAATCGCAAGTACATGCTTTTGACGCTGAGGGAAAATACGTCAATTCTGCCAGTCCTGGCTACGATAATCGTTCTATTTATTACAATGCCAACACAGCAAATATTGAAACCATTACTTACAATATTTCAAGTGCATTTGGTTTTGCTCCCAATACGGGCATGTATGCGCTAGATATATCAGAAACAGGCAAAATAAAAGACTCCTCTAAGGAAATCATACAATTTCATAAAGCGTTTGGTGACTCCTTCACCATGCCATCTTATGACGCTGAACATGATCGCTATTTTGCGAAACAGAGTCGTAGCAATAAAGTGCGCATTGTGAGCATCAAAGAGACTGAGCCACTTGGTGAAATTACATTAGATATTGCAACTGCAGGTGCAAAATTTGATGACATCAGTGATAGTTTTATTGCTTATACGGGCGCAAAAGGTGAAGAGCTTGCCTTATTAGACTTAGATCATAAAGCCATCTTAATATTTGATTTATCTGGAAAATTTGTTGCAAAGAGCATATTACCTGACACCATTAGCTTGCGCGCTAAAAGCTATTACAATGGTCTTGGTTATGCAAATGACATGTTCTTTTTATATAACGAAAAAGAAGGTGAGTTTGGTACTTATCATGGCTATCAAGTCATTCAATAAGCTTAGTCTATAAAACCTACTAAAAACCGCGCCATGGCGCGGTTTTTTAATACACTTAACACTATTTAGCTAATTTGCCAGCCAACTTTCCTGAAGCCATAGCGAATAACGCACCCACAATCACTGATAGTGCAACGAGTAGTACGGGATTGGTCAGATCTGGGCTAGTAACACTGCCAGCGCCAGCTGTTTGTAAGGCATAACCTGCTGTAGCCGCATAACCATATACATTAGCAGGAACAACGGACAACAAGTTTTTACCAGCAACAATGACTAATAAAAAGACTGTTGCAGCGATATAAACAGCGGGTCCAACTGCGCCTGGTAAACTTAATGGATTCATACCGACCAAAAATAAAGCGACGCCAGCTATCACTGCACCATAAATCATGCCTGCGATGGTCTTTTGTAATGCAGCAGTATCTGCACCCGTGTGGAAATAGCATGCCCAAGCGATAAAACCAACCCAAACCAACAACTCTGCATCCCCATCACCCATACCAAAAGGCCCTAATGCAATGTAAGCCCAAACACCACCTAGAACGGCAATACTCACTGCTAATGCTGTTAACTTCGACATACTCAACTCTCCCTGTGAAAATTACTTCTTAATAAAAAAATAATATAACGAGAACGACTGCCAATTGGTATGTGATGTCTTAGAAAATGCACCATTACAAATCCAATCGACAGTGCATGGTATGCCTATTTTGGTGCGATATGCAACTTTTTTGTTGGTGTTAGGAAATATTACTGCAATTTTATTAACAAAAAACGCTTTTTTATTCAAATTTATTTAGCTAAATTATCTTTATAATTCCAATACTTACGTTGTTTATCAATCACTAAATTAGGGTATTTTTCACGGCCTAAACTACCATTATATCGGCCCAATGCACGAAACAAATTTCCGCGCTCGATATCTAAATAATGCCTTAAAATAGTGCATCCATATCGCAAATTAAGTCGCAAATTAAATAAATTATGGTCAGAATGACCTATTGACTTAACCCAAAACGGCATGACTTGCATATAGCCTCGTGCACCAGCACTAGAAACTGCATATTTTTTAAAGGCACTTTCCACTTGTATTAAACCCAAAACCAACTGCGGATCTAATCCTGCTCTTGTCGCTTCGTAATGCACGGAAATTAAAAAGTCTTCTCTATACGCCTTATCGGGCATTTTGTTTTGTAAACGTTGCGACATTTCAGCTAGCCAAGCTTGGCCTTCAATGGGATCTGGAAACATTAATCTAGGTGCAGCAGCGTCGCTCACCGACTTTTGCATCACTGCCTTAACACTATTAGAAAGCGCTTCTTCTTTTTGCGCGCCGGCATATAGCGGTGTGACCCAACACACCAAGCCTATCAACAACAGTTGTTTAATCATAGGTAGAAAAAATGGTCAGATTGTTATCCATTTAGTCGCATCAATATGTGCTGTTTAATCTCAGCTAAACTAACGCTCTCCGCTTCAGACTGTTGACGTCCTTTATATTCAACCTGCCCATCAGCCAAACCGCGCTCGCCCACAACAATGCGATGCGGAATACCCATTAAATCACTCTCTGCAAACATCACACCGGGACGCTCTGCTCGGTCATCCAGCAACACATCAACACCAGCTTGTAATAAGTCTTGATATAGCTGATGAGCTGCGTCTTTTACCGCATCACTTTTGTGCAGACCGATGGGGCAAATCACCACCGAAAATGGCGCCATACTAAGTGGGAAAATAATACCTTTTTCATCATTACCCTGCTCAATCGCCGCGCCAACTATACGCGATACGCCGATGCCGTAACAACCCATCTCCACCACTTGGCTTTTTCCTTCTTCGTCCAGATAAGTGGCATTCATCGCTTGTGAATATTTAGAACCCAGTTGAAAAATATGACCAACTTCTACACCGCGGCACAGCGAAAGCTTACCTTTACCATCTGGACTTGCATCTCCTTCAACCACATTACGTACATCCGCAACGATCATTGGTTCAGCTAAGTCACGTCCAAAATTCACACCAGTTAAATGTAATTTTGGTTTATTAGCACCGCAAACAAAATCACTCATCAACGCGACTGTGCTATCCGCAATCACATTTACATTTTCCGCCACGCCAACTGGGCCAATAAAGCCTGGTGGGCAGTTTAAATGACCGCGGATTTCTTCTTCTGTCGCAAATCTAAAATCACTTAAGCCAGCTACTTTGCTTAATTTCACTTCGTTTAAATGATGATCACCGCGCAATAACACCAAATAAAATTGTTCAGCTGCCATTAAAGCAATGGCTTTAACTGTACGCTCTACGCTAATTTCAAGCAACTTTGCTACATCTTCGCAAGCCGTTTGTTTTGGTGTATCCACTTCTTGCATCGTTTCTTTAGCTACCGCACGTTCGCCAACGGCAATGGCTTCCGCCAACTCTACATTCGCAGCATAATCTGAGCTTTCACAATAAGCCAAGCCATCTTCGCCACTATCCGCTAACACATGAAACTCTTGTGAGCCATCACCACCAATGGCGCCAGAATCTGCTTTTACCGCACGAAACTTTAAGCCCAAACGGGTAAAAATATTGCTATACGCTTGATGCATTTGATTGTAAGTATGCACTAAGGATTCTTGGCTGGTATGGAAAGAATACGCATCTTTCATCAAAAATTCACGTGCGCGCATCACGCCAAAACGTGGGCGAATTTCATCACGAAACTTGGTTTGAATTTGATAAAAATTGAGTGGCAACTGCTTGTAACTATTGATTTCTTTACGTGCAATATCCGTAATCACCTCTTCATGGGTCGGGCCAAAACAAAACTCGCGCTCATGACGATCTTGAATCTTCAACATTTGCGGACCAAATACCGCCCAGCGTCCAGTTTCTTCCCATAACTCTCTTGGCTGCACTGCTGGCATTAACAATTCTAATGCACCTGCTTTATTCATTTCATCGCGCACAATGGCTTCGACTTTACGTAACACACGCAAGCCCAATGGCATCCAGCTATACAACCCGCTACCCAGTCTTTTAATTAAGCCGGCACGCACCATGAGTTGATGACTAATCAGCTCTGCATCAGCAGGGGCTTCTTTTTGAGTCGAGATAAAAAATTGAGAGCTACGCATCATGTTGCCTATCATTGAAAGAGAAGGATTTTAGCGCGAAATGCACCTTAAGTCAGCTAAACGCATAGCTTTTATTAATCGCTATTGGTCTTTTCTGGGTTTGCCAATCGGACTATCTTCAGGCTGATAATTAGCTTTCCATACATTAAACGGCACAATAGTCGCAGAATGTCCGTTATCATAAAACCAGCTATCCACTGCAAAACGCTCACCCGTTGCTATTTCACGAATCACGGCAGTGGTATGCGGCCAACCAGTAAAGAAAAAATTGCGGGTGCGCATATCTTCAATTTCATGCAATGGCATATAGCCAGCCTGTTTGAGCAGCCTGAGATAACTGGTCGTATTAATAGCTTCATCATTACAATCCTGCTGGCCTGCGTAATCTGAATTATCAAAAGTACCTGCTCTATCAGCGCTGGTGCCCGTTTTGCGTCCAACGATTTCCTCCAACAAACCAATCGCTTGCGAGATTCTTTCTCTTTCATCTTCTGCATGGCTCACTGATTCAGAAAACAAGTTAGCCACTGGCTGCCAATCAACATCATTTAATGCCGTTTGCAACACATTGGCGCAACCGCCTCCTTGGCAGATTTCGAGATGACTTAACTCTGGAGATTGGCGGTAAATACGTTGAATATCATCAAACGCAGAACAAGCAATTTGTGTAAAAAACACCAAGTAAGCGCTACAAAATAAGCGGCTTATCGGACAACTCATTTTTTTTACGTTGCACACTTCTTTTACGCTTATTTTTAATGGATTCGATTGCAAAGTGCTTTTCTAATGCCGCACTCACCGCATGCAAGCCTTGCATCACACCCTGCTCAAATTCACCGCGCCGAAACAGCACTTCCATTTCATGACAAATCATATCCCATTGATCATAGCCAATATGCTTATCAATACCACGGTCAGCGACAATTTCCACATCACGGTCGGCCAATAACAAATAAATCAACACGCCATTATTCTGTTCGGTATCCCATATATTGAGAAGCGAAAATAATTCAATCGCACGATTTCTAGGTGTCTTCTTAGATAATATTTCATAAGGATGCAAACCCGCCTCCACTACCAATCGTATTTCACCAGTATGCTTGGTCTCGCTAGCGGTAATCGCGGCTTCTATGTGTTGCAGCGCTTGGGCAGAAAAGTGCCTTTTTACCTGCCAAGGGTTGCTGAATAAATGTCTAAAAAATCGAATAATCTGCTTAAGCATTACCAACTCCCAGACGCGCCACCGCCACCAAAACCGCCACCCATGCCACCACCAAAGCCGCCTCCACCTAGACCTCCACCGAATCCGCCGCCTATTGGAAATCCGCCATAACCATTAACACCACGGTTGCCCATCATGATGGTGAAGAAAAAAGCAATAATGCCTAGCACGCCTGCGCCCACTATAGATAACCCCACAAAGAAAACGATAGCGCCAATTAAGCCACCATTTAATGCGCTACCAAAAAATGTCCCAAACACCCCTCTCAACATCATGCCTGAAATGAGTCCAACAAATAACAACAGCGGCATCATGCCTTCTAATTGGTCAGCATTGACAGCTTGTTTTGTTGGTGCAGGTAGTGGCTCACCATCTATTAAACCAATTAATTGATTGACTGCTATCTCAATACCACCAGCAAAGTCACCTTGCTTAAAATAAGGCGTCATTGTTTGGCTAACAATGCGCTTGGCATATAAATCTGTCACCGCACCTTCTAGTCCATATCCCACTTCAATGCGTATTTTACGATCATCTTTTGCAATCAACATTAGGATGCCGTCATCCACATTTTCACGCCCCAGCTTCCATTCATCCACCACGCGGATGGCATATTGCTCAATGGCTTCTGGCTGTGTAGTTGGCACCAATAATATTGCAATTTGGCTGCCTTTTGTTTGTTGGTAATTGCTTAATTTTGCCTCAAGTTCAGATTGTTCAGAGGCAGATAAGGTTTGGGTTAAATCAACCACATGTGCAGAAAACGCGGGCACATCAACCAGTGCTGCTAGCGCCAATACTGGCGCCAACAGTAGTGAGGCTAATAACGCTAGTAAACCTGCTTTAAAAGTCAACGCTCCTGCACTCCGCTTGATGATTAAAACTCAACTTTAGGCGGTGTAGCAATGGCCGCTTCATTTTCAACGGTAAATGATGGTTTAGTTTGATAACCCATCACCATGGCCGTTAGATTAGTTGGAAAACTACGCACCACAACGTTATAGTCTTTAATGGTTTGAATATAACGATTACGCGCGACTGTTACACGATTTTCTGTGCCTTCCAATTGCGCTTGCAAGTCTCTAAAGCCTTGGTCTGCTTTAAGATTTGGATAGTTTTCTGCCACTAACATTAAGCGAGATAACGCACTGGTCATTTGTCCTTGTGCCGCTTGAAACTTAGCCATCGCCGCTGGATCATTAAGCAATTCTGGCGTCATTTGAATGCTACCAACACTAGCACGCGCTTTGGTGACCTCAGTAAATACTTCTTTTTCATGCGCAGCATAACCTTTAACCGTGCTGACCAAATTCGGCACTAAATCTGCACGACGTTGATATTGATTCAGCACTTCGGCCCAACTGGCTTTTGCTTCTTCATCTAACGATTGAAACTGGTTATAACCACAGCCCGTTAGCGCTAACATAGAGATCATTAATAGACATTTCAGCAATAGATTTTTCATCTGTTTTTCCTTTTATAATATACAATTGCTTGCTAAAAATTGATGCGTTTGTTCAATATATGGTGATTTTTAATGGCATTACAAGTTCGCAATTGTAAACTTTGCAAGGCATAAGTCTGCCCAAGCATGTGCTTTGTCTGCTGGGTTTAGCAGTAAATCATCAGGCGCATAAGTCACAATTACTGGCGTTTCATTTAAGGTGTGCGCCTTACCTCGCAATTGTACTAAAGGCTGGTTAAGCGCTAATAATTGTTGTGCGACGCTCTCTCCCATCGACACAATCACTTTTGGCTGAAAGTCAGCAATCGTTGCAATTGGCGCTTCCACCACATCCTGCCCTACTTTCACGGTCACAGCCGCTAGCATATTATGCAATAAGGTTTCAGCTGCTTCTGTCTGTTGCTGTTTAAGCGCAAATAGCCATTGGCCATCTTCGCTTACCATCAATCTGATGCTAACTGATGGCACTTCGGCTTCTTGGATAATCGCTTGTTCTGGTTGCGTCAGCTCTGTTGCCTGCTCTGCCCCTGCAATAGGATGACGCAATTGCCATACAGGCAATAACTCCAACTCACGCAATATATCTTCTCGACTCATCATAATGCCAGCCCCATTAACACCGCATCTTCCCGCCCTTTTGGGGCAGGATAATAGCCTCGGCGTATACTCATTTCCACAAAGCCAATATCTTCATACAAAGTAATCGCCGCAATATTGCTCACTCTCACTTCTAAAAACATATTCAATGTATTCAGCTCCCGTGCTTGATCAATCATATGTGTTAATAGCAAGCGCCCAAAGCCTTGCTGCTGATATTGCTTTGCTACGCTAATATTCAGCAAATGTGCTTCATCTAGCACAATCATCATCAATGCATAAGCAATAATTTCATCTTGCTGTGTTAATACCCAAGCATTGTGGCGCGATTGGAGTGAATCATTAAAATTACCGCGCGTCCATGGGTGTGAATAAACCGTTGGCTCGATTTTCATCACGGCATCCAAATCGGCTTCTTGCATCGGTCTGAACGCATAGTTGGGGTTAAGCACTGCACTCATAAACGCAAACCCTGCTCACGCTCTTTAGAGGTTAGCGCAACGCGATTGCGGATATAAATCGGCTTTGCCTCACTGGCAGAAACGGCTTCTCCACGTTCAAATATCGGCATCGCTAAATGCATAATCGCTGCCGCTTTTGGGGTCATTTCAGGCAATGTTTTACTCACTTGTTGCTGATATTGTTCACGCAAAATTTCATCATATACTTTCCACGCTGTACCAACGCCCACCCAATCATCGCCTTCAACAGGTGGCACATTCTGCGGTTTATAAACACCAGCCACACACATTTCCGTCCAATCGCCGTCTTTGCGAATATAAGCTGCATGATATACCTCACCCATGCGCGCATCCGATGCCGCAATCACGCGCTCCGCACCACTCGCCTCGGCTAAAGCCATCAATACATTAACACCAACCACAGGCAGATTGGCACCAAATGCCAAGCCCTGCGCCACCCCGCAAGCAATGCGAACACCCGTAAATGAGCCAGGACCAGCGCCAAAAGCAATGCCATCTAAATCACTTAACCTTAATTGCGCTTTATCTAACAACCCTTGAATCTGCGGCAAAATCAATTGCGATGCCGTTTGTCCCGCTTCAATATCAAGCGTTTCAAGTTGTTCATTTGTCTGTAAAGCAATCGACAAAAACTCAGTCGATGCATCAAAAGCTAATAATTTCATAAGTGTTATTTTGACATTAAAACGTGATAGACGCGCTAAATAATAGATTCATTCGTCTGCAATACGCCCACGCAACGCTTTCACACGTCCGCGTTGGGTTTTACTTTCTAATCGGCGCTTTTGCGAACCATAGGTCGGCCTCGTTGCATAACGCGTTGGATGTACATGATTGGCTGCATTCACAATGGCATGCAAGCGCTTAATGGCCTCTTTTTTATTCGCCTCCTGTGTCCGAAACTGTTGTGCTTTAATGATTAACACCCCTTCCGTCGTGATGCGTTTATCTTTGCTGTTCAACAGCCTTGCTTTTAAGGTATCACTTAGACTGGAAGCAACAATATCAAACCGCAAATGAATCGCACTCGACACTTTATTCACGTTTTGTCCGCCCGCACCTTGGGCGCGAATAGCGGTTAACACATACTCCGACTCGCTAATTACCAGCATAGTTAAGGCATTGGCTCACTAAAAAACGCTTCCACATCCGCCAATTCTTTTGTCCTTTTAAAAGGCGGCAAACTTTGCCAAATGCGTTTGCCATAGGATTTAGTAATCAATCGCGGATCGCAAATCATCAGCACGCCTCTGTCGGTTTCATCGCGAATTAAACGGCCAGCGCCTTGTTTTAAAGTAATGACGGAATAAGGCAATTGATATTCCATAAAGGCATTTTTACCTTCGGTATTGAGTTTATCAATGCGCGCAGATAACACGGGGTCATCTGGCGGTGCAAAGGGTAATTTATCAATAATCACTACACTTAAGGCTTCGCCGCGCACATCAACGCCTTCCCAAAAGCTTTGTGAGCCAACTAATACGGCGTTGCCATGGGCGCGAAACCGATCTAGCAATTCGGTACGTGTGCTGTCGCCTTGTAATAACAATGGATATTCCATGCCATTATTAGCGAAAGATTCTTTTAATAATGCATAGATTTCCCGCATGGCGCGCAACGATGTGCACAGCATAAATGCACGGCCTTGACTGGCCTGTATCACAGGCAATGCCGCTGCAGCGACTGCTTCAATATAGTTTGGGCTATTCGGGTCTGGCATATTAGCTGGCGCGTATAGCAAGGCTTGTTGTTCATAATCGAAAGGGCTTTGCAAATACAGCGTTTCTGCTTGCAACAACCCCATTTGCGCTTGATAGTGGCTAAAATCACTCTTTACCGCCAAGGTGGCAGAGGTGAAAATCCAGGCGCGCGGTTCGGCATTGAGCTGCTTACCAAAGCCATCGGCAACACTGAGTGGCGTGGCATGCAATTGTACGGACTGGGTAAACACTTCTACCCAGCGCACTAAATTGGTATTTTCTGCTTTATGCCAACGACGAAGCTGTATGATTAACTCTTCGCCACGTTGCCAACATTTTTCGAGCATTGGGTCACGTGCCGCTTGACTCTCTAACACCTTGGTTAACGATACTAATTGTGTTTGCATCTCGCTGTAAGCATCTTCAAAGCCTTTTAACACTAACGCTTTTTGCACAGGCATGCGCGCACCTTCATAAGCAAAGATTAATCTAAAATCTTTAATCGCTTTTTCGAGTGGTGGCACCGCGTCACTCAAAGCAATACAATCTTTTGCTAAAGTAAGGTAGGCTGAAATGCTGTCGCGACATAATTCTAATAATTGATTAGTTGATACATCTTCGCCAAAGAACAAACCTGCCACATCGGGTAACTGATGGGCTTCATCAAAAATCACGGTATTGGCGCTAGGCAACAACTCAGCCACACCTTCATCGCGCAACATCACATCCGCAAAAAATAAATGGTGATTCACTACAACGACATCTGCTGCCAATGCTTTTTTACGCGCTTCCATCACAAAACATTCTTTGTAATAAGTACAGTCTTGGCCTAAACAATTCTCACGCGTAGAAGTCACATTAGCCCAAACCATCGCGTTTTCTGGCACTTCAACTAATTCACTTTTATCGCCTGTTTTACTATGTTCGGCAAAACTTTTAATCAGATGCACATATTTGGCATCTTCGCGTGAAGCAAATCGACCATCTTGTTCTGCACGTTCTAAGTGATAATGGCAAACGTAATTAGCCCGCCCTTTTAACATACTGACTGTTACTGGCACTTTGAGCGCATCGCGCACATTGGGTAAATCTCGATTAAACAATTGATCTTGCAAAGTTTTTGTACCCGTCGAGATAATCACTTTACCGCCAGAAAGCAGCGCGGGAACCAGATAAGCAAATGTTTTGCCAGTGCCCGTACCCGCTTCGGCGACTAGCTGCTTGTTCTGCGCGATGGCATTGGCAATTGCTTCTGCCATTGTCAATTGCTCCGCACGCTCAGAATAGCCATTGATTGCCTCAGCCAGCGGCCCTTGCGTAGCGAAAATATGGCTCAATGATGTGTTGTGGTTGGCTTGCTCAGACATATGCTCAATTATCCCATGAATCGACTTTGATGCACCAAATGCAACAAACTGAATCAAATTAATATTTTTAGCATCGGATAACACAAATTTAGGTACGAGACATCATCACCTTTGGTTAAATTAAGGTATGATTACCAAGCGATTAAAAAGAGGTAAAAGCCTGACTGAACACAATGAAACGCTTTATTTTTTATATTACTTTGACTGCCAGCTTGGCGCTACCTAGCGTTGTTTTCGCCAATTTCAGCACGAAAAATATTGAAGGCGTTACACTCACTTTTTTCGAAGATGATAGCCCAATCAACACCAAACAAAGCCTGTCGCAAGATGTACTGTTTCAGGCGATGCGCCTAGAAGGTAGCCGATACAAATTCGGTGGCAACTCACCTGACACAGGCTTTGACTGCAGTGGCTTTGTAAATTACGTGTTCAATCAAGCGGCAAATGTCGAACTACCACGCACGACAGGTGGCTTGAGCAGAATTGGTCAGTCGGTAGCGCCAGATGAATTAGAGCCGGGTGACTTGGTCTTTTTTAACACAAGAAGCAGCGCCTATTCACATGTTGGCATTTATATCGGTGATGGTGATTTTATCCATGCGCCACGCGCAGGTAAAACAGTGACAATTGAAAATATGACTTCAGGTTACTGGCAACAGCACTTTAATGGCGCTAAACGGATAGACCCAATTGCAGCAAACTAAACGCCTGCGCTCGATACCTATTAAATAATACTAATCAGATCGTTTATCGCTGTGACCCAAATCACGCTCTGGATCAACATTATCTCTTATCAGTTGCTTCAACTCTTTTGACTCAGGAAATCGTCCGACCACTTTTCTATCAAACAAAACAACCTTATTCAGCCTTACAATAAAATTACCTCCTGTACCAGGCACTAAAGAAACTGCTTGCAGATCCGTTTCAAACGTCGTCAATAATTCTTGCGCAATCCAAGCAGCTCTTAATAGCCATCGACATTGGGTACAATATTCAATCTCTACATGATATCCATTATTCACTCAACTCTCCTGTTAACCGTTTTCAGCAATCAAGCGATATAATGCATTTAAATTAAAGAGAAAATGAAACTATTATAATATTCAGTATTCTTATACACTGACAATCATCTATTTCATATCAATAAAAAAGGCAATACATGCACGCGATATTTAAAAAATTTGGCTTAATCCTTTCAGGCATCTTAATAGGTTTACTGATTAGTCTCAACTTAAGCGCACTAGCTGAAAAGGTAGGCGGATCGGATCTTCCGATTGATGATTTACGCATTTTTGCTGAAGTCTTTGGCAAGGTCAAAAGTGACTATGTAGAAGCTGTTGAAGATAAAAAACTGATTAATGAAGCGCTATCTGGCATGCTTCAAGGATTAGACCCTCACTCAGCCTATATGGATAAAGATGCCTATAAAGACTTGCAAGCAGGCACGCAAGGCGAGTTTGGCGGCCTGGGTATTGAAGTCAGCATGGAAGATGGTCTTGTTAAGGTTGTTACTCCTATCGAAGACAGCCCTGCTTACAAAGTTGGTTTACAAGCTGGCGATTTGGTGATGAAACTAGATGACAAGCAAGTGAGAGGCATGACATTAAACGATGCCGTTAAAATCATGCGCGGTGCGCCTGGTACAAAAATCAATCTAACCATTCTGCGTAAAAATGTCGATAAACCACTCACATTCACGATTACGCGAGATACGATTAAATCGCAAAGCGTCAAAAATAAATATCTTGAACAGGATTATGGTTATGTTCGCATTACACAATTCCAAGAGCATACAGGTGAAGATTTAGCTAAAGCATTGATTTCACTTCAAAAAGAAAATAAAAACCCACTTAAGGGCTTGGTATTAGACTTACGAAATAATCCTGGCGGTCTATTAGACGCTGCCGTAGGGGTATCAGCCGCCTTTCTGCCTAAGGACAAGTTGGTTGTCTACACTGAAGGCAGAATAGAAGATTCAAAAATGAACTTAACAGCTAACCCGAAAGATTATGCACGTCGTGGTAAATCAGATTATCTTAGATCTGTGCCTGAAGATTATAAAACAACGCCAATTGTTGTTTTGTTAAATGCAGGTTCTGCATCTGCATCTGAAATCGTTGCTGGTGCACTGCAAGACCATAAACGTGCAACCATTTTAGGTGTTACTAGCTTTGGTAAAGGTTCTGTACAAACCATTTTACCAATGAACAATGGCAGTGCAATTAAGCTAACAACTGCACGTTATTTCACGCCAAATGGCCGCTCTATTCAAGCCAAAGGCATTGAACCTGATATTCAAGTGGGTGATGGATCAGATGATTCATTAAAGGTGCATGAAGCGGACTTGACTGGCCACTTATCTAACCCTAAAGACACTTTGCAAGATGGTGGTAGTGTGAAACCGACCGAAGATATTAGCAAAGAAAAAGAAGAAGCGCTTAAAAAAGCCAAAGAAGAGAAATTTGCAGAGCCAAAAGGACCTATTGAACCAGCATCTAAAGATGATTTTCAATTTGTCCAAGCGATGAATGTATTAAAAGGATTGCCAGTTGAATCCATACCTAAAGAGAAAGAAAAAACAGCAGATAATCAATCAGGTACCAAACAAACTGACAATAAAAAAACAGATAAAAAGTAAGCTACTGACGTACTCAAAAGCAAACCCTGTAGCGACGACTGCTACAGGGTTTTTTGTTACAAAAAAACACATAAAATTAGTTGCTTTAATGATAATTTAAATTAAACTGGCTCCATGTTTATGGATAGATTTATTAAGACATTTGATACCGCAT
This sequence comes from Methylophilaceae bacterium, assembly GCA_965655675.1. Lineage (GTDB taxonomy): Bacteria > Pseudomonadota > Gammaproteobacteria > Burkholderiales > Methylophilaceae. The sequence continues at coordinate 29,746 of CBFHHI010000009.1, read as the reverse complement.
TACGCACTGTTTTTGCTGAAGCAAAAGCAACCCGAACACACCCAGACGCCGCTATTCAAGACGACGAAATAACGTTGGATGAAAAACAGCAAGTGATTGGTTTAATGCGTGTCAATCATGTTGGTGAAGTGTGTGCACAGGCTTTGTATAGTGGCCAAGCATTTACCTCACGCAATCCAGAAGTGGTGGCAGCGCTAGAACATGCCGCCAAAGAGGAAATAGACCATCTTGCGTGGTGCGAATCTCGTATTCATGCGTTGGGAGGCAGAAAAAGCTTTCTCAACCCGCTGTGGTATATGGGCAGTTTTACAATAGGCGCCATCGCTGGGGCTATTGGTGATAAATGGAATTTAGGCTTTTTAGCAGAAACAGAGCAACAAGTTAGTGCACACCTTTCTAGCCACTTAGCACAATTACCCAGTCACGATAAAAAAACAAGGGCAATAATTGAGCAAATGCATATTGATGAAACATCTCACGCACAAGAAGCAGTTAATTTAGGCGCAGCTGAGCTACCCGCTTCTATCAAAAAAGTAATGAGAATTTCATCAAAAGTAATGACAACAACTGCGTATTACGTTTAAAGGGCTGAAATGGATAAATTTAAAGATGTATTACTGGATTTAGACGATGCGGACGATGTGCTTCGCATTGAACTGTATTATGAAGATGGTGAATCGGCAGGCGTTATTCACAATAGACCAGGTAGCGCTGGCTCAGTAAAAGTGTTTAATCACTTATACAAAACATTTGGAAGCATTAATATTGATGCGGCAGTTGAAGGCTTGTCATTATATGCAGAGCACACTGCAGATGCGGAAGATAATCCTGGCAAACATCCTAATATTGATCGATTATTTAATGTGATTGAAGACCAAGATCCATTAACAGTAAAGATTATCTACGCCTAAAAAGCTAGCCTATGCTTAATTGCGCAATAGGCGGATGATAAATAAGCTCGAGCAAATGACCGACCGCATCTAAACAATAAAACCCACGTGAACCATCGCGATGGGTTTTAGGTTTTTCTGTAATTCGCACACCTTCCCTAACAAAATAATCGTACCAATCATCTACTGCTTGTGGATGGCTTAATACAAACCCGATATGATCAAGACGTTGCTTTGCTTCAGGCGTGTAATCTACGCGATGGAGTGCAAAGACATCGCCCTGATTAGTCAGATAAACATTATCCGCATCAGGTTGCCATTCAATGTGCATCCCCATAATTCGCGTATAAAAGTCAATCGCAATATCTAACTCTTTAACAAAAAGCGCAATATGTCGAATACCAATCATGCCATTAGGCTGAGTCATCATTAAATAGCTTCCACTGCTTTAATTTCATAATCATGCGTAATAACTACGCTTTTGCTTAGCATGATAGATGCCGAGCAATACTTTTCTGCCGATAAAGAAACTGCTCGCTGGACTTGTTTGTCATTCAAATCGCTACCCGTCACCACAAAATGAACATGAATCTTGGTAAATACTTTTGGCACCTCATCAGCACGCTCTGCAGTGATTTCAGCAACACAATCTGTCACCGCTTGACGAGATTTTTTAAGAATAGTGACCACATCAAATGAGGTACATCCACCCATGCCAATTAATAACATCTCCATTGGGCGCATACCGATGTTACGTCCGCCATTTTCAGGGGCACCATCCATCACAACAGCATGCCCTGTTTCAGACTCGCCCATAAAAGCGACATCTTCAATCCATTTAATTCGAACCTTCATTTATTTCACATCCAACAGTTCAACATCAAATACCAATGTCGCGTTTGGCGGAATCACACCACCAGCACCACGCGCACCATAACCCATTTCAGATGGAATTATTAATGTACGTTTGCCGCCTATTTTCATCCCTGCGAAGCCTTGGTCCCAACCTTGAATAACCTGTCCAGCACCCAAAGCAAACTCAAATGGCTGTCCTCTATCCACTGAACTATCAAACTTTTCACCTTTCTTATCTGGTGCGTTCTCGTCATATAACCAACCCGTGTAATGTACCGATACCATAAAGCCAGGCTCGGCTTCACGTCCTTCACCTACAACGGTATCATTCTTAATCAACTCAGTAATACTTTGTGTCATGCCTATCGTTTCCTTATTGTCGTTTGTAAGATTATTTGATTCTGCTTGGCATGCATTTAATAACGATAAAAAGCACGCGGCTAGAATAATTGGTTTTAATTGGTTCATCATGGTCACTCAACGATCATTTAAAAAAAGAAGTCAATATGATACTGCATATTCATTTAAGTTCTAAAGAACCATGCAATCAAGGGCGTTCATACACCCATTTAATCAATGCATCTTGGGCATTTTTACTAGCGGATGCTTTGATATCGTTGACAATCATCACCACCACGTTGCGCCGATTTTTTGCATCTAATACATAGCCTGCAATGGCACTTACACCATTGATAGAGCCTGTTTTCATGTGCGCTCTAGCACTGACTTGCGTTCCTCTTAATCGATGCATTAATGTACCATCTAATGAAAGAATAGGTAGGGATGACAATAATTCTGGCATGGTTGGCCCTTGATAGGCATCAATCAACATTTGACCTAAGTGATCGACAGCAACACGTTCAATACGAGATAATCCAGAACCGTTTTCTATCACCAACCTATCGGCGTTTCTACCTTTATCCATTAGCCACGATTTAACAGCCAGCATGCCGCTTGTTTCATTTGCAGGCTGTCCTTGCTGTTCTGCAGCAATCGTTAGCAATAGCTGCCTAGCCATCACATTATTGCTCCATTTATTAATCTCTCGCACCACGTTTGCTAGGGGCTGAGAACTTTGCTCGCCTAATTTAACTACCTGTAATGGCATTGCATTTTGGCTTCGTAGATTGCCATTAAACGTTCCGCCTAACTCGCGCCATAGCTTGCGAAACATGAAAAAAGCATACTGTTCATCATCAAATACACTTAACTCTAAATACTTTTCGCCACATTCAGCAGAAAAACCACCTGTAAATGTCACTATTGCTTTTACTTTACTAGCATTTACATCGTAACTAAAGCGATGACGCCAACTACCACATTCGCCTTTGATTAACTTCATGTTGTTGACAATTTCCACTTCTGGCAATGGCACCTCTTGCGCAATATTGACGGTATCCTGATGCGCCGTAAATTTGAAACTCGTATGCCGACCATTGACTAAAAATGCACTTGGCAAAGCGTTATAAGCGCGCCATATTTCATTATCAAAGACTTTGTGATTTGCAATATTATTGGCGAAATAACTTTTATCAATCACCAAATCACCTTGAATTGTTGCAAGACCTTGCTGACGCAAACCTAGCAATAACCGTCTAAAGTCATCTTCTTTAAAACTAGGATCGCCGTAGCCTTTAATAATCAGATTGCCATGTAAAACACCCTCTTTAATCACGGCATCTCGATACACTTCTGTTTTCCAGTGAAAGGATGGTTTTAGTATTTCTAGCGCAGCGTAAGTAGTCACCAGCTTCATCACCGAGGCTGGATTCATTGGTTTATCTCCATTCAGACTAATCACTGGCTTTTCATCATCAATGGCTTGCACAAAAATAGCAGTAGCAGACTCAGGTATGCCCGCTTTTTTGAGTGCATGATCAATCTCTACTGGCAAGCCAGCAAAAACCATATTAACGGCCAACATTAAGCTGAAAAAAGTAAGCAGCCTATTCACCATGCCTAAACCAACCCTTGCTCCAAACAAGTGAGTGTCGTTTGCACCATAACATCCATTTCAGCTTCGTTAATGATATAGGGCGGCATAAAGTAAACCGTTTTACCGATTGGCCTCAGCAATAAACCATGTTGCAAAGCTTGCTGATAACAGGCTGTGGCAAACGCCGTGTGTTTTGTGTCAACATCAAATGCCCATATCATCCCTTTATTACGTAAATGCTGAATAGGCAAGTGAGTAAGTGCTTGCATTTTCTGATTTAAAGTAGCTGATTTTTGCTGATTAATCTGAATCACATCATCCGTTTCAAATATTGCCAAGGTTGCCAATGCCGCACGACAAGCCAACGGATTACCGGTATAACTATGGCTGTGTAAAAATCCTTTAACGACACTATCATCATAAAATGCCGCATACACTTCATCTGTTGTTAGCACCGCTGATAAAGGCAAATAGCCACCTGTTATGCCTTTTGATAAGCAAATAAAATCGGGTTTAATCTGCGCTTGTTCGCAGGCAAACATGGTCCCTGTGCGTCCAAAACCTACGGCAATTTCATCGGCAATGAAATGCACATCATACTCATCACAAATCTCACGCGCGCGTTTGAGATAAATCGCGTCATACATACCCATTCCTGCCGCACACTGTATCAGTGGCTCAATAATAAAAGCGGCCAATTCTGTATGATGTTGTGCCACGTAGGCTTCTAATACCTGAGCACAACGCAGCGCAAATGCTTCTGCACTTTCGCCAGCTTCCGCCAATCGAGCATCTGGGCTAGGCATCTGTGCCGACTGCATCAACAAAGGCGCATAGGTATCCTTAAAAATAGCCACATCAGTCACACCAAGCGCACCTAATGTTTCGCCGTGATAACTATTTTGCAAACTAATGAATTTATTTTTACCGAGCTTGCCATGATTGCGCCAATAATGAAAACTCATTTTCAAAGCAATTTCGGTTGCGCTGGCGCCGTCACTTGCATAAAAAGCATGGCCCAAACCAGTTAAATACGATAATTTTTCTGATAACTCTACAACTGGTTCGTGGGTAAAACCTGCCAACATCACATGCTCTAAGCTGTCGAGTTGCTGTTTAATCGCCTCTTTAATACGCGGATGATTGTGTCCAAAAAGATTCACCCACCACGAACTCACTGCATCCAAATAACGCTTACCTTCCATGTCGGTCAACCACATGCCGTCACCGCTGCTAATCGGAATTAATGGCCATTGTTCGTGCTGCTTCATCTGCGTGCATGGATGCCAAACGGATTGCAGGCTTCTATTGAGTAAATCTTGATTGGTCACTTGATTAGTCATGCGTGAAATTGTACGTATTTTTTTCCAGAATAGTTTCGTTAAAACAAGCTCAAGACAAACATCCATCAAGCTACGTATCCAGCCTTTAACTAAGGAGCAGGATTCATCATGGTTAAATGAATGTGCTCAATCTCATTCAATATCTCATCACTCAGCACGGTTTGATAAGCATCTATATTGTCTTTAAGTTGCGTCATATTGGTTGCGCCAATAATCGTACTACTCACAAACCAGCGATGATAAACATAGCTCAGCGCCATTTGTGTGGGCGTTAACCCATGAGCACGTGCTAGCTTGGCATAGGCGGTTACTGCAGGCGCTACATTTGGTTTTTTATAGCGTTGCGCATAACCTAAAAATTGCGTCACGCGCCCTTTGGCTTGCGGATTATCAATATACTTAGCGCTAAGATGTCCAAATGCCAAGGGTGAATAGGCGAGCAAACTAATATTCTCGCGATATAAAATCTCAGTTAATCCAAACTCCATGCCACGATTCATTAAGTTATAGCAATTTTGGATGGTCGCAATCCGCGGCAAATGAAATGCATCGGCAATACGGCAAAATTCCATCACACCATAAGGCGTTTCATTAGAAACCCCAATTGCACGCACTTTGCCCTCTTTCACCAACGCAGCTAATGTTTCCAATTGGCTTTGAATACTCACCCACTCTTTTTCCGCGCCTGTTTCATCAAACTCTAGCGCGGGATCAAACTGATATTGTCCAAACAAAGGCACATTACGCTCAGGCCAATGAATTTGGTACAAATCAAGATAATCGGTCTGTAAGCGCGTGAGCGACCCTTCAATCGCAAGCCGAATATTAGCAGGGGTTAATGAATCATCACCATTACGAATCCATGGTATTTGGCGATTACGTCCTGAGACTTTGCTACCCAAAACAATCTTATCGCGCGATTGATTGTTTAACCAATTGCCTATCATCGTTTCTGTTCGGGTAAACGTTTCTGCTTTAGGCGGCACTGGATACATTTCAGCTGTATCAATAAAATAAACGCCTTGCGCTAACGCATAATCAAGCTGTGCATTGGCATCTGCTTGTGTATTTTGGTCGCCAAAAGTCATGGTGCCTAAACACACTTTGGGGACTGTAATATCGGTATTACCTAATATGGTTGTTTCTATCAATTCACAATCTTTTCATTTAACAAATTTCATACCTATTAATGCAGCACTTTAGACATGGAGCTCTCATCCATCACCATCGCGGGCACTGCACCCGTTATTTCCCACGCCGCTTCTTTAGCCGCCAATTGCAACATACTACAAATGGCCAATATTAATTCTGGCGTCAAATTAAAATTCACCGCAATATCTTCTAAACAAGTCACTTCTAATTGCTTTGCATCATCTGACAAAGTAAAACTGACCGCCAGCAAATTGCCTTCCTTACGTAGAGACTCACGTGGTGTATATTCAGTTGCAAAATCCATTTTTTTTAATGCTTCTGTTGCCTGCAACTCCTGCTTAAACTGCAAAACCGCGTTTGTGACTTCTGCATTTACAAACGATTTAGCTTCTGGCAAGTGCGCTTCTTGATTTAAAGCAGCCCATAATTTTCTTGCAAACCGATAAGTAAACCATAACGCAATTTCTGTTTCGTCACTCAGCCCAACACGAAACAACAAGCGGTCTTGCCATTGATCGTAACTGAAATTCAGTTGCTGAATACCAAGCTCTTGCGCTTTTTGTACTGATGCATCCTCTTCTGCCAATGCCGCATACTCCTGTTCAAATTTTTTTAATTAATGCTCTTGAAATCGCAATAATTGCCCCAAATTAGCAATCTAGCAGTGAGAGTGCTAAACTCTCTCGCATTGCAATTTTAAATTCATAGTTAACAGTTTAAGCATAACCCAAGGAGAAATCTAATGAAAATTCGTCCATTACATGATCGCGTTGTAATTAAACGTTCTGAAGAAGAGCGTACAACCGCATCAGGTATTGTTATTCCAGACTCAGCAACTGAGAAACCAGACCAAGGTACTGTGGTTGCAATTGGTAACGGCAAAAAAGACGACAATGGCAAAGTCATTGCGTTAGACGTTAAAGTTGGCGACAAAGTATTGTTCGGTAAATACGCAGGTCAAACAGTTAAAGTTGACGGCGAAGAATTATTAGTGATGACTGAGTCAGACATCATGGCTATCGTCGAATAATTTCGACAAATCAATTCGAACAAATTTACAAATTAATGCATTTAGGAGAGTTTTAAATGGCAGCAAAAGACGTAAGATTCGGCGATGACGTTCGTCAAAAAATGGTAACTGGTGTAAACGTATTAGCAAACGCAGTGCGTGTAACTTTAGGCCCTAAAGGCCGCAACGTAGTTTTAGAACGTTCATTCGGCGCACCAACCATCACTAAAGATGGTGTTTCAGTCGCTAAAGAAATCGAATTGCAAGATAAGTTCGAAAACATGGGCGCACAAATGGTGAAAGAAGTGGCTTCTAAAACCAATGATATCGCTGGTGACGGTACCACAACAGCAACCGTGTTAGCACAAGCCATTATCCGTGAAGGGATGAAATCTGTTGCAGCGGGCATGAACCCAATGGATTTAAAACGCGGTATTGATAAAGCAGTTGAAGCGGCAATTGATGAGCTAAAAAAACAATCAAAACCATGTACAACCAGCAAAGAAATCGCGCAAGTGGGTTCTATTTCAGCCAACTCAGACGAATCAGTTGGTCAAATCATTGCTGATGCAATGGAAAAAGTAGGTAAAGAAGGTGTCATTACTGTTGAAGATGGCTCAGGTCTAAGCAACGAATTAGACGTCGTTGAAGGTATGCAATTTGATCGTGGCTACCTATCACCCTACTTCATCAACAATCAAGAGCGTCAAATCGCATTGTTAGAGAATCCATACGTGTTATTACACGACAAAAAAATCTCAAACATCCGTGATTTGTTACCAACTTTAGAGCAAGTCGCTAAAGAAGGTCGCCCACTATTAATCATCGCAGAAGATATCGATGGCGAAGCATTAGCAACATTAGTAGTAAACAACATTCGCGGCATCTTAAAAACAGTAGCTGTTAAAGCGCCTGGCTTTGGTGATCGTCGCAAAGCCATGTTAGAAGATATCGCTGTGCTTACTGGCGGTACTGTGATTGCAGAAGAAGTTGGCTTGAAACTAGAAGATGTCAAACTAGAAAGCCTAGGCTCAGCAAAACGCATTGAGATTGGTAAAGAAAACACCATCATCATTGACGGTTCTGGACAAGAAGCCAACATCAAATCACGCATTGCGCAAATCAAAGCAGAAGTTGAAGCTTCAAGCAGCGATTACGATCGTGAAAAACTACAAGAGCGCGTAGCTAAATTGGCTGGCGGTGTTGCAGTGATTAAAGTTGGCGCCGCAACAGAAGTAGAAATGAAAGAGAAAAAAGCCCGTGTAGAAGATGCATTACACGCAACTCGCGCAGCGGTAGAAGAAGGTATTGTTGCTGGCGGTGGCGTTGCATTGATTCGTGCACGTGATGCCATCTCTAAAGTAAAAGGTGACAACCTAGAGCAAGAAGCAGGTATTAAAATTGTTTTACGTGCGGTTGAAGAGCCTTTACGTCAAATCGTTGCAAACGCAGGTGCCGAGCCATCAGTAGTGGTGAGCAACGTTGCAGCTGGTAAAGGTAACCACGGTTACAACGCGGCTAATGAAACATACGGCGACATGCTTGAAATGGGTATTCTTGACCCAACAAAAGTAACCCGCTCTGCACTACAAAACGCAGCGTCTATTGCTGGCTTAATGCTAACAACAGACTGCATGATTGCAGAAGCACCAAAAGCAGACGCACCAGCAATGCCTGATATGGGTGGTATGGGCGGAATGGGTGGCATGGGCGGCATGATGTAATTTCAGCTGCGTTAAAGCGGCGATTGCGGCGTTGACTATCCTTGTCGTACTTAGCGTACTGCCTTCGGATCATCGCCTTGCACTCACCGCTTTACCTTGCTGAAATGCCCTAACCAGCGTTTCAAAAAACAAAAAACCCGCTTCGGCGGGTTTTTTATGTGATTTTAGTCAGTTGAAAATAAATCTCTTGAATATAAGCTATAAATGGTTATACTGATGTAACCATGAAAGTTGTTTTTGATACGTCGTTATTAGTTGCAGCTGTGCGCTCAAAGCAGGGTGCAAGTTATGCGCTTGTTTCGTCATTGCCAAGTGCTCAATTTCAAATTTGCTTATCTGTTGCGCTTTACGTGGAGTGGCAAGCGGTGCTCACACGCGTAGCGCATTTGCCTCTAAACCAAAATCCAGAAAGTGCGTTGGCTTTTTTGCGTTATTTAGCCTCAGTCGCACACCTGCAAGATATTTATTATTTGTGGCGTCCACAGTTACGCGATCCAAATGACGACATGGTGCTAGAACTTGCGGTGGCCTCACAAGCCCAGTATATCGTGACGCATAATGTGCGTGACTTTCAAAACCTTAAGTTTGATGTACAAGCTATCACCCCAAGTGCGTTTTTAAAATTAGTAAGGAGCAAATGATGAGTGCATTAACCATACGCATCCCCGAATCATTACATCAAAACCTAAAAGCACTGGCTGAACGCGAAGGCGTGTCTGCCAATCAATTTATCGCCAGCGCGGTAGCTGAAAAAATGGCCAGCGTACTCACGCTCAACTATTTAAAATCAGAAGCCGCCCAAGCAAGACGCGGGGATTTTGAAGCTTTTTTAGACGCAGTGCCAGATGTCGCAGTTGGGGTTGAAACAGATAGAATAGAGTAGCTAGCGTAGGGCGGGTTGTAACCCGCCGTATGTCTCACTCACATTAAAAAAATCTCTTTCGGCGCAATGTGCTATCGCTTATTGTCGCCCTACTGATTACTACGCAGAAAGGTTGCCAGCTAACTAAGCACGCGTAGGGCGGGTTGTAACCCGCCGCATGTTTCACTCACATTAAACAAAAACCCTCTTTCGGCGCAATGTGCTATCGCTTATTGTCGCCCTACTGATTACTACGCCTACGCAGAAAGGTTGCCAGCTAACTAAGTCATTGTAGTCTTTTAATCCAATTCGATTGCCTATTCTTAATTGTTCTTGTTGAGCGTCTTTTGTAAAAAATGAATATGTAATAATTAAGCCTTGATTTGCTTTGTTCGCCTCTGTTACACCATAAAGTATGCGAGCTTGAATAGTTGTTGAGTGAATGACATGCGGCGGGTTACAACCCGCCCTACGCTTGCTGCTTAACGCAAAATGTGCTAACTAGCTTCATCAAAAACAAAACCCGTCGAAGCGGGTTTTGTTTTATCTAAAAATGTGTATTGTAGTAGCCATAATTGACTTAAAGATCAATCGAGTCTGACTCCATTGATTATTATATCAAGCAACGCGTGGGCAACAAGTTGCCCACCCTACTTAGCTTGGCATTTAAGCTTGGGTAGTAAAAAAATTTATTTGATATTGAAACGAAAAGTTTAAATTGCACTCTTACGTAGGAGAGATGGCATTTTAGAATGTAATTTATTTAGACAAATATTTAAAATTGCATTATATTAAATTAAGGTTGTAATATACTTCTATTTTTATTAAAGGCTTCATTGGTATAGTAATATCATAAGGTTATGAAACCGAAAAAACATCACATAGTTAAAGTAGCAAACGCCTCATATGATAAAGAAGAGGTGGAGAATTTGTTGACTCAAATTAAGACTCTTAGCGCAAAACTAGAAGCGCTAGAAAAAAATCAAAGAGCGAGACAATCTTTTATCAAAGTAATTGATTATCCTATTATTGAAAACATCCCAGATATTTTCTCACTACACCCTGTAGGTGACTACATTAGCTTAATGTCTAAAGTTGGGAAAGTGAATAACTCAACAGAGGCTTGGCAAAGAACAGCTGAGCAAATGCGTAGCGCTGTAACTAAATTTCAGGTTAAAAATGACAGTAAAAGAAGCAAGTTCAACGCAGCCTAAAAAGAAAGAATCCGCTCCCAAACCCAAACCGCAGGAGAGTACCCCTGCTAGTGTTTCGGAAATTAATGACGAACATGTCGTTGAATTAGAGCCAGAGGTTACGACTGCGATTCAATCTGAAATTAGAAGAGCAATTTCAATATACCAAGAATCTTACTCAGGACCGATGCCTAAGCCAGAGCATTTAGAGCGTTATGACAAAGTTGTGCCTGGCGCAGCAAAAGACATAGTTGAGGAATTTAAAGCTAACGGCGCTCATATAAGAAAAATGGAAACTTTAGCTACCGAGGGTACAATTGCTAAAAATAAGCGTGGTCAAAATATGGCATTTCTTTTAGTGATTATTGGGCTAGTGGTAGTTACGTATCTAGCTATTAATGGACAGCCTGCAGTTGCTATTGTGATTGCTGGCACATTATTAGTGGCTGTTATAACAGGTTTTTTGGTAAATAAGCCAATGCTTCCATCATCTGCTCAAGATGATGGTAATTAAAATCGCTAGCTCGCGTAGGGCGGGTTGTAACCCGCCGCATGTTTCACTCACATTGAACAAAAACTCTCTTTCGGCGCAATGCGCTTCTCTTATTGACGCCCTACCAAATCGGTTTAATCGGTATATGGCAAACCACTTTCTATACCACCACCCCAATCTTCTGGGTAAATCCCTTGTTTGACTAAATGGTGAAAGGTGGAATGTGGCCAATCTTTTACTTGCTTAACTAAACCATGTTTGACTGGGTTGATGTGGACGTAATCTATATGCGCTTTAAAATCGGCCTCATCACGAATTAAATGCTCCCAATATCGCCTTTGCCAAATGCCGCGTTCATTTCGGCGTTTTCTGACGTCTGAAATATATTCTGCTTTTGGGATTGCTTTTGAAAAATTGCTTTTAATTAAGCGTATGCGGGTTGCAAAATCATGATTCCCTTCGCGAAGCTCAATCACGCAATGCATATGTTCTGGCAAAACAACCCACGCATGGATAATAAATGGGTATCGTTTCTTGACTTGTTGAATAGCTTGTTTAAGCTGCTCAATATGCTTGACCAAACAATCATTGTTTTTACGTTCAAGCAGGTTAATTGTGAAAAAATACGTGCCGCCTGCATGCCAGGCTCGCCGATAATCCATACCATTCCTTTATTATTTTTATTGTGAATATTGTACGTGATTCATACGGCGCAATGCGCTTTGCTTATTGTCGCCCTACAAAATTGCCTGCCCGATGACCCGAAAAACGATGGGCCCATTACACTTTGGAATTTTTTGAAAACAATTGGGGTCAGTGTCAATTAAATTGGTAGCATAAAATCCGCTTTGGCAAGTTTTGTTTTATCTGGCATATGCATGGCAACCGTTCACTATCCTATTTATCTGCCAACTCTTTGTCATTGCGAGGACAAGGTCCGTGGCAATCCATGCAGGCTATCCAATAATACTTAAATTGCTTCATTCCGTTCGCAAAGATACGCCACTTTCATTCATCTGTTAAACAAGCCATATATGGTCGAAATTGGTTATTGGATGAGTTATTACATTTTTTTCCAGCTTAACTATTTTCTTTTTCATGCTAATAAAGCCGCATGCAATCTTGCAGTGCGCTAGCCACAATTGGCGTTGTCCAGTATAGTGGCTGTGCCTAATTCGGGCGTGTTTAACTGATTAAATAGAAAGGTTGTTATGAATAAGTGGTTGGCTGCTTTATTAACGGCAGGATTAAGTTTGTCTTTTGTGGCAAATGCGGCGATTGATGAAACAATCCGCGTTAAACAAAGCATTGAAATTAACGCCCCGGCTGAAAAAGTATGGGCAACAGTGGGTAATTTTGGTGATGCTAGCTGGTTACCAGGTATTGCTAAAACTGAGCTCACAGAGGGTAAAGCGGATGAAGTGGGTGCAAAACGTGTACTAACGTTGCAAGACGGTGGAAATGTGCATGAAATACTGACCTCTTTCGATGCTGAGAGTAGGATCATGAAGTTTGAAATCACAGACAGTGTGTTACCTTTGCGTGAATTTGGCGCAACGATTAAAGTAGAGGCTGCTGGCGATAACACTGTTGTGACATGGCGTACGATGTTTAAACGCAAAGACCCAGCTAATCCAGGTGCTGAAGGTCAAGATGATACGGCAGCGAAGGCTACTGTGGAAAGTATTTTAGAATCTGGTTTAACCAACTTGAAAAAAATATCTGAGTAAGTTCCCACAATAAAAGGCAGCGATATGGCTGCCTTTTTAGTTTCCGCAAGCAAAATGAATGTGTTAACTTGCTAACACCAATAGCGAAACATCATTAAGCACTATTTATATTTAAAGAAATGTTTTTTGCGCGTTTCTCTTTCTTGCTCGTACTTTTCTCTTAAACTGTTTGCTTCAGCTTCTTCTTTTGCTTGCTCTTCAACTTTTTGTTTTGCTTGCGCTACTACTTTTTCTTCTAAATCAATAAAGCCATCTTTATTAACGTCTTTACTTTTAAAGCGTTCTAGCATGGCAGCTTCGTGTGCGGCTTTAAATTCTTCGAAGCTCACTTTTCCGTCATGGTTGGTATCCGCTTGCATCAGATCACCATTTGCTTCAGAAGCAAGTGCCATCATATTGGTGGTCATTAACAATAATCCTAGTGCAATCAGATGTCTTTTTTTCATATTATTCCTGTCTTAAACACGTGGTTTACATGCTATTAAAATCATACAGTAGCTTTCAATGAAACTCCATGCCATGATGCAAAACGATCATTGACAAAAACAGCCAGTGTAGCGCACACTCGTTTGTGGCTTGTTGCAATGGCTTGTTGCAATAGTCATGCCCTATTGGGTGTGTACAATGTCAATAACCATTATTACTGAATCCATTGAGGATATTATGTTGTTTAACCAATCGATTGCTTACCCATTTAAAACGCTATTATTAATGGCTTTTGTTTCTGCAAGCCTTATTGCCTGTCAAAAACAAGAGCCTGCTGCACCATTAGCTGCTACATTCACAAAAGTGACAGGCTTAAAATCGCCTGAATCGGTTGTACAGGCTAATGATGGTAAGATTTATGTGTCTGAAATTAATGTATTTGGTCAAGATGGTGATGGTCAGATTAGCGTCATAGAAAATGGCCAATTACGGGTATTTGCAGATGGGTTAGATGATCCCAAAGGCTTAGTCATTATTGGTGGCTCCCTTTATGTGGCAGATAAAACCCAAGTTTTAAAAATCAATTTGGCAGATCCCGTAAAAAAAGAAATCTTTGTACCAGCAAGCGCTTTTCCAAAAGTACCACAATTTTTAAATGATCTAGAAGCTGATCCACAAGGCAATTTATATGTATCGGATAGTGGCGATATTATGGGCACAGGCAAAGGCGGTGCCATTTATAAAGTCAATGCTAGCGGAGAAGTTGCTCTATTGGTAGATGGTGCAGACAATCCATTGGTGATAGCACCTAACGGCTTATTGGCTGATGATACAGGCAAGTTTTTAATATTTGTAGATTTTACTTCTGGCATTTTATATACCCTCAATACTGAAACTGCCGCCATCACCGATATCGAAGAAGGCTTTGGCGGCGGCGATGGTTTGGTGCATCACTCAAGCGGCACGATGTATGTGAGTGATTGGAAAAATGGCAAAGTGTTTGCCATCAGCGTCACTGGTGATGTGACCACCATAGGCCCACAATACCAAGCAGCGGCCGATATTGCCTTGACCAAAGATGAACGCTATTTAATGGTGCCCGATATGAAAGCTGGTGAATTAGACTTTATTGATTTGATGGCTGTTGATTAGACGTAGCACATCATTGCTTGCGTAGCTGCAATTAAAAGACCAGCTACTGTCATATTGATTAATCAGCCACATGGTCAATTCAACGACGCTGTTGGCAAATCATTGGTGAATTGCAATTCAGCAAGCCTTGCATATAAACCACCTTTTTTGCGTAACTCAGCAGCATCGCCTATCTCGACAATATGTCCGTTTTCCATCACAACAATTTTATCGGCTTTGTGTACGGTGGCTAATCGATGAGCAATAATCAAGGTTGTTCTACCTAGCATGGCAGCATTAAGCCCTGCTTGCACGAGCGTTTCTGATTCTGCATCTAATGCACTAGTGGCTTCATCTAATAATAAAATAGGTGCATTTTTTAACATGGCGCGCGCAATGGCAATGCGCTGTCTTTGCCCACCTGATAAACGCGTGCCGCGCTCACCTAAAAAGGTGTGGTATCCATCTGGCAACTGCGGCACAAATTGCGCGACTTGCGCGGCATTTGCGGCGGCAATCACAGCTTCATCACTTGCATCTGGTTTGCCGTAGCGAATGTTTTCTAATACGTTAGCAGAAAAAATAATGGGGTCTTGTGGCACGATTGCAATAAGACGGCGTAAATCATGTAAGCGAATGTGCTGAATGTTCTGATTGTTAATAGTAATAGTGCCCGTTTGTGCATCATAAAAGCGTAACAAGAGTTGAAACATAGTGGTTTTGCCTGCGCCTGATGGCCCAACAAATGCGACTGTTTCACCTGCTTGAATCTCTAACTGTATATTGTTTAATGCTGGCGTCAGTGGCCGTGATGGATAATGAAATTGCACGTTGTTAAACTGGATGTTTGCTTCAGTTTCACTAGCCAATGCCAATGGCTTATCCGTCTCGATAATCACTGTCTCTGTATGCAACAACTCGAGCAAACGCTCAGTAGCACCAGCGGCGCGCATAATATCACCCCATACTTGCGCGATTGTGCTCACGCTTCCTGCGACCATGGCAGCATACAAGACAAATGAAGCGAGTTCGCCACCTGTCATTACCCCTTGGCTGACTTGGCGTGCGCCTAGCCATAAGACAAAAATAATAGTGCCCATCACGGCGGTAATAATCACGGCGGTTAATAATGCTCTGACTTTGACGCGCCTAATGGCCGTGATAAAGCTCAGTTGCGCACTCTTGGCAAATCGATTGGTTTCACTCGCTTCTTGCGTATACGATTGCACGGTTGGCATGGCATTTAAAATTTCACCTGCCATGGCTGAGCTATCGGCAATGCGGTCTTGCGATTCACGCGATAGCTTTTTGACTGAACGACCGATCAATACGATGGGAAATATCAGGCAAACCATCAAACCAATGTTAATCGAAAATAAGTAAAAACTGGTAACAGCCAGCATCACCATACCACCAGCAAACTGAAATAAACTACGCAAGCCCATGGATGCAGAGCTACCCACGACGGTTTGAATCAAGGTGGTATCTCCTGTTAATCGAGATAACACTTCGCCTGTTTGTAAGGTTTCAAAAAACTGTGGTGATTGTTTGAGTACGCTGGCATACACCGCACTGCGCAAATCGACAGTAACACGCTCACCTATCCATGAAACCATGTAATAGCGGGAGGCAACCATCAGTGCCCAAAAAGCAGCCAAGCCAAATAGCACACCAAACTTGGTGTCGATATTAATCGTTGATGTTGTGCCAGGACTACTGCCAAAACCGACATCAATCAAATCACGAAAAGCCAATGGCACTAGCAATAAAGCGGCAGAAGCCAAACTTAATAACACAAAAGCAATTGCCATTTGTAAGCGATATGGTTTTAAAAATGGCCATAAATCCTTTAATGAAACAATGCGTTTTGATGGCGTTTTTTGTTTGTTGATAGCGGTATTGAGTTGCGTCATAGATTGATTTTTCTAAAGTAAGGCTGTATGACCTAATGTTAACGATAAAGTGCTACTGAGTATTAGCATGGCACATACAAACCAAGATGAAAGCGTTAAAATACAACGCATGCAATTACATTATCAACGTCTTGGCCAGGGCCAACCCCTTATTCTACTGCATGGATTGTTTGGCTCTGCCGATAATTGGGGTACTGTTGCTAACCATTTTGCAACATGCTACCAAGTGATTAGCGTAGATTTGCGCAACCATGGAAGATCGCCCCACCACGACGAACAAAATTATAGCGTGATGGCAGAGGATCTGCTGAAACTATGTGACGCGCTAGCGTTAGATTCCACCCAACTACTAGGCCATTCAATGGGCGGAAAAGTAGCGATGCAATTTGCAGCGCACTATCCTGAGCGCGTTGATAAGCTGATTATTGTTGATATGGCCATACGCAGTTATGCCGATGTGCAAACCTATCTCATTGATGCCATGATGGCAGTTGATCTCTCCGTCATGCGCAATCGCCGTGATGTTGATCTAGCACTCAGTAGCACCATTAACAACCCAAGAGTACGCCAATTTTTATTGATGAATCTAGTCAATCACAATGGTCATTTGGCATGGCGGATTCATTTATCGGCGTTAAAAGCCAACTATCCTGCGATTCGCCAAGCTGTATGCGCATCAACACAGTTTGATAAACCCAGCTTGTTTATCCGAGGTGAACATAGCGATTATGTGCGAGATGAAGATGTTGAGCAGATTAAAACGCGTTTTACGCAAGCAGAATTTGTCAGCTTGCCCACTGGCCATTGGGTGCATGCTGAACAACCACAGGCATTTATCGAAACAGTTGCAGAATTTCTGCATAAGCCAGACTATTCAGCTTTCTAAAACGCATGGCTAGCAATGCACTTGCTTATTGACGCTAGCGTGCTTGCATGAACATAATACTCACTTTGAAACTGAGGCAACACGGCCATGTCATCTGAAAAAATAGGTCAACTTCACCCCTCATGGCAAGCTGTTATTGGGCAAGAGTTTGATCAAGCCTATATGCAAAACTTACGTGCTTTTTTAAAGCAAGAAAAAGCGGCTGGCAAAACCATTTACCCACCTAGCGCATTGATTTTTAACGCGTTTAATCATACGCCATTTGAATCGGTACGCGTGGTGATTATTGGACAAGATCCATACCACGGGCAAGATAATGGCAGGCCGCAAGCGCATGGCTTGAGTTTTTCTGTGCCTGAAGGCATAAAACCGCCACCGTCTTTGATGAATATTTTTAAAGAAATCACTGCCGATCTTGGTATTGAGATGAGTGGTAAAGGCGATTTATCGCCATGGGCAGCACAAGGTGTTTTATTATTAAATGCAACATTAACGGTGGAACAATCGAATGCTGGCTCACATCAAAACCGTGGCTGGGAGACCTTTACCGATGCGGCGATTGCAGCATTAAATACACAATGTAACCATCTTGTGTTTGTGCTTTGGGGAAGTTATGCACAGAAGAAAGGCAAGGCGATTGATAGCACCAAGCATTTGGTATTGCAGTCTGTGCATCCTTCACCTTTATCGGCCCATCGTGGTTTTTTTGGGAATCACCAATTTTCACAAATGAATCAATACTTGCAGCAACATGGACAAACGCCGATTGATTGGCAACTTTAGCGTAAAAGCGCTAATGCCATACAATTCATGCAATACATACTGTATTATCAGTATCTATTTTATCAACCATACTGCAAGGAACATTGCATGCATTTTCCAAGAATCATTATGATTGCGCTGCTGGCATTCATCACTAGCGCTAATGCCAATCATGAAATGTGTTACGAGGCTTCACCCAACCTAACGGCATTAGGTAAAGCCTATTATGATTTAGAAAATACCAGCGTGTTATCTGCCCCCGAAAAAAACAGAATCAATGCTTTCTTTAGCAAGTTGGTCGGCAAATGGAAAGGCAATGCGCGCGCAATAGAATGCAGAGGCCCAGATAGAGCGCCGCAAAGGATAGTGCACGATGCAACGTTGGATGCCAATGTGCATTTAAACAGCCTAATTGGCTTATCCATTCAGGCGAACAAACAAGCGATTAAAGAACGTCTTAGAAAATCAGAATCACTGTCTTTACTGGGCAATAACCCTGTATTTGAACTTCAATTGATTGATGATAATCACTTAATATTTTCAGAAAAATACAGAAGAATCAATCGATTAGCTAAAAAATCAGATTCCAAGGAAAACAGTAGCGCTTTAAACGCAACACAAACCACACTCAATGCAGCAAGGTTTAGCCGCATGACCGAAACAATTTATCAGGTTATCTTGCAAAATAATGCGCTGACTATTTCGAGATCTTATTACAGTAATGGCGTTTATGCTGGGGGAGACTTTTGGACACTCTCGAGATAGTGATAGCATCATAAACACTGAATACATGAAGCAGATAGAGTAACGATACTGTAGCGACTTTTATTGACAGTCCTTAACACCATCAAATGATGCGTAAATCCAACCTTACCAATGTATTGATTACTTTTTTTAAACTAGGACTCACCTCATTTGGTGGGCCTATTGCGCATATTGCCTATTTCCGCAAAGAGCTAATTGAAAAACAACAATGGACCAATGAGCATCAATTTAGTCAGCTACTGGCAATTTGTCAGTTTTTGCCAGGCCCCGCTAGTAGCCAATTAGGATTTGCACTTGGCTTTATGCGTGCAGGATGGCTAGGGGCATTGGCTGCTTTTATTGCCTTTACTTTACCCTCTGCCCTACTGCTTATTGGCTTTGCCTCACTACTCCCTTTGCTATCTAATCCAGTTGGCATGACGGTCATTCATGGCTTAAAGCTAGTTGCTGTTGCCGTTGTCGCAGATGCTGTATTGGGTATGGCAAAAAAACTATGCCCCGACCATACCCGTCGCATCATTGCACTGCTAGCGGCTAGTGCGCTATTAGTCACACAAGTTGCTTGGGCACAGATTCTAGTGATTATCGTGGGCGCAGCGATTGGCATATTGCTATGTCGTCCAAACCCAACAAGCAACACCATGTTGCCTTTGCCTATCAACAAACGGTTTGCATGGCTATTACTCAGTCTATTTCTTGGCTTATTGCTTGTCTCTTTTCTGCCTAATCCTGAGTCAGAATTAATTGCACTGAGCCAAGCTTTTTATCGGACAGGCGCTCTTGTTTTTGGTGGGGGTCATGTTGTGCTACCTTTATTAGAAGAGGCAGTTGTGCATACAGGCTGGATTAGTAACGAACACTTTCTTGCTGGTTACGGTGCAGCGCAAGCCATTCCAGGACCCATGTTTGCTTTTTCCGCTTATTTAGGTGCGATGATACCAAACGAGCAAAGCATGAGCTGGCTCAATGCATTGTTTGCTGTGGTATTTATATTTTTACCAGGCTTTTTATTACTTGCCGCAACTCTACCCCTATGGCAATTCATCGCAAACAAACCTTTTGCAAGCAAAGCAATCGCTGGTATTCATGCTGCAGTAGTGGGCATTTTAGCAGCCGCACTCATTAATCCCATCGTGATGACTAGCGTGATGTCTGCTATTGATGTGCTCATCTGCCTCGTTGCCATCACCGGCTTAGTGAAGTGGCGCCTCTCACCACTGTTAGTCGTTGTTTGGTGTATCGTTGCTTCATTGGCCGCGTATTACAGTTGATAATCGGCTGAACATGCAAATAAAAAAAACCCCAACCAAGGGGAGGCTGGGGTTAAGTGCCTTTTTTGGAAGGCTTCCGCTCAGGGAGGAAAAAAGCGGAACGGTAACAAACACAAACATTTTGCTACCATGAAAATAGGACTCAGCTTCAATCGTGAAGTTCATCACATGTGCGCAATTTTTTGTAACGAATTGTAAGAGCTCCAGATTTTCCAGAAATATTTTCTTACACTCCCCACAAATTAACCATCAAGCCAATTTCTAGCCTGCATCAATCACACGCGCAAGGCTGTTTCCAACTTCACTAAACGCTAAAGCATTAAGTCGATTGAAACGCTATAATAACGCCATGGACACTCTGAACACAGCTAGCGACCCTTTACTGTCAGGCTTAAACAACAAGCAATTAGAAGCCGTCACCTTGCCACATCAATCCTCTTTAATTTTGGCTGGTGCAGGCAGTGGTAAAACGCGGGTACTCACCACACGTATCGCATGGCTGATTCAAACTGGGCAAATTTCACCCATGGGATTGATGGCGGTCACCTTTACCAACAAAGCAGCGAAAGAAATGCTCACGCGTTTAACCGCCATGATGCCGATTAATACGCGTGGTATGTGGGTAGGCACTTTTCATGGCTTATGTAATCGCTTATTACGCGCACATCACCGCGAAGCTGGATTGCCAAGCACTTTCCAAATTTTAGATACCGCCGATCAATTATCGAGTATTAAACGCCTACTCAAGCTGATGAATGTAGATGATGAAAAGTTTGTGCCCAAGCAAGTGCAAGGCTACATCAACACCTGCAAAGAAGAAGGCTTGCGCGCGGATAAAGTGGATGCTCATGACGCACACTCGCAACGCTTACGAGAAATTTATGCAGAATATGACAAACAATGTAACCGTGAAGGTGTTGCTGATTTTTCGGAACTATTATTGCGCTGCTATGAGTTATTAGAGCGCGACCCGCATATTCGCAACCATTATCAAAGCCGTTTTAAATACATTTTGGTTGATGAGTTTCAAGATACCAATCGTTTGCAATATTTATGGTTAAAACTATTAGCGGGTAAAGAAAATTGCCTGTTTGCTGTTGGTGATGATGACCAATCAATCTATGGTTTCCGCGGTGCGCGGGTTGGCAATATGCAAGATTTTGAACGCGATTTCAATGTCAAAAAAATTGTCAAGCTAGAAGAAAACTATCGCTCGCATAGCAATATTTTAGATGCGGCTAATGCCATTATTTCGCATAATAAAAATCGACTAGGCAAAAACTTATGGACCTCTGCGGGCAAAGGCGAGCCCGTTCGCATTTATGAAGCCTATAACGACACCGATGAAGCCGCTTTTATAGTCGATGAAATTAAAATGTTGCATGCCGAAGGCATTAATTTGAGTGCCATGGCACTGCTTTATCGCAGCAATGCGCAATCGCGCATTTTGGAGCACGCCTTATTCTCAGCTAAATTACCTTACCGTGTTTACGGTGGCTTGCGCTTTTTTGAGCGTGCCGAAATCAAACACGCTTTGGCTTATATGCGCTTAATGGCCAATGCCAACGATGATACGGCTTTATTGCGCGTGATTAATTTTCCAGCACGCGGCATCGGCTCACGCAGCTTAGAACAACTACAAGAAACAGCGCGCCAGCAAGAATGCAGTTTATGGGCAGCAGCCTGCCAAGCAACAGGCAAAATTGCCGATTTTGTACAACTGATTCGTGAAATGACCGACCAAACTTATGGTGTCTCTTTAGCTGAGGTGGCGGAATTAGTGACCACTTTGTCGGGCTTAAAAGCGCATTATGAAAACACTAAAGATAATGAAGATCGCATTGCCAACTTGGAAGAGTTAGTCACGGCCGCTGTTGCGTTTACCAATCAAGATTTTGGTAACCATAACAATGTCGATGGCGAAACCGAACAAGATTTACTCACGCAGTTTCTAACCCACGCCAGCTTAGAGGCCGGTGAGCACCAAGCTGAAGTAGGCCATGATGCATTGCAACTGATGACCGTGCATGCGGCAAAAGGCTTAGAATTTAGAACGGTTTTTATTAGCGGCTTGGAAGAAGGTTTGTGTCCGCATGAGCAAAGCATGTATGAGCATCATGGCTTAGAAGAAGAACGTCGATTAATGTATGTCGCTGTGACACGTGCAAGACAACGCTTATATTTGAGCTATGCACAAAGTCGCATGCTGCACGGAAAAGTGCGTTATGGCATTGCTTCTCGCTTCTTAGATGAAATTCCAGAAGAGCTGATTAAACGGCTTAATAGCAAGCCAGCGGCTAAATTATCCAACTACAACTATGCAGAAATGCCGCATGTAATGACCGGGCATAAAAGCCAAGAGCAAAAAAATGCCATGCCATGGAAAGTTGGGCAAAGCGTTGCACATGCTAAATTTGGTAACGGCGTAGTGGTGAGTTATGAAGGTGCCGCGAATGATATGCGCGTGCAAGTAAACTTTAGCAATGAAGGCTTAAAATGGCTCGCGCTAGAATTTGCTAAACTAACTGCCATTTAGGTGATGCCTCACTCAATAACTTGGTTAAGCATAACTTGGTTAAGCATTCGGTGCGGCGCGAAAAATATCGCGGTAGCTCACATATTGAAAAGCCAGCGTTAAGGCAATGCTGATTAATAAAGCGCCAAATACTAAAACCGTCATTAACGATTGTGCAAAAGCCAGATGCATAAACGCAAATAAACCAGAAAATATACTTGCCGCTAGCATTAACAATGTGATGCCGGCAGTCAATAATAGCCAAGCAGCTATCAGTGCCACTAAGTATTGTAACGATCCTGCGATACTCGATTTTAACGCCTTCATGACGCTGTAATGATTGAATGCAATGAGCATGGGCGCAAACCATGTTGCCATCATTAATGGAATAAAAAGCAACATCAGTTTCACAAAAATAGGCGTCATATCTTGCATTGCCACCACCATTTCTTGCTCAGTCATTTGTTGCTGGTTATTCATGATTTCTGTGAGTGTTTGCATATCTGCATTTAATAGCATACTCACTACAATAAAATAACTCAGATTGACCAAACCCAACGCCATTAATTTTCGTATTTTCGGCTGAATTAATTGCATCATCGTTGAAAAATTCTCTTGCTTTTGAAACTCTGCATTGCGATACATCCGGATGGCAATGGCAATAAAAATAGGCCAAATCACAATAGTGACAAATGCAAATAGCTGCACACCTGGAAGTGAGGGAATCAATATAAAAATACCAAGATAAGCAAGCGCCAATAGCAACCACTGTCTTGGCGCTAATTTAAAAAGCGCAATGCTCTCTCCAATCCAACTCATCCCTGTTTTTGTTCGTGATGCTAATATAGCCATAAACAGTCAACCTATAACGCACTTGGCGTTGCTCGTTTTAACAAAATATTTTTAAAATAATGAGGGTCTTTTGCATGGGTCAGTTCTCCCTCTGCAGGAAAGTGTAAATCATATAATCGAGACAACCAAAACCGCAATGCCGCGATACACAATAATCCTTGCCAAGCTTGCTTTTCATGCTCATTAAAAGGACGTACTTCTGTATAAGCCTGCATGAAAGCATTTAAACGTGGCTCATCAAATTCGCCCGTATCAGTTAAACACCAGTCATTCACTGCAATTGCCACATCATAAGCGAGCACATCATAGCAAGCATAATAAAAATCAATAAACCCACCTAATGTTAATCCATCAAATAACACATTATCACGGAACAAATCGCCGTGAATGACTCCTTTTGGTAAGGCTGTCAGATCTAAGTTTTCTTGAAATGCAAGAGCTTGCTTTAATAAGGACTGATCATCCTCTGGTAGTTTATGCATGACTTTTTGCGCTGTGTTTGCACGCCAAACGGCATCTCTTTGATTATGCGATGTTTGTTGGAATGAAGCCCCTGCAACATGCATTTGCGCCAACACTCGGCCCACTTGTGCGCACTGTATCTCATTTGGATTATCGATATCACTTCCGCTAAGACAGCTCACCAATAGCGCCGGTTTGTCTTTAATCAAGTGCAATGCAATACCGTTTCTATCGGCAATGGGCGCAGGACAAGGAATATCATGCGCAGCCAAATGCGTCATCAGTGCGACAAAATACGGCAAATCATTCATGCTACTTGCTTCAAATATCGTCAGCACATAGCGTGACGTTTCAGTTACTACAAAGTAATTGGTGTTTGTAATCCCTGCGGCTATGCCTTTGAGCGCAGTAATCTTCCCAATAGAAAAATCCTGCAAACAAGCTTGCACTTCCGCAAGTGTTAGGGTGGTAAAAACTGACATAAAGCTTACTTAATCGTTAAAAAAAAGGCGCAATAACTAACATTAGCCTTTATTTATTATTTGAAATTAGAATCGAAAGAGCGTCCATTTAGGCACAGCCAAAGGCGGGTTAGGTCCAACATTGACCCAATCACTTTGCTGATCTGCTTTATAAAGATAATAGGGAACGCCATGAGCAGGGGTCACTTTCATCATATAGAGTTCGCCATGAATACGATATTCTTGAATCGTTTTTCCACCCTCTTTACGAATTGTGATTTCTGGCTCATCTTCTAAAGGCTCGCCCTCTTTGACCTTAGGTGGCGGTTCGACTTGCTCCAACAATTCTGCATCCGCTGGTGTGGCGGCAAACAGCAGTTGAGGCATCAAACAAAGCGATGCAGCTCCTAACAAGCTTAACAATAATTTTTTATGCATCTCAAACCACCTATTCACAATTTAAATGATGCTTTCATTCTAACAAAAAGCACGATTAGATTCGTTAATTGATTACAAATTAAGCTGATTTTTCTTATCTTCTGCGCTTAATTGAAATCCTCTAGATTCATAATATTTAAATATAGCCGCAACCACTGCTTCTGGCTCATCAATCACTTGAATCAAATCCATATCATTTGGTGAGGCCATGCCTTCAGCAATCAAGGTATTTTTTAACCAATCGACTAATCCCACCCAGAAATCTGAGCAAACCAAAATAATAGGGATTTTATGCGATTTGCCTGTTTGCACCAGCGTCAAAGCCTCCATCAACTCGTCTAGCGTGCCAAATCCACCTGGCATGACCACATAAGCCGATGCATATTTGACAAACATAACCTTACGCATAAAAAAGGTTTTGAACTTAATGCCAATATCTTGATAGCCATTGCCAGATTGCTCAAATGGCAGTTCGATATTCAATCCCACGCTTGGGCCGACACCTGCAAATGCCCCTTTATTGGCCGCTTCCATAATGCCCGGCCCACCGCCAGAAATAACGGTAAAACCAGAATCTGATAATAAACGAGCCAATGTTTCTGTTAATTGGTAATACGGATGGTCTGGCTTAGTGCGCGCGCTACCAAAAATAGAAACGGCTGGCATCACGCGTTTTAGTGTTTCAGTTGCCTTTACATATTCAGACACAATTTCAAATGCATGCCAGGATTCATTACCCTCAGCATCGCCATGCAACAACTCTGGTGTTGTCATTTGTGGTAACTTATTCGTTGCCATTTTATTTCCTTTTTTATTCGTGCTATTGAGCCAATGTAATAATGATATTACATAAAGCAGACTGACATATGGGAAAATAACACATAAAACAAATCGAAAATTGAGAGATTTTGACATGAAAACCTTATTACTCGTTGATGGCTCGTCTTATTTATATCGCGCCTTTCACGCGATGCCAGATTTACGCAATGCTGCCAATGAACCCACTGGCGCAATTCATGGCGTATTGAATATGTTGCGCCGTTTACATAAAGATTATCCAGCGGATTATTGTGCTTGCGTGTTTGATGCCAAAGGCAAAACCTTCCGCGATGATATTTATCCTGAATATAAAGCCAATCGTGCTGCGATGCCAGATGATTTACGTCCGCAAATTGAACCGTTACACGAGGCGATTGTGGCCTTGGGTTGGCCATTAATTATGATAGAAGGCGTTGAGGCAGATGATGTGATAGGCGCACTCGCTAAACAAGCGGAAAGTGAAGGCATCCGCACCATTATTTCAACGGGCGATAAAGATATTGCGCAACTAGTGAATGACCACATTACCGTGGTGAATACCATGCGCGATGCCTTCAGAAGAACCGATGACGTGTTAGACATTGCTGGCGTAGAAAAAAAATTTGGTATTCCTCCCAGTTTAATTATTGATTATTTAACCCTCATTGGCGATAAAGTGGATAACGTGCCAGGCGTAGAAAAAGTTGGTCCTAAAACAGCGGTTAAATGGCTACAAGAATATGGCAGTTTAGATGGCATTATTGAAAACGCAGACAACATTACAGGCAAAGTGGGTGAGAATTTACGCGCTGCGTTAGCATGGCTACCAACCGCCAAAGAGCTCATTACCATCCGTTGCGATATTGGTATTCAAGAAAATTTAACTGACCTTGCACCGCGTGCATTAAATAAAGCCAAGTTAATTGAATTGTTTGATCGCTTTGAATTAAGAAGCTGGAAGCGTGATGTCGAAAAGATGGATGGCAATGGCGTTGTGCCAACAGGGATTACCAAAGCGCCGATGTCACAAGCGACACATGAAGCCAAACAAAATACGACTGATTTATTTGCCGTATCTGTCAATACAGAACGCGAATATACCACCATCCTCACCACTGCTGATTTAGACCTTTGGCTAGACAAACTGAGCAAAGCTGAATTGGTTTGCTTTGATACAGAAACCACCTCTCTTGACCCGATGTTGGCGCAAATTGTTGGCATTTCATTGAGTGTTGAAGCAGGTAAAGCGGCTTATCTGCCGCTCACACACGATTATTTTGATGCACCCACTCAGCTACCTTTTAAGGAAACATTAGCCAAAATTAAACCGATTTTAGAAAATGCTGCCATTAAAAAAGTGGGGCAAAATTTAAAATATGACAAACATATTTTAGCCAATCATGGTGTAGCGCTCAATGGCATTGCACACGATACCTTGTTGCAATCGTATGTATTAGAAAGCCACCGCACGCACAATATGGATGATCTTGCGCTGCGCCACCTTGGTTTAACAACTATTCATTTTGAAGATGTGGCAGGCAAAGGCGCCAAGCAAGTTAAATTTAACGAAGTGACCGTTGAAACGGCAAGCGAATACGCAGCAGAAGATGCTGATATTACGCTGCAACTGCATCAAACCTTAATGCCGCATATTGCTAAAGACGACAAACTCAACTTTATTTACAGCAACATCGAAATGCCATCGATGGAAATTTTATACACCATCGAACGCAATGGCGTATTGATTGACGCCAACATGCTCAACAAGCAAAGCCATGAAATTGGCATGCGTTTAGTTGAACTAGAAAATAAAGCTTACGAGCTAGCAGACCAAAAATTCAACTTGGGTTCACCTAAACAATTACAAGAAATTTTGTTTGATAAATTGGGCATTAAACCACTAAAAAAAACACCCAGCGGCGCACCAAGTACCGATGAAGATGTGCTGCAAGAACTAGCTTTAGATTACCCACTACCAAAAGTGTTATTAGAGTATCGCGGTTTAGCCAAACTCAAATCGACCTATACTGATAAATTACCAAAAATGATTAACCCGCACACAGGCCGTGTGCATACTAGCTATAACCAAGCCGTCGCGATTACTGGCAGACTCGCCAGTTCAGATCCTAATTTACAAAACATTCCAGTGCGCACCGCAGAAGGCCGCCGCATCCGCGAAGCCTTTATTGCACCAGCAGGCTCGCAAATTGTCTCTGCTGATTACTCGCAAATCGAGCTACGTATCATGGCGCATCTATCCAAAGATGAAGGCATGCTAACCGCTTTTGCCAACAATGAAGACATTCACCGCGCCACCGCCGCCGAAGTCTTTGGCATAGAAAAAGACAAAGTAGACAGCGAACAACGCCGTTTTGCCAAAGTCATTAACTTTGGTTTAATTTATGGCATGAGCGCCTTTGGCTTAGCACAAAACCTCAACATCGAACGCAGCGCCGCACAAAACTACATCGAACGCTACTTTGCCCGCTACCCAGGTGTACGCCAATATATGGATGACACGAGAGCACTTGCCAAAGAAAAAGGCTATGTAGAAACCTACTTTGGCAGACGACTATGGGTACCAGAAATCAACAGCCCCAACGGCACCAGAAGAGCTGGCGCAGAACGCGCCGCGATTAATGCGCCTATGCAAGGCACTGCCGCTGATTTGATTAAACTAGCGATGATAGCAGTACAAAATTGGATAGTGAGTGAACACTTACAAACCAAATTAATTATGCAAGTACATGATGAATTGGTGTTAGAAGTGCCTGATGGGGAATTGGAATTGGTGAAACAGAAATTACCTGAGTTGATGCAGAGTGTGGCGAAATTGGATGTGCCATTGTTGGCGGAGGTTGGGGTGAGTGGGAATTGGGAAGGTGCACATTAAAATAGCCAAACATGGCTGCGTGTGGGGTATAAAGTAACAAATAGCATCATCAATCTTATATTTAATGTATTTAATCTATTTCTTAGGATACAATAAAATTTATTAATTCATTGAAAGCAATAAGAATAATGTCAATTAATACTAATAAAAAAGCATCAATGACGCAAAATATTGCGTCATTTAGCATGTCTAGTTTACGTTGGGCATGTTTACAAAGGAATACTTATGGCTGTTGATTGGAATGTTATTGCAACAATAGCTGGCCCGACAATCGCCCTATTTGTTGGCATATGGGTGAATCGAAAGTTCGAGAGCCGTCCAACGCTTATTTCATACTTTAGTCACGTATCGGCTTTTAAATATTCGCCATTAAACCAACAACCTTTAGGTATAAACACACATTCTGTGGTTTTAAGGAACACGGGTCGAATGAGTGCAACAAATGTAAGAATCCATCACATCACTTTACCAGATTTCAATATCTGGCCAGCAGTTGCTCATTTAATTGAGACTCTGCCAGACGGCTCCAAAGATATTGTGATTTCTACACTTGTCCCTGGCGAGCAAATTACAGTTTCATATCTTTATTTTTACCCTATAACCGTCGATCAGATAAATGCTGGAATCAAGAGTGACCAAGGATTCTCCCAACAAATTTCAGTTTTGCTCCAACGTCAATTTCCTCGGTGGGTCAATTTCATTGTAGGCACTCTGATGATCACAGGACTTATTGCAATTCTTTATACCCTTTACACGTTTGTCTGAAGGACCATACAGTAGCAAGCGTAGTGCGTAATCAGTAGGGCGACAATAAGCGATAGCGCATTGCGCCGTATGCATCTCTTTTAAGTTACATTCTTTTTCGCCTTTAGGCGAGTTACTTTCTTTTGCTTGTGCTAAAGAAAGTAACCAAAGAAACACACACCCTGCTATCAAGCCCTTTGGGTTCCTTGCGTTGCTCAACAAAATAAGCGGCTGCGGAACTC
>CBFHHI010000008.1:0-45299 GCA_965655675.1 Methylophilaceae bacterium | reverse complement strand
GACGGAGAAGGCTTTGATTCAAAGCTGAGTCTTAACTGTTTAATCGTATCTCTGGCATCTTTTGCGCGCATGCATTGCAAGGTCAAAAATTTAATCATGGTACGTTGATAGTCGGCTTCTAAATTCTGAGAAAACTCCGTAAAGTAATCGCGGCGAATACCTGATTGCCAATCGTCTTTTTCTATAAAACAAGGCGTAGAGCCAACTAATACTAATCTTTTCACGCGGTCTGGTTGCGTGCTTGCAATATTTTGCGCAACTAAGCCGCCAAGCGACCAACCCAAAATATCGGAAACACCAGGAATAACCTCTGCCACTTCTTCAGCTAAACGATATAAATGATAGGGCTCAATAGACGAACTTTCTCCCATGCCTGGCAGATCGACAATATATAACATATAGCTTTTTGATAAGCGTTTCACCAATGATTGCCAAATACCGCTGTGCATGCCCCAGCCATGGATTAACACCAATGGATTGCCTTTTCCTATTACTTCAACATGACATGTCATGCCAATTCTCTCTCTGCTTCATTAATCGTTTGTGCTAATTGTATAACATCGGCTTCCGTATGCCCTGCGGACAACGAAATACGTAGTCTTGCTGTGTTTTTTGGCACCGTTGGGGGACGAATGGCTGGCACTAGAATGCCTTTTGTTTGCAAATATTCACTCAGTTCTAGCGCATCGTGGTTACTGCCAACTAATAATGGTTGAACAGCTGTTTCTGATGGCATTAATTGCCATTTATGCAATGCAAGATGTGTTTTTAAGGCTGTCATTAACAGCCGCAATTGTGATCTTAAATGATCACCCTGCTCAATTAATTTAACCGATGCCGATAAGGTTGCCGATAACGCTGGTGGCGCTGGCGTGCTATACACATAACTTTTTGCCGTTTGAATTAAATAGTCAATCACCACTTGTTCACCGGCTACAAAAGCACCCGCCACACCCGCAGCTTTGCCTAATGTTGCCATCATGATAATGCGTGGTGATTTGAGTTGCAGATGATTAAGTGAACCTTGCCCATGCTCGCCTAACACGCCAAAACCGTGGGCATCATCCACATATAAATAGGCGTCATATTGTTCGCATAACGCTAGGTATTCGGCTAATGGCGCAAGATCGCCATCCATACTAAACACCGCATCGACTGCAATAATCTTGCGTTTTGCATTACTGGCTTTTAGCAATTTCTCCAATGCACCTACATCATTATGTGCAAACCGATGAAACTGGGCCAAGGAATAATAACTGCCATCATTTAAACAGGCATGGTTTAACTTATCTGCAAAAATCGCATCTTCACGACCAGCAAGTGCCCCCAACACACCAATATTGGCCATATAACCGGTCGAAAAAACCAATGCGGCAGGCATATTCACAAACTGCGCCAATTGTTTTTCTAACTCATCATGATAGCGATGATGGCCAGTAATCAGATTCGATGCACCACTGCCCACGCCGGCATGTCCGGTGGCTTCTTGCATGGTTTTAATCAACTGCGGATGATTCGCTAATCCGAGATAATCATTGCTGCAAAATGATAAATATCGCTGATTATTAGTCGCGATATATTCTGCTTGCGGCGAATCTAATAAGCGACGCTGGCGCAATAATCCATCAAGTGCGCGCTGATCCAAAGCTTTTTGTAAGTCAGCTAGCATATTAAATGGCGTGTAAGCCTAGTTTTTGAAATAACTTCTGATCCGTTTCCGCTTCTGGATTACCTGTTGTGAGCAACTTCTCACCATAAAAAATACTATTAGCACCTGCCATGAAACACAGCGCTTGTATGCCTTCGTGCATACTTTGACGGCCTGCTGATAAACGCACAAAGCTGTTCGGCATGACAATTCTAGCTGCAGCAATGGTGCGCACAAATTCAAATGGATCTAATGCCTCTGTGCCATGCAAAGGTGTGCCTTCTACTTGTGTGAGTAAATTAATCGGCACACTTTCTGGTGGACGTTCCATATTGGCAAATT
Source organism: Methylophilaceae bacterium (assembly GCA_965655675.1). Lineage (GTDB taxonomy): Bacteria > Pseudomonadota > Gammaproteobacteria > Burkholderiales > Methylophilaceae. Next base: position 43,309 of record CBFHHI010000008.1, on the reverse strand, counting down.
GCGCCAATAAACCTGCACGCTGTTTGCGTGTTTCGCCCATGCCAATAATGCCGCCGCTACACACATTAATATCCGCTTCACGCACGCTATCTAGCGTATCTAAACGGTCTTCATAAGTGCGCGTGCTAATCACATCACCATAAAACTCTGGCGCAGTATCAAGGTTATGATTGTAATAATCTAAACCGGCCTCTTTCAGTTGCGTTGCCATACCCTCTTTTAACATGCCTAGGGTTGCGCAAGTTTCTAAACCCATCGCCTTTACTTCAGCAATCATTTTTAACACTGGTTCTAAATCTTTTTGTTTAGGACTACGCCATGCAGCGCCCATACAAAAACGGCTAGCACCACTGTCTTTTGCCGCTTGCGCTGCTTTTAGCACTTCCTCAATTGGCAACATCGGTTCATTTTCCACCTCGGTGTTATAGCGTGCTGCTTGCGGACAATAGCCACAATCTTCGCTACAGCCGCCGGTTTTAATCGATAGCAATGTGCTCACTTGCACACCATTTGCATCGTGATGTTCGCGATGAATAGTTTGTGCCTTAAACAACAAGTCATTAAATGGCATCTCATACAAAGCGACAATATCGTCTACACTCCAGCGATGCATTGTTTTTCTCTGCACTTTATCCTTTGCAACTTTTTTGCTAATGGATGATTTACTCGCATTTAATGCATCCACGTTTATAATGGTTTCTGAACTTTGTATTGATGTTTCTTTTAGCATAAGGAACGCCTTTTAAATGAATTTTTGCCATATTAATCAATAAATTAATAACTGTAAAGCAATAATAAAAATAACATGAACAACTGGTTAAAATATAATCACCTGTCAAATTTCGCTGCTATATTCTCCTCATTATTGAAGCAAAATTGCACCTTGTGCAATACCTTAACTAACAGCGAATTAAGCTTGTGTGTCGCTTGCATCCAAGATTTGCCACTTGCGCCGAATCCTAGTTGCCCTAGGTGTGGTCTTAGCACACAAGGCGATATTTGCGGAAAGTGCCTTAAAAAGCCACCGCACTTCGATGCAACCTACGCCCTCTTTCGCTATGGCTATCCAGTTGACGCATTATTGCAACACTACAAATACAACAATGCTTTATACCTTTGCCAGACATTGTCCACATTATTGGCGAATAAAATACAAATGAATGAGATAGATGTCATGATTGCCATGCCTCTACATCCAAGCAGAACGAAAGAACGCGGTTTTAATCAATCATTAGAATTGGCGAAAATAATCGCCAAACAACACCGTATCGCATTAGATAGCGCCAGCTGCAAAAGAATTAAGAATACGCCACCACAAGCGAGTCTTCCATTCAAGCACCGATTACATAATATAAAAGGAGCTTTTGCATGCAGCCAATCGTTTGCTGGCAAACATATTGCCATAGTTGATGACGTGATGACCACTGGCAGCAGTCTGAATGAGCTTGCCAAAATACTGAAAAAAGCAGGGGCTCACAAAGTCAGCTGTTATGTATTAGCCAGAACCACTTAATGAATACCATGCCAAGCATTCATACGGTAAAATAATCACTTATGTTCCATATCGTCTTATTTGAACCAGAAATTCCACCCAATACGGGCAATATTATTCGGCTCTGTGCCAATGCTGGCGCACATCTGCATCTAGTTAAACCACTCGGATTCACCTTAGAAGACAAACAATTAAAGCGAGCTGGACTTGATTACCATGAGTTTTCTACACTCAAAGTGTATGAAAACTGGATTGATTGCAAAACAGCATTAGCCGGTAAACGGTTATTTGCTATCACAACCAAAGGCAGTACGCGGCATAGTGATATTTCGTTTCAAGCAGATGATGTGTTTGTATTTGGCCCAGAAACACGTGGCTTGCCAGATGAAATTCGCAATACATTCCCACCAGAGCGTCGAGTCAGATTGCCTATGTTAGCTGAAAGCAGAAGTTTAAATTTATCAAACTCCGCAGCTATCTTACTATACGAAGCTTGGCGTCAAATTGATTTTGAAGGTGGTTTATAAAGCGTCAAAGAGTTTCAGATTTTTGTTCACGACCCAGCAAATCCATCACGGCTTCCTTTGCCGATTTACCTGCCGATAAGGCTTGATTCACTTCATAGGTAATTGGCATATCAACACCAATTTTCTCCGCACGTCGCATCACTTCACGCGCCGTGTTGACGCCTTCTGCAACATGCCCTAATCCATTTAAGACTTCTTCTAAGGCTTTACCTGAGGCTAACTGCAAACCAACTTCCCTATTACGGGAATATTGTCCTGTACAAGTCAATATCAAATCACCAGCGCCAGCTAAACCCATAAAGGTTTCAGGTTTTGCACCTAATGCCACGCCAAAACGGGTGATTTCTGCCAAACCTCTTGTAATCATGGCGGCACGCGCATTGTTACCAAAACCCATTCCATCAGAAATACCAGCCGCAATTGCCATCACATTTTTGACGGCACCGCCAACTGAAACACCAATGACGTCAGCACTGTTATAAACCCGCAAACTGCCGCCATGTATTAATTGAGCAGCCTCTAATGCAAAGGCAGAATCATTAGCGGCCAATGTGACTGCAGTCGGCAAACCTCTTACCAACTCTGCTGCAAAACTGGGGCCAGATAACACGCCCCACTGTTGATGCATGCCAAGCTCCTCAATCGCCACCTCATGTGGCAGCAATGCAGAAACAGGCTCTAAACCTTTATGCGCCCATATCAAAGGCTGTTGTGATGCTAACTTTTTGAGTTCTTTTAACAAAGCTCGGAAACCGGCAGTTGGCACCACCGATACAATCAAATCAGCATCCTGAATCGCTTGCGCGAGATTATCTTCTACTTCTAAATGCTCATTGAATGCAAAATCACCAAGATATAATGGGTTTGCACGTGCCTTACGCATGCCAGATACATGTCCAGCATTGCGACCCCATAAACGCACTTGATTCTGCTGACTAATATGTATGGCTAGCGCAGTGCCCCATGCACCTGCACCTAACACTGCTATTTTTTTCACTACAACCCCCAAATTGCACTGCGTTGGATATAACCCACAATACCATCACGATGCTTTACTTTTACCCACTTATTGCTTATCTCTGGGGATAGCAATTCAAGGACCACTTGTTGTTCTACCGTAGCAAGTAATTTCGCATCGGGACTTTCTGCTTCTTTAATTTCAGCATCACTCATCACCAGCACGGTGCGTTTCAAATCTAAATCTTTCGCCTCTACCCAAGTTAATCCTCCACGCTGATCACGCACTTTAACCCATGCCCCAAGATTAACAATCACTTCGACCGGATATCCTTGCGCCATAATATAACTCTTAGTCGCTTCCACCGAGGGCGCATCATAACCAATCGCTTTAACTGGAAGGATTGACCTAAAGTCTGCCGCTTGAACAGGTACTGACAAGCAAAAAGAAAAACCCAAGCTCAACAGAAATAGGCTTGGGTTTATCCTGAACGAAAGCATGTTGAATTTAGAAAATAATGATTTCATGAATTCAGCCTTCTATGTGTTAGCTTGGTGTTTGAGATGCGTTTTGTTCCATTTTTTGTTGCGCATACAACGCTTCGAAATTGATAGGATTTAATAATACTGGCATAAAGCCTGCTCTTGTAACCATATCAGACACTGCTTCTCTTGCATAAGGGAACAAGATATTTGGACAAGTAATTGCCAAAACGACCTCTAAATTCTCATCAGGTATCCCACGAATTGCGAAAACACCTGCTTGTGTCGCCTCCACCAAAAAGGCTGTTGTCTCTTCTATTTTTGCCGTTACTGTTACTTTAATTGCCACTTCAAAAACACCATCTTCTAAGCGAGTTGCGCTATTGCCAAGCTCAACATTCACTTGCGGTGCGGTTCTGTTAGTGAAAATTTGAGGAGCATTAGGGACTTCTATAGAAGCATCTTTTACGTATAGCTTTTCAATTGAAAAACCTGGTTGTGTGTTTTGGCCCGCTTCTGCAGCCCCTTGCTCGCTCGTGTTTTCTGTTGCTTTGTTGTCTTTTGCCATTTAAATTTCCTATTGATTGTTCATTGATTAAAGCTTGCAGCATTACCTAACTTATTATTTTAACTTTTTATAGCGCTTTAATCACCTAAATATTGCTCAGCTAAGCTTCTTTAGCCAATAAAGGCTCTAGTTCACCAGCCAAATCTAACGCCCGTAAATCATCAAATCCGCCTATATGTTGTGCATTGATATAAATTTGCGGCACCGTACGGCGACCAGTTTTTTCCATCATTTCTATACGCAATTCAGGCGCTTCGTCTATCCGTATCTTATTTATTTCTGTTACACCTTTACTTGCCAATAAGCGCTCCGCATTTACGCAATAAGGGCAGTAGGCAGTTGTATACATCACTATATTTGCCATTATTCATCCTTTACCAGAGGCATTTTCGTCTCTATCCATTTATCCAAGCCACCTTGTAAACTATAGACTTGTGTAAATGCATTGCTTGTCAATATATTACACGCCGCATTCGAGCGCGTACCTCGCTGGCACACCACTAACACTGCTTTGTTCTTTTGTTTAGCTAGTTCTTGGATACGCTCTTCTAAGTTTGCCATAGGCACGTGTTTTGCACCTTGAATGTGGCCTTCTGCAAACTCAGCTTCATCTCGTACATCCAAAATAAAAACCCTTGCACGGTTCATCAACAGAACCGCTTCCGATGGTGAAATAGCAGACACACCAGCATTTGATCCAGCCAGCACTGGCCAAATTAGCGCCAAACCAGACACGGATGCAAGAACAACAAACATTGCATTATCAATAATAAATTCCACTGTATTTCTTTACACTTTCTGTTTTAAATTAAATTGTTGTATGCGCCCTAAACCTTCATCATGCAAAAGATACGCAAGGCGCAACAAAGAAGTTTCTTGATGATTTACTTTTTTTTACATAAGCAATCATTATAATGTAACAACTCCTATGCTTCATGTGAAATATTAATTATGTCTACCACACCAGTAATTTTACTTATTTTGGATGGCTTTGGTTATCGAGAGGATAGTCAAGATAATGCCATATCACTCGCAACAACGCCTAATTTAGACGCTCTTAAACGCGACTATCCTAATACCTTAATTAATGCTTCCGAGCATTACGTTGGACTGCCAGATGGTCAAATGGGCAATTCTGAAGTGGGTCACTTAAACATTGGTGCAGGACGCGTTGTTTTTCAAGACTTTGAAAGAATCAACAACAGCATCAAAACTGGTGCTTTTTTTGAAACACCTGCCTTAATCGAAGCCATGACCTTATTAAAAGAAAAGGACAAAGCGCTTCATGTCTTGGGCTTACTTTCTGATGGTGGCGTGCATAGCCACCAAGCGCATATCCACGCTGTGTTAGAAATGGCAGCAAAACAAGGGCTGAAAAAGGTTTATATTCACGCATTCTTGGATGGGCGAGATACGCCCCCTATTAGCGCAAAACCTTATATTGCCGCGCTGGAGGAAAAAATAAAATCACTAGGCGTTGGCAAGATTATCAGTGTTTGCGGTCGATTCTATGCAATGGATAGAGATAAACGCTGGGAGCGCGTTGAACCTGCTTTTCACATGATTGTGGAAGGTAGAGCCGCATTATCTGCAACCAGCGCTACACAAGCATTAGAACATGCCTATGCGCGCGAAGAAAATGATGAATTTGTACAATGTACTGTTATCCGTGATGCTGGAGAAACACCCATTAAGCTAGAAGACGGCGATAGTGTGATTTTTATGAATTTCCGTGGTGACCGTGCTAGAGAAATGACGGATGCAATCCTTAATCAACAATTTGACGGTTTTACACGCGAACGTGTGCCACAGCTATCCCATTTCTTTACATTGACGCAGCATGATCAAAATCAGAAAAAAGCAACGCCGATTTTTGCACCTTACACCGTAAAAAACACATTTGGCGAACACTTGCAAAACTTGGGATTAACCCAACTGCGGATTGCTGAAACAGAAAAATATCCGCATGTCACTTTCTTTTTTAATGGTGGTGAAGAGGCCATATTTAATGGTGAAGATAGAATCTTAGTCCCCTCTCCCAAAGTAGCAACATATGATTTACAACCAGAAATGAGCGCTTATGAAATGACAGATAAACTGATAGAAGCAATACAAACTAAAAAGTATGACGCTATTATTTGCAACTATGCCAATTGCGATATGGTTGGCCATACGGGTAGGCTAGATGCGGCTATCAAAGCAGTTGAAGCACTAGATGATTGTATAGGTCGCGTTGTTAAGGCGATGCAAGCCATTGGTGGGGAAGTGATTATTACTGCTGATCACGGCAATGTGGAACTGATGCGCGACTATCAAAATAATCAGCCTCATACTCAACATACCACTAACTTAGTACCGATGATCTATGTAGGCCGATCAGCCACATTGGCGCAACATGGGGCTTTGTCTGATCTGGCACCCACATTACTTAATATAATGGGTGTTGCACAACCAATAGAAATGACAGGCAAAAATTTAATTTCCTTTAACGCTCGTACTTAATGTCTCAGCTTTTCCCGACATACCGACGATTTTCAGCCTCACATATTGGCGGGCTTGTTCTATTCTTATTATTGTCCATCTCCTACGCTAGCTTTGCGGCTGACAACCTAGATGATGCAAAAAAAGATATTAGCGGTATTCAAAAAAAAATTAACGCTATCAAGCAAAAGCTTAACAAAACAAAAAAAGAACAATATGACGTTACGGATGCATTAAAAAAATCCGAAACCGCGATAAGCCTTGCCAACAAAGCCTTGTATAACATCAGAAAAGAACAAAATCGGAATGAAAATAAGCTGAATGAACTTAAAAAACAATCATTCAGCATAAGCGAAAAACTGGCGCAACAACAACGGCAATTAAGCACATTACTTTACCAACGCTATACCAAAGGCAATCAAAGTTATGCTCAGTTAATTTTACAAAGTAAACATCCAAGCAAAATTGCGCGTGATCTCAAATATCATTCCTATATTACTAAAGCGCATACCAAGCTGATTCATGATATGCAAAGCAATTTGGATAACATTAAGCAACTTGATAAAGAAACTACAGAGGCCTTGCAACAAATAGCGCAGCTAAAAACGCAGCAGGAGAGCGAACGTGAGGCTCTAGAAAATCAGAAATCTGAAAAAGCATTGGTATTAAAAAAACTCTCAAAAGAGATGAGTGCGCAGCGAGGAGAAATGAACAAACTCAAGCGTGATGAAAAGCGGCTATCTCAACTTGTTACTAAACTAACAGCGCGCCCAAAGCGAGCGCGTCCAAAACAAGAAGAAAAAAACAATGTTGTAGCAACCAATCAAGCAGTCCCTGACAATCGATATGCTGGCAAGAGCTTCTCGCTATTAAAAGGCAAGCTAAAGCTACCCGTAATGGGTGAAGTAACCAATCAATTTGGTAGAGAAAGGCAAGATGGCGGGCTCTCATGGAAGGGATTATTTATCCGTGCTGAAGAAGGCGCTCCTGTCAAATCTGTTGCGAGCGGTCGGGTTGTTTTTGCTGAATGGATGCGTGGATTTGGCAACTTAATTATCGTAGATCATGGCAGTGGATATATGAGCTTATATGGCAACAATCAAACAATATTAAAAGCTGTAGGTGAGGATGTAGAAGGTGGAGATGCGATTGCTGCGGTTGGTAATACTGGGGGCAATAAAAGTTATGGTTTATATTATGAGTTACGTAAAAAAAGCATACCTTTTGACCCGCTCACTTGGAGCTCTTTGCGCTAGCTTAATTACCTATATGGCAAACAAAAAAACGCACCAAAAGGTGCGTTTTTTTGTAACAATTATTAATGCTTTTATTCTCTAGTTTCACCAGGAATACGCTCATCATCTGTAGGTACATAACCACCAGGCTCGTCAGAAGCTGGCTCTTCAGCAACCGTTTCTTCAGTTGCCATTTCTTCAGTTGCCATTTCTTCTACAGGCGCTTCAGCTTCTTTTTCTGCACAGGCCGCCAATAAGAAACCTGCCAATAAAGCAGGAACTAATAATTTATATGTTACTTTCATTCGTCTTCTCCCAATCATTTTTTTAAAAAAACTACAGACCCCGCTTACGACAATACCAAAACTAAAGTCAATTGACAATGTCCTGTAAAACAATTTTACAAATTCTATGCTAAAGGTTAGGTCAATTGTTGGAAATTTGCAGAAATCCACTCGCCCTTGGCATAAGCTTCTATTTCATATCGACTTTTACGGTAACCGAATCGACATGACCAGCAATAAGCAAGCAAGCTCATACCATGTAAAAACTGAGATACGTGCATGAGTTCATGCCCCAACAGCGCTACCCCAGATTTTGTATTCGACTGATAAACACCATCTCTAAAGTAAATACGATTGAGCAACACTACCGCACACTTATTTTTAGGCAACCAAAATGGCACATATCCAGCCACAATTCTTGCTTCATCTATTACATTTTCTGCAAAATAAGGCTTAAAAATGTATTTTTCTTGTGCAGTTAACACTCTTTCTTGATAAGCCTGCATACTACTCGCCGATTAAATGCATCATAATGCGGCGCGTTGCTGGCATGTGTCTATGCTCAAATAAAAATAAGCCTTGCCATTGTCCCAATGCCAATTGATGTGCAATGAGCGGAATGGAAAGGCTTGTTTGGGTTAGTGCAGTTCGCACATGGGCTGGCATATCATCAGGGCCTTCAACCGTATGGATAAATAATGCATCACCATCTGGTACAAGACGATTAAAAAATGCCTCCATATCCACCAACACATCATTGTCATAATTTTCGTTAATTAATAAGCTTGCTGAAGTATGCTGAATATAAAGCGTTAATAAACCTGTGACAAACTGCTGCTGACTCACCCAATTGAGCACTTGCGGTGTTATATCGTAAAGCTTACGACCTTGCGATTTAACTAGTATTGTTTCTGTGCATTGCCGCATGGTTAATGACTTTTCTTTCTCTTCGTGGATTACCAACCGTAGCCCATGCCCCAACCGAATCGTGAGCCTGGCCAATGTCGAAAAGGATATCCATATGGTCCAAAATATGGGTGCCAAAATGGACTGTAAAATTGTCGCATCTGCATCCGTCGCTCTGCATTGAGCATGATTAACGCTTCAGTTTTTTCTTTTTCTGCCTTGTTAATTTCATCTGCAATATAATTCTGCTTTGCTAATTCATTGCTCTGTTGGATATAGTTAAGCACCTCTTTATCAACGCCTTCTTGATGCAGTTCGAGGATTTTACCTGCGCTTAAATCATAGCGTGAATCACTTGCTTTAATGTTGTCAATAATTTCAGCTGGTGTCTTTGCTTGCTTAGAATCGGCAACAAGCTGTTCTAATGTGTACGAAGCAACTGGCTCAGGAATCAGCTTTTGCAACTCTTCGGGGGTAATTCGTTTGATTTGAGATTGCTCTAAACTGTTAGTTGTTGCACAACCAGTCAGCAACAACATTGCACAGAGCATGGCTAATGTATAGACTTTCATTGCTTCCTCGACTTTCTAATGACAAGCGCTAGTTGTGTGAGACTTTCATTATCATGCTGTTTTAGCTCGTATAAACCTAATTTCTTTTCTACAGAGGCTTGGATTTCTTTAAGCGAAGAATCAGCATGGTATTTTATGACAGCTTTTTCTAGAACATGATAAGCACCAGCAACTAACATGACATTTCCTCTAAAATAAGACACTAGCCAGCGAAAATGAAAGCATACCACCTATCATATTCTGCGTCGCGTTATGGCCATTTTCAACATTCAATCGCTCGCATTAATGGCATCAAACCCTTTTTACAGACCGTTAGACAGCATACAAAAGCTAAAGTTTGATGCTGCCGCAATAATCGGTAATACCAATTTTTATCCACATACTACTCATCAGTAATAGTACAAACGCCTCACTAATCTCATCTATCCAAAAGCAAACCATTCACATAGCGGTCTATTGTTAAAATACCGCTATGATGAATGGGTAGCATATCATTCAGTTGCCATGCTTTTTATTGGCGCACTAGTTACGTTTTATTAAATACCATTTTTCCTGCTTTAATATCAACGGAAATCGTATCTTTTGCGACAAAGTGACCAGCTAAAATTTCACGCGCTAGTGGATTTTCAATTTCACTTTGTATGGCTCGTTTTAATGGTCTAGCGCCATAAATAGGATCAAAACCTGCATTGGCAATCTCAGCAATAGCAGCGTCAGTCATCTTCAATTGCATGTCCATCGCACCCAACCGTTTTGCCAAGTATTGCAATTGAATATTGGCAATGTCTTTTACATTGTCTTCGCCTAACGCATGAAATACAACCACTTCGTCAATGCGGTTCACAAACTCTGGTCTAAAGTGTGTTTTCACTTCGCCCATCACTGCCAATTTCACCACTTGGTAATCTTGATCGCTCATACTTTGTATCATTTGGCTACCTAAATTACTGGTCATGATAATGACAGTATTTTTAAAGTCGACCGTGCGACCTTGTCCATCCGTCAAGCGCCCATCGTCTAATACTTGCAATAAAACATTAAAGACATCAGGATGCGCTTTTTCCACCTCATCCAACAAAATAACGGAATAAGGCTTACGGCGCACCGCTTCAGTTAAGGTACCGCCTTCTTCGTAACCAACATAGCCTGGTGGCGCACCTATCATACGAGCAACTGAATGTTTTTCCATAAATTCACTCATATCGATACGAATGAGATGATCCTCTGAGTCAAACAGAAAGTTGGCTAATGATTTACACAACTCTGTTTTACCCACGCCAGTTGGTCCTAAAAACAAAAAACTACCATATGGTCTGCTAGGGTCACCTAATCCAGATCGTGAGCGACGAATAGCATCAGAAACCAAGCGCACTGCCTCATCTTGGCCAATCACACGCTCATGTAATTTTGCTTCCATAGTGAGCAACTTATCACGTTCACCAGTCATCATTTTGCTCACAGGAATACCAGTTGCACGACTAACAACTTCTGCTATTTCATCTGCACCCACTTCTGTTCGTAGCATTCTAGGCTTAGTATCAACCTGTTCATTTTCTGAGCTAGTTGCTTGTTTTAATTGTGTTTCTAGCTGTGGCAATTTGCCATATTGCAATTCCGAAACGAGTTGCCAATCTCCTTTGCGCGTTGCCTCTTCCATCTCATATTTTATTTTCTCTATGGCTTCTTTTATATGCGCAGAACCTTGTACTTGTGCTTTTTCAGCTTTCCAAATTTCTTCTAAATCAGCATACTCTTTTTCTAATTTTGTTATTTCTTCTTCAATGAGTTCAAAGCGTTTTTTACTGCCTTCATCTTTCTCTCGGCGAACAGCTTCACGTTCAATTTTTAATTGAATCATACGTCGCTCTAACTTATCCATTACCTCTGGCTTGGAGTCAATTTCCATCTTAATGCGGCTTGCTGCCTCATCAATTAAATCAATGGCTTTATCTGGCAAAAATCGATCGGTAATATAACGATGTGACAATTCAGCCGCAGCGACAATCGCTGGGTCAGTTATTTCGACACCATGATGTAACTCATATTTCTCCTGCAATCCGCGCAAAATCGCAATCGTTGCTTCGACTGTTGGTTCATCCACCAGCACTTTTTGGAAACGACGTTCTAAAGCAGCATCTTTTTCAATGTATTTGCGATACTCATCTAGCGTCGTCGCGCCTACACAATGCAGCTCACCTCGCGCCAAAGCAGGTTTTAACATATTCCCTGCATCCATCGCACCTTCAGCCTTACCAGCACCGACCATCGTATGAATTTCATCAATAAATACAATCGTTTGCCCTTCATCTTGCGCGAGTTCTTTTAGCACAGATTTTAAACGCTCTTCAAACTCACCACGGTATTTTGCACCCGCTAACAGGGATGCCATATCGAGTGACAATACTTTTTTATTCTTCAGCGAATCTGGCACTTCTCCATTGACGATGCGTTGCGCCAAGCCTTCCACAATAGCGGTTTTACCCACGCCTGGCTCGCCTATCAGTACTGGATTGTTTTTTGTACGCCGTTGCAATACTTGAATGGCACGGCGAATTTCGTCATCACGCCCAATCACTGGATCTAATTTACCCGCGCGCGCGCGTTCGGTTAAATCTAAAGTATATTTTTTAAGCGCTTCACGTTGTCCTTCAGCTTCTTGGCTATCGACACCATCACTGCCCCGAACCGCCATCACCGCCGCATCTAGCGCACTCTTTGTTAATCCATGTTTTTTGAGTAACTTGCCTGTTTCGCCTTTATCTTCGGCCAATGCCAGTAAAAACATTTCGCTGGCAATATAAGCATCATTGCGTTGCTGGGCAAATTTATCGGTGATATTAAGTAAGTTATTTAAATCACGAGAAATGGCTATTTCTCCGTTAGTGTCTGTCGCTTTAGGTAGGTGGTCGACAGCATGGGTTAACCCTGTTTTTAACGCGCTCACCTGCACGCCAGCGCGTGCAAGTAACGCAGCAGCGCTACTCTCTTCTTGGTTCAACAAGGCCAACAACACATGCTGTGGCTCTATTGTTGGATTGTCTGCAGCCAGTGCAATACTTTGCGCATCCGCTATCGCTTGTTGAAATTTGGTCGTAAGTTTATCAAACCGCATGTCAAATCTCCTTTATCCATCTTATTTACTTATGTATACAATGCGGATGATTTGGCGATTTTCAATAGGCATGCTATCAATATGGTTATTGCTTTGGCTTTAAGCGCAAGTTAAAGCTTCCAGTTGCGCAGTTTTAATCCAAGTCATTTGCAATACTAGCGCATCCGCGCTAGCGCGATGACGGCTGATTTGTAACTGATTCAGAACATCCTCTTTAGCGTTGTGCCAAAGCGATTGTTGAAATGGAGTCAATACTACGCGCAAATCTTGAAACTTAAAATGCGGGGATACATTTGCCGCATGGAATAAACAATTTAACCAAGTAAAATCATGCAACCAGCTATCAGAATAGATGGTTTGATTCATAAAAGTATCATTTAAATGATTGGCGACTAGCGCTGTGCTTTTGCCATGCGCAACCAGCATGTCGCGAGAAATATGATGTAACATTTCTGCCGTTTTATTCCAATGCAGCCAATCATCATGCGGTGTAATTAATGAGCACCAAGGTTTACCACACCGATCCACATAACCCACTTCAATCGGATAACTACCAGCACCAAAACCAGAGGCCTCTATGTCAATAATAACAGGCGGAGTCATATGTCTCTCTTTGCAAAATGGATTGATTGCGTGCTTAACATCACTAGAACATACAATCTATTATGGAACAACTTTAAATTTCAAGCCTTCTGCTGTATTAACGACTAAATAAGCAGCATCTTTAAACCTCAGTAATTGTGGATAATCCATATGGCCATTAGTAGCGATTAAAGAAAATGGGGCAGTCCATGTTTTACCATCATCAGTCGATGTCATCATCATCACCTTTCGCGTATTGTTCGGATACGTTTCTAACCAAGCCAACCAGACTTTTTTACCTGATGACAACAAAGCAGGGTGACCTGCTTGCCTATTATTATTGCCAAATTGTTTGGACGGAGAAGCCACCCAAGCCTCACCGTCCATACGACTATAGTAAAGCCCAGGATTTTTATCTTTACCATCAAAATAGGCCATATGATAGCCCCACCAATCAGCACCTTCTCCACCACTCGCCAGCGCGCTACCGTGGTGCGGGCAACCATCAATCTTCCAGTGTCCAAATGTTGCGCGATGCAAATTCGCCTTTTCATCGGTATTAGGGATTTCAGCAATCATATGATCGCGTTCGCCGCCTTCGAATACATGTCGCCACATGGCAACTACTGTGCCATCGGGTTTGGTTGTCATTGCAATTCGACAACACTCACAACTATTATCTGCTAATTTTTTTTCTGTTTGGAATGTAGCCCCATCATTAGTAGAGACAGCATAGTAGATTGCTGCACCAGTATAAGGTTTGCCAGCTTTTTTTGCCGATTCTAAATCACGTTTATCAACCCAAGTGACCGTTATTCTGCCATCTGGTGAAACATGTAACGCATCAAACCGATGGGTAATCTCTGCTCGATCTTGATGTACGATTTTCGGTTGTTCAAAAGTCTTGCCACTATCCAATGATCGTGAAAACCAAACATAACCCGCAAATGGTTTTGACAAGCCCTCTGTCCAAGTTAGATATACATTGCCTTGCGGTCCAATTGCTATTTTAGGACGCGCCTCGCCTTTTGCTGCAATTTTTTGTGCATGACTATTCACTTTTACTTTTTTTGAAAAAGTCCTGCCTTCATCAGTGCTCATGTCAACGTACACAAATCCAGCATGCACATTTGCACGCCATAATTGACCTTTATCGTCAGCGACCAAACTAACCGCCATTTCACTAGCGCTAATTTCTGTATGCGCCTCGTGAGCGGAAGCGCCGACGATAAAAATGAATCCTAATAAAAAATACACAAACCGCATAAAAACTCCTTTACACAAGCACCTTAGACCTATAAAAATCGACAATCGAAGTACCATTTAATAATCAAGCTTTAACTGAAGATACCCTGTTCGCTGTGGGTATGGATGAAACACATAGGCTTTATAATTGTTGAGATTGTCGATACCAACGGAAGCTGTCCAGTGTTGGGAGAATTTGTAATTCGCCTTTACATCCATGACAAAGAACTTACTAACACCGCCAAAAGTCGATCGATTCACGTCTGAATTATCAAGATTACCATGCTGATTTCCACTATAGCGTCCTGCCAAACTATAAGTAACATTATCACCCTGATGATATGTTGCGATTAGTTTAATCATACTACGCGGAATACGTAAGGACTGATTACCCTCTGTCGCTGGCGCAGCTTTATTTTGAATAATTTCAGCATCAGATAGCGTTACACTAACCATTAGATCCAAACCATGCACAAAAGCATTTTGCCAGTCTGTTGCTATCTCAATACCAGTTGTTCGAATATGGTCAATATTTTGTATAAAACTACAACCTGCATTTCGATCACAAACACCTGTATCAAATGGTATAGCAGTACCAGTCGTTAATGTTTGAGAAATCAGCGCGTCATACTTCTCCTCATTAAACAAACTGATGCGTACCAACCCATCGTCAAAACGCCGCTCTGCAGTCAATTCGACAGCAATCACCTCTTCTGGCCTCAAGTTGGGATTACTCTCGACAAGACGCGCTGCACCACCATCTCCATTTTGCAATGGCTGAAAAAGCTCGCTAACCGTAGGGAAACGATAAGCTTGACCTAATGAAGCACGAAAACCCCAGGCAGGTTGTGGTTCATAGCTGACTGACAATTTAGGTGAAAACTTTGTGTCTGATCTTTGCTGATAGTCAACCATCGTGTTGCCAGTTTGATTACGCCCATTTCTGGCCTCCCAATGCTCAGCGCGCAACCCTGTGGTTAATGCCCATTCTGGATTAATCTGCCATTTATCTTGCACAAATAATGCTTGCGTTTGTGTTTCACCGCGCGATAGATTAGTTAACGCACCTTTATCCCCAACAGACCAATTTCTTGTGTCATTACGGGTACTCTTAAGCTGATAGTGATCAATATGATACCCAACATCTAATTCATGCCCTTTTGGTCTTAAAGTTGCACGTGCATCAAACACTGTCCACCCCGTGCCTGACAAGTCATCAACACGGCCAATACGATTGAGATAAGGGTTACCAGCAATCACCGTACCGTTACTGGGTGCATTAGAAGTCCGAATTAAATCTCGATGATAGTCATAATCGGATAGCGTCAGTTGCCAATCATAAAAGCCACCCGTATTTGACTTCAAATCGATTGCTTGCATAATATGCAGGCTCTCAGTTTCACCTGGCGTCATACCAGCAACATCGTAACGATTACCGTTGTAATTAACGCGACCATTATAGACTGGGTTACCCGCTGCATCTTTCAGATACGATTGTACATCTGTCTTTCCGCTCAAGTCCCAAATGCCTAAGGTATAGGCAATGCTGAGATCAGGCGTAATGTCATAGGCCAGTTTCAATTTAACTTGATCTTGCCGTGTTTTATCAATGCCTGTTGCCCCAAAAATAACACGACCATTATTGGTCACGTCCCTGTCTTGAAACGCGCCAGTGACTATTGGGCTAGCGCCAGGCGCTGTCGTTGATACCCCTCTGGTAGAAAAGTTCATCGGCTGACCTTGGTTCTCCAAGTGATCAGCACCTAACCAAAATGAAAAATCGCCGACTTTGTCTCCTATTGAAGCTGACAAATGATGGCCATCATAATGTTCATCTGTGCCGTATAGTTTAAAATTTTGCCTAAATGCCTGCACGTTGGTATGTGCTTCAAATTTGCTTGGCATACGTGTTTTAATACTCATGACACCACCGAATGAGTTGCCTGCATAAATGGATGAAAAAGGCCCATACATCATACTAATACTTTCGATTTCCTCTGGAGAAACCATCCCCCAGCGTGGTGGAAAAGCAAAAGAGTTACCTAATAAGTTTGAAAGCAATACGCCATCTGCATATAGCATGCTTTGTGCACTTGAAAGAGTGCCGATTGTGCGCGTAGCAATAATGCCGTTGCGATCTCCAATGTAGCGCTCCCGCACTTGAATGCTAGGTAAGTATTTTAATGTTTGCGCCGTAGTAGCCGCATTAACACTATCTTCAATTTGTTTTTTATCGTAGGTTTCTACCGTTGCTGGGTGCTTTCTAATACGACTATCCGTTTTGCGTATACTCTGTACATCAATCTCATCCAACTCAATCTCACTATCATGCTCAGCATGTGCTAACTGAGTCAACACCGCTAATATAGCGGCAATAAGCCGTTTGCTATTCATCTTAATATCCTTATCTTTGAGTAGCTTAAGCTGCTTGAACAGTTTGATTATCTGGTACGTAGGTGATCAACTCATTGAGTTCGCACTCAAAGAATGTGCACAACTTATCAAGTTGGTCAGTGACTGTGCTATAGCCACGATTATTGACCATACGAGATAAAGTCATTCTGCTAATACCAGTTGCGTTGGCAAGTTCACTGAGTGTAATACGACGTCCCCAAGCAATGCTTTTTGCTTGAATCACTTCTTTAATTTGGATATAAATCATGTTTAATTCACCTTAAATAAAACTGTTTTGTACGTGCAATAATGCATACAAATAAAGTGTTAGTTTGCCAAGTGCAACTAACTAAAAAATATTCAGTTTATTTAAAGTGTTGGTGGTGCCTGAGCGGGCGGGGGAAGTGCTATAAAGCTTGGAAGTGTGGTTGAAACAGAGACCTCAAGCTGCTCAGCTTGGTCTTTTAATACTGCAACAATAAAAGCATGCGGAGGCTCTAATGTTGCATTTATACTTGGATTACTACAAAAAGGACAATGGTTTAAGTGACTAACAACTGTGTTTGGCGATGTTGTTTTCTCAAGCTCAGTAACTAATTGCTGACCTTGAGTAGTCACCACTTGAATCGTGATATTTTGTCCGTCTGTGGTACAGATTTCTTGCGCAAAGCTATTTAATCCTTGTTTAGCCGCAATTGCATGAGAAACGCTAGGCGCGAGCGACGCAAACACAATCGCAAATAGTGCGATTCTGCTTATCTGTCTAAATAGCTTCTGCGTTAGCATCATGTTGTCATTATTTCCGTTGTTACAGTTTAAGTCGCGCTAGAACTGTACGTTAAGTTGATGAATTGTATGCAATAAACCACTTAAAGTACAGTCTTTACGCATTGATTAGTAAAACAGTGTCAAGCCAACATTAACAGATCGCCCCATACCAGGCACTTGTATCCCTTGTAGCACGCCTGTTCCCATTGTGGCGCCTTGACCTAAATAAGCGCCACCAAGTGGGTCTGCATAAAGCTTGTCAAAAATATTTTCGATTGCCAAATCTAAACGAGCGCTCTTCCAATCATAGCTCGTGTAGAAATTAACCAAACTAAAGCCATCTGTTTCCACTTCCTTACGGATGCTTTGAACATTGTCTTTTGATGAAACAAGCTTCACTTCTAATTGGTTTTGCCATGCGCCTAACTTGTGCTCTAACCCTAGCTTAGCGTTTAATGGCATGATGTTATATAAATCATCGTTAGTTTTAGTGTTTTTTCCTCTGACATAACTAATCGAACTAGTCGCAGTAAAACTGCCTAGATGATTGCCTTGCGTCAGCAATTTTTTGGCATTGACATCAACCCCATAAAGACGCGCAGACTGATTATCCAAACTTAGATTCACAAAACCATCAGTTCTTGGCATACAGGTTTTACCAACTTCGGCACATGCCACAGCATCAATATAATCATCAACATAAGTAAAATATGGAGTGGCTTTTAGCTGCCAGTCCAGATTTGCGGCATCATTCCATTTACCAGTTACACTGAAGGTGTGTGCTTTTTCAGGGTCAAGGTTAAGGTTACCCACATATCCATTGCCATCACCAACCCAGTTGTTCATATTCATCACCATGGTATTGGTATTAGCCCAAGCAAACCGTTCATATACATTTGGTGAGCGCGTCTTCATTGCATACCCAGCCTCATAACTTTGAGAAGCACTTGGTGTGAATTTTGCAAGCAATGTCACATCAATATTATGATCTGTCTTACTTCTATCTGCGGCGTTAAATGTATTGGCTGCAGTACCATAGCCAGCCATACCAGCTAACGTATTGTTATATCCTTGCACATCATCTGCATCCATTTTAACGGTGCTACTACGCAAACCGACTTGAGTTAGCCATTGTGGGTTCCATGTTGACTCGATCTCTGCAAAAACGTCGTAACGATCTCGCTGACCATTATTGATATTTACAAATGTATTGGGTGACATCATCATGCCAGTGCCAGATGCGCGCCAATCATCATCTAATCGGTAGCGCTGATACTCTGCGCCCACTCTAAACAGGTCTCTTTCAGACAGATCAATACTGCCGATTAATTTAAGTCCCGTTGTTCGACCTAAAGTATCCATTGGCATGCCTGGCGCATTCCCATAAAAGAACTGTTTATCATTACCAAACTGCATGCTGTGGCGAACACGTTCGTGATAAGCCTGCGCTTCTAGCTTACCCCAATCATATTTACCTTCATATTTAACATTGTATTGTTGCGCATTGTTACCCGTCATATCCATACGCTGATTGACAAAACCTTGTTCAGGAATATCTTGAAGGCCCAGCTTAAATTCAAATAAATGATGATCTCGATGCAAACCAAAGGCTAAGGCATGATTGATTGCATGATAATAAGTAGATCCGACTTCATCCCCTCTTGCCAGAAAATTGCGCTGTGCAGCTGGTAGCCTGTCTTTAAAGTTGCCACCTGCATGATAATTATTGGCTTCTACAGTTGAACCGGTATAGCGTAGATACACCTCTTCATTCGCGACACTGGCTGACAAGTTAACACCACGTGCATTATTATTACTTTTATAAAAAGTATTAATGGAAGCATGGGTGAGCAAATCTTCGCCTGATTTTGCAAACTCTGGTGTGGCAGAATTTATAAGAATAGTGCCTGCAATACTGTCACCACCTAAGCTCACAGGTGATATGCCTTTAAATACTTCAATTGACCCTACTGTTTCAGGCGATAAATAAGAAAGTGGCGGGTTCATATGATTAGCACAACTCGAAATTAAATCCATACCATCAACTTTGATGCGGATTCTATCGTCGGCTAAACCGCGCATAACAGGCAAACTAGACACACCGCCTGCACGATAAAAGCTTATACCCACTTCATTTTCTAATAATCTAGCCGTATCACCACCAACACTTGCTTTGTTTTTATCAATTTGTGGCACAGCATCCGAAACCACCTCAACTGTATCTAAATCAAGATGCTCTGCATACACATGTCCAGACACCAACGTGTTAGCTAATAGAAATGCTTCCACCCACAACAGGGAAGGCTTCTTTTTAAATCTCATCATGTACTCCTACCTAAAAAATATTGTGCTTCATTTGCAAGCATGAGTAACAAAAAATGGTTGTTTTAAGTGGAAGAAGACGCTAGAAATCTCAACAGATAAAAGCAATCAACACGCACCCAACAACAAGCATTGAATACTTGCAAATAGATGAATAGAATTTAAAGTAGAGTTGAAGGTGGTGCGCGAGAAAGATGCGCAGATTGTTTAATTGTCGGAACGACGAGGGGCTGATACGTAAAACGCTGTTGAACAACTTGTTGCGCTAAGTAAAACTCAAAGGCTGGATTACGGCTTGAAATAACAATATCCGATATGCCAGCATGACAAAATGGACAATGGTTGAGGTGTAAAGTAATGGTTACAGGACTGCGATCAGATTGAGTTTCCAAGCCTGTTTGCAGCAACTGTCCTTTTGTCGTCACTACTTGAATCGTAATTTTTTTACCATCAGGTGAACATATTTCTTGTGCAAAACTATTAATACCTTGTTGTGCTGCGAGCGCATGTGAAACGCTGGGCGCTAAAGACGCAAAAACAATCGCAAACAACGCGACCTTATGTACCCAACTAAATAATTTTTTCGACAACATCCGCGAATATTATCATTATTCGTTACAATCGCTTAACAATATTAATTAAGAGACTTTAATGGCAAGTGGCAGTTTACTCATGTTGTTGGACGATATCACCACAATGTTGGATGATGTCTCTGTGATGACCAAAGTGGCGGCAAAAAAAACCGCTGGTGTGTTAGGTGATGACCTTGCCCTGAATGCACAACAAGTCTCGGGCGTAGATGCAAGCCGCGAACTGCCTGTCGTGTGGGCTGTCGCAAAAGGCTCATTGATTAATAAATTAATTTTAGTGCCCGCAGCGTTGGCAATCAGCTATTTTATCCCTTGGTTAATTACCCCTTTACTAATGCTCGGAGGTGCATTTTTATGTTTTGAAGGTTTTGAAAAAATCGCCCACAAGTTTTTTCATCATCAAGATGACGAATCTCATCACCAAGCCATCGCGCAAGCAATTGCAGACTCTAAAGTGAATTTGCTTGCTATAGAAAAAGATAAAATCAAGGGTGCAATTAGAACAGATTTTATTTTATCCGCTGAGATTATCGTCATTGCGCTTGGCACAGTATCCACTGAAGTGTTCAGTAAGCAAATTGCGGTTGTGTCTGCGATTGCACTGATAATGACAATTGGCGTATATGGTCTAGTTGCTGGCATCGTTAAATTAGATGACCTTGGCTTGCATCTCTTGCTCAAAAAAGGTCAAAGTACATATAAGCAATTAATACGCAAAATTGGGTTAGGCATATTAGCATTTGCACCAATGTTAATGCGTTTTTTAACGGTAGCTGGCACAGCCGCCATGTTCTTAGTAGGTGGCAGCATTATTGGGCATGGCCTGCCTTTAATACATCATTTTAGCGACAATTTTGCTAGCAAAATTGAGCATTTACCAGGAGCAAGTGTTCTTGGTAGCTTGTTCATAGATGCCTTGGTAGGGTTGGGTGTTGGTGCTATTGGTGTAGCACTAGTCATGTTGGTCCAAAAAGTAATGAGAAAAAGAAATTTGTCCTGAGATATTAAATATCATCATCTTCTGAAAAACGTTGTTCTTCAAATGGAAAAGCATCGTTGTGATAACCGCGCACTTCCCAAAAGCCACGTCTGTCATACTCGTGCAACTCAATCGCTTTTAGCCATTTCGCGCTTTTCCATGCATAGCGTTTAGGCACTACCATTCTCACAGGACCGCCGTGCTCCTTGCTAAGCGGCTTACCTAACACGCTATGCGCAATTAATACATCATCATCTAATAGCGCTTCTAAAGGTAAATTAGTGGTATAGCCATCATAACCATGCATGGTCACAAATTTAGCGGTTTCTAATGGCGCTGCCAACGCTAATAGGTCTTGTGCGCGCACGCCTTGCCAATCCATATCGAGTTGACTCCAACGCGTGACACAATGAAAGTCAGATACATCTGTAACATGATTGAGCGCCTGAAATGCTGACCAATCTAATGTGAGTTCTTTTTCGACTAAACCAAATACGCTCAGTTGCCAATCGTTAGTAGAAACATCAGGCTTAATCCCTAAATCTAGCACAGGGAAATTTGTCACTTGGGTTTGACCAGCAGGCACTCTTTCATTGGCAGTCGCCTTGCTTTTAACATTACCTTTTTTAGCAATGGCTATTTTTGCTGCTATTAGTTTTTTCCAATCGGGCATTAGTAACGCATTATCCTTTTCTAGGCTTAAAACTATCTAATATCAATATACCAACGCCAACACAAATCGCACTATCGGCAACATTAAAAGCCGGCCAATAAAGATCATTCACATGAAATGAAAGGAAATCCACAACATAACCCAGCGTAACACGATCATACAAATTGCCTAATGCACCGCCTAATACCAAGGCCAGCCCCAAGCTAAATAATTTTTCTGTATGATGCTTTTTAAGCAAATACACAATAAAAAGACTGGCGATTGCCGCTATCGCAGTAAAAAACCATTTTTGCCAACCACCTGCGTCAGCCAAAAAGCTAAAAGCAGCTCCTTCATTGTGATAGCGGACTAAGTCAAAAAACGATGTTACGTATAACTTCTCACCAAATGCAAATGCTTGCTGGGTTAAGTGCTTAGTATACAAATCAAGCGCAACAATAATTGCGCTCATACTTAACCACTTTGTAAGCTGACGATTAAGCATGATGACGTGACACACTTGCGCCAAATAAATTACTTTCACAGCGCGAACAAATTGTCGGATGTTCAGCATGCGCGCCTACATCTGCGCGATAATGCCAGCACCGACTGCATTTTTCATGCTTACTTGGTGCAACTACAATCTTTTTGTCACTAGCATTTGCTGCTTTATACACTTTCGCATCTGAAGTAATCATGACAAAACGCAAATCATCGCCCAAGCTACTTAAAGCATCAAACGCTTCATCTGCCACATGGAATGCCAGCTCTGCTTGTAACGAAGAGCCAACTTGACCCGTTCCACGCACCACTTCAATTTGTTTGGCAGCTTCCGCTCTTATTTCACGAATGATTTGCCATTTGGCTTTTAGCGTTTGCTCATATTCAGCATAGTCTACTGGGCTAATGGCATCTTCAGCCTTGGTCCAGTCGTGTAGCATCACAAAGTCTTCAGTTTCAGGATACAGCGTTTGCCAAATTTCTTCCGCAGTGTAGCTTAATACTGGCGCCATTAAACCGGCCAAAACTTGGGTAATTTTGAGCAATACCGTTTGCGCCGCACGGCGATCATGCGAATCTTCCGCATTGGTATACATACGATCTTTCAAAATATCCAAATAAAACGCACCTAAATCTTCCGCACAAAAATGTTGCAACGCTTGACCAACACGATGCAACTCATAACTGTCATAAGCCGCTTTACAAGTGTTTGATAAATCGCTCAACATGCCTAATGCATAACGATCAATTTCGAGTAATTTTTCATAAGGCACAGATTGTGTAGACGCGTCAAAATCCTCAACGTTTGCCAACAAGAATCGCAAGGTATTGCGAATTTTGCGATAGCTGTCTGAAACACGTTTTAGAATTTCATCTGAAATCGTCAACTCACCTGAGTAATCCGTACTCGCTACCCATAAGCGCAAAATATCCGCACCATAAGTATCCATCACCTTTTGTGGCGCAACCACATTACCCTTCGACTTACTCATTTTGTAGCCCTTACCATCCACTACAAAACCGTGTGTTAACAACGCGTTATAAGGCGCACGACCATCAATGGCACAACCTGTTAATAAGCTCGATTGAAACCAGCCACGATGTTGGTCTGAACCTTCCAAATACAAATCAGCAGGAAAATTTAAATCGGCGCGACGCTTTAAAACCGACGCATGTGTGGTGCCTGAATCAAACCAAACATCTAACGTATCGGTTACTTTTTTATATTGTGCCGCATGCTCTGGCGCATGCTTGGCCAAGAAAGCATCAACATCTAAACTAAACCAAGCTTCAACGCCAGTTTGTTCAACTAATAAGCAAGCTTCTTCTAAAAGTTCGGCAGTTTTAGGATGCAACTCACCTGTTTCTTTATGCACAAATAGCGGCATGGGTACGCCCCAATTACGCTGGCGCGATACACACCAATCAGGACGCGTTTTAATCATGCCTTCAAGGCGCGCGCGTCCCCAATCTGGGAAAAAATCAGTTTTTCCTACCGCCTGCCAAGCTCTCTCTCTCAATTCTGTTGAGTGTAGTTCATCAAAGTCTTTTGCTCCTAGTTTTGAAGAAATCTCTTCAAGCTTTTTTTGAGCTGCTATAGATAATTTATCCATACCAACAAACCACTGATGTGTAGCTAATTGCATCAATGGCGTTTTATGACGCCAACAATGTGGGAAACTGTGATGAAGACGCGCACTTGCAATCAGCACCCCTGTTTCTTTCATTTGCTCAAGAATGACTTTATTAGCCTCTTGGCGATTTAAACCACGAATCGCCTCAAATGGGACTAAATCACTTTCAAAAAATCGTCCATCGCCACCCATTAATACACGCGGTTTTTCATTCGGGAAATTAGCGCGCATCACCAACCAGTCATCGTTACCATGGGCAGCTGCGGTATGCACTAAGCCTGTACCCGCTTCAGTCGTTACATGATCGCCACAAATAACAGGCACTTGCCTATCATCAAACGGATGTTGCAATAATAAGCCGCTTAAAGCAGCCCCTTTACAAGTGGCCAATACGTTTGTCTCTTCTGCTTCATAGCGAGCTAACGTCGCGGCAACTAAATCATGCGCTAAAATGAATAAACCTTTATTGGTTTGAACCAAATCATAGTCTAGTTCTGCGTTCACACTCACTGCTTGGTTAGCTGGTAAAGTCCATGGCGTTGTCGTCCAAATGACGGCTAAAGTAACCTCTGTTACTTCAATACCAAATGCTTTACTTAATAACGCGTTATCTACCACTTTAAAACCAACATCAATCGCAGGCGAGTTCACATCTTCATATTCCACCTCAGCCTCAGCCAAAGCCGAACCACAGTCCGTGCACCAATGCACAGGTTTAGAACCTTGGTATAAATAGCCATTTTTGTTGATATCACCGAGCGCGCGCATGATATCGGCTTCGGTTTTAAAATCCATGGTTAAGTAGGGATGATCCCAATCGCCTAATACACCTAAGCGAACAAAGTCTTTCTTTTGTCTTTCTACTTGTTCAGCCGCATATTGACGGCAAAGCTCGCGGAATTGAGCTGGATCAATATTTTTGCCGTGATTTTTTTCGACGACCAACTCAATTGGTAAGCCGTGACAATCCCAACCGGGCACATAAGGCGCATCAAAACCACTCATGGTTTTAGATTTGATAATAATATCTTTTAAGATTTTGTTAACGGCATGCCCAATATGAATATCGCCATTCGCATACGGCGGACCATCATGCAAAATAAATTGCTTTGCCCCTTTGCGCGCTGCTCTGATTTTTTGATAGAGCTTTTTATCTTGCCAATCCGCCAACCAAGCTGGTTCACGCTGCGCCAAGTTACCACGCATCGGAAAGCTGGTTTCTGGCAGGTTTAAAGGATACTTTGAATCTTTATCTTGTTCACTCATGAATTTATCTAAATACTATCTAATTTTTACTTTGGAAAAATGCTTTTGCTATCGTAACATCTTGGCTTATTTGTGCTTTTAATGCGTCTAGTCCATCAAATTTCATTTCATCACGGATTTTATGAAAAAACTGCACATGCACATGCGCATCATACAAATCACCATCAAAATCAAACACATAGACTTCTAACATTAATTTTGGAATGCCTGCAATGGTTGGACGCACCCCTAAATTCGCCACGCCTTCTCGACCATCTAATTTTACCGCATAAACACCAGTAAAGGCAGGTCGCTCATGCCGCATATGCACATTAGCGGTTGGATAACCTAATTGTCGGCCGCGCTTTGCGCCATGCACCACTTTGCCACTAATACTATAAGGACGGCCAAGCAAACGCTCCGCTTGGTTAAAATCACCCGCTGCCAGCGCATCACGTACTAACGAGCTCGATACTCGTTCTTGTCCTACTTTTACGGCAGGAAAATCAATCAAGTGAAAGCCAGTTTGCAGCAAATCATGCACTGTGCCTTTTCGTTTTGCGCCAAAACAAAAATCACCACCAACCAAAATGGTGTTTGCGCACAATGATTCTCTTAATACATTGCGCATAAAATCTTGTGCTGTGATGGCTGAAAAAGCCTGATTGAAGCGTAATACAAATATATCTTTAATGCCGGCTTCCTGAAAATACTCAAGTTTTTCACGTATGGAAGAAAGACGAGCAGGTGCATTTTGCGGCATAAAAAATTCACGCGGATGTGGCTCAAATGTCATGACAGCTGGCTGTAAACATTGTTCTTTTGCTGTTGCTACGGTTTTTGCTAGTAATGCTTGATGACCCAAATGCAAGCCATCAAAATTACCAATCGCTAATGCACGTGGCAGTTGTTTACCTTGAGGAAGATGTCGATATATATTCATGATTCAACGAAACGAAGTGATTACACAACCGTGCGACGTATAAACTCTTGTACTCGAATACCCATCGACCAAAGCATGGCAAAGTAAACAGTCACACCAATCAAGAGCAAACTGAGCAATCGCAACATTTTTTCAAACAAACCATAGCCAAGCCACAAAACGTCATCACCGGCCGTGAAGTGCAACGCTATCGCCATGACAACGACAGCAAGTAGCAACTTAAGCGCAAACTTCGTCCATCCTGCTCGCGGCTGATACAGCGAACTTTTACGTAAGTGATAAAATAATAAACTGGCATTGACACATGCACCTAATCCAATCGCCAACGCCAAACCTGCATGTTTAAACTCTTTAAAATCTAATACAAATACAAATAATACATTCATTAATTGTGTCATCACTAAAGTAAATAACGCAATCTTAACGGGCGTTTTAATGTTTTGACGCGAGTAAAAAGCAGGCGCCAACACTTTGACTAAAATCAAGCCAAGCAAACCAAAGCTATAGGCCATCAATGCCACTTTAGTCATTACCACATCGCGTGCTGTAAATGCGCCATACATAAATAAACTGGTAACCAAAGGTACTGCGAGTACAGCCAAAGCAACTGCCGCTGGCAATGCCAACATAAAGGTTAATCGTAACCCCCAGTCTAATAAATGTGAGTATTCACCGTCATCTTTATCTGCAACACTTTTAGAGAGACTAGGTAGTAATATCGTCCCTAAAGCAACGCCAAGCAGCCCTGTTGGAAACTCCATAAGTCGATCAGCAAAATAAAGCCAAGACACACTACCGCTAACCAAATAGGAAGCAATGACTGTATTAATTAAAATAGAGATTTGAGCAACCGACACCCCAAATATGGCTGGACCCATCAACTTTAATATTCGCCAAACCCCTTCATCATGCAGATTTAAATCAATCCTTGGCATCAATCCTAATTTGCCTAAGTAAGGTAGTTGATAAAGGAATTGCAAAATCCCGCCGACAAAAACAGCCCATGCCAATACGCGAATGGAATTATCAAAATAAGGCGCAACAAATAGCATTGCCACAATAAAAGAAATATTTAACCAAACGGGCGTGAATGCTGGCGTAGAAAAATTACCATAAGTATTTAATACTCCGCCAGCCAATGAGACGAGTGAGATAAATAAAATGTACGGAAAAGTGACTCGCAGTAAATCGACGGTCAAATCAAATTTAGTTGCATTTACAGCAAACCCTGGTGCAGTGATTTGCACAACCCAAGGGGCAGCCAACATGCCAACAATAGTCAAGACTACTAAAAATAAACCCAATAAAGTTGCAACATGGTTAATCAGCGCTTTGGTTTCATCCTGCGAGCGTTGTTGTTTATATTCGGCTAAAACAGGCACAAAAGCTTGACTAAACGCACCTTCAGCAGAAATGCGACGCAAAAAGTTGGGAATTCTAAAGGCAACAATAAAGGCATCCGTAAACATACCTGCGCCAAATACGCGAGCCATCAAAGTGTCGCGCACAAAACCCAGCAGACGTGAAGCAAACGTCATACTACCAACAGTAACGAGCGTTCTAAGCAAATTCATACGGTCATTTCATTCGATAATGTAGAGCGAATTGGTCAGTAAATTCAACCATTGATTAATTGTTGAGATTCTAGCACGCTTGTCGCTGAACATTGAGTTAGATATAAATTCACTTTATTCTTGCAAAATTGAGCAAAAAACACTAATATGCACGGTTTCGTATATTACATACACACATAGACAAGCATTAGGACAAAGTACTCATGGCAAATACAGCACAAGCTCGCAAACGCGCGCGCCAATCAGTTAAGGTTAACTTACATAATTCAGCTTTGCGCTCAACAATGCGTACAGCAATCAAAAAAATTATTAAAGCAATTGAGTCAGGCGATAAAGCAGCTGCAGCGGCTGTCTATACTGAAAACGTAAGCGTTATTGATCGTATTGCTGATAAAAAAATTATTCATAAAAACAAAGCGGCTCGCCACAAAAGCCGCTTAAGCGCTGCGATTAAAGCAATGAGCGGCGAAGCGCCAGCTGCAAAAGCGAAAACTACAGCAAAACCAGCAGCAGCTAAAAAACCAGCAGCAAAAGCTAAAAAAGAAGCTGAGTAATATACCAAAACAAAAAAGCCTCGCAATGCGAGGCTTTTTTTTGCTTAACTAATAAGCTAGCCGATATTAAGTTCTCCGCGAGCGATTAATGCTGTGTTTAGTGCGGCTTTCTGATCGGGGTCAATCACCGTAAAATGACCCATTTTTCGACCTGGCCGCGCTTCTGGCTTACCATACAAATGTAACTTCAAGTTCGCATGGGCCAAAGCACGCTGCCAAGCAGGTTCTTCATCATTCACCCAGCTATCTCCAAGAATATTAACCATCACTGCTTTACTATGCAAAGCCGTACTACCTAGCGGCAAGCCAACTAAGGCGCGCACTTGCTGCTCAAATTGATTGGTCACACTCGCATCAATTGTGTAATGACCTGAGTTATGTGGTCTTGGTGCAATTTCATTGACTAACAAATCTTTACCTACTACAAAAAACTCAACCGCAAGTACGCCCACATAATCTAATGCCGTCGCTAACTTTTTTGCTAACCCTTGTGCGCGCGCTTTAATCACAGCTGAGCATCTTGCTGGCGCAATGCTGATATCCAAAATGCCATTGAGATGCTGATTCTCTACTGTGGGGAAACTCATGATATTGCCTTGCGCATCCCGCACCAATACAACAGACACCTCTAAATCTAATGGCATCATTTTTTCTAGCACGCACACTTCTTGCTTAAACTCCACAAAAGCGGCTAAGGCTTCAGCTTTATTTTTCACTCTAGCTTGACCTTTACCGTCATATCCAAATCGGGCCACCTTTAAAATGGCAGGATACAAATCACTTACATCATCTGGCAAATCTTCAGCACCATTAACGACCTGAAATGGTGCTACTGGTAAGCCAGCTTGTTTAATAAAGTTTTTTTCTAGAACCCGATGTTGTGCTACGGAGACACTATTAGCAGATGGTCTTACAATAATTGATTCTGCGAGCTGAGCTAAAGTATTGGCGGGTACATTTTCAAACTCGGTTGTGACTGCAACACAAGTGTTTGCCATATGTGCAAGCGCATCTGCATCATCATAGTCTGCGCATAAATGCACATCGGCAATACTACCTGCCGGGCTATTTTTGCTGGGATCCAATACTGTCACCTGATAGCCCATCTCATGCGCCGCTATGACAAAAAATCGACCTAATTGACCACCGCCTAACATACCCAGCATCGCTGGAGCAGCAATTATCTTGGAACTCATGGCTTTTCGTTTAACTCCATTGCTGTTACTTTTTCAATTTGTTGCTGGCGGAAATGATGCAGCTTATCTGCCAAAGTGGCATCTTCATTTGCCAATAATGCAATGGCAAATAAACCTGCATTCGCAGCACCTGCTTCACCAATAGCAAAAGTAGCAACTGGAATACCTTTGGGCATTTGTACAATCGATAATAAAGAGTCTTGCCCTTGCAAATGCTTACTGGTGACTGGCACGCCCAACACAGGCAATATTGTTTTTGCCGCAACCATGCCTGGCAAATGCGCTGCTCCGCCAGCGCCAGCAATAATCGCTTTATAGCCAGCTTTTTCAGCATTTTCTGCAAAAGCCATCATTTTATCTGGCGTGCGGTGTGCTGAGATCACTTCAGCATCATATGCCACACCAAAATCTGCCAGCACTTGCGCTGCGTGTCTCATTGTTGGCCAGTCACTGTTTGATCCCATGATGATGGCAACTAGTGGTTGCTTATTATCCATATTTATTCCTAATCTTATTCTTTAATGCGACGATGTGTAACCACAATGATTTAGCATCTGCATTTAGAGCACAACTAAATTATCTCGGTGAATCAATTCAGACTCATCTAAATAGCCTAATATTTGCTCAATTTCTTGGCTCGAACGCCCTTTAATACGTATCACTTCTTGTGAATTATAATTCACAATACCGCGTGACACCTCATTTCCTGCAACATCAACACAAGCAACAACATCGCCCCGTTCAAAGCTACCAACCACATCAAGCACTCCAATAGATAGCAAGCTTTTGCCTTCTGCTTTCAATGCATTAATCGCACCATCATCCAACACCAACTTACCACCAGTACGTAAATGATCAGATAACCATTGCTTCTTAGCAACCGTTTTTATTTTTGTTGATTTAAGGTGAGTACCAATAGCCTCGCCTTTATGCAAACGCAACAATACATCCTTTTCTCTGCCTGAAGCGATAATGGTATGAACACCTGCATTAGCCGCCCGTTTCGCCGCTAATATTTTGGTTAACATACCGCCTGTACCAACATGCGAACCCGCACCAGCCGCCATTTTTTCCAGCGCTACATTGCCAGCTATTTCAGCATTAATAAATCTTGCATCTTTATTTTTACGTGGGTCTTCTGAAAACAAACCTTGCTGGTCGGTTAATAAAACCAATGCATCAACCTCCATTAAATTAGCTACTAACGCTGCCAGCGTATCATTATCGCCAAATCTAATTTCATCCGTCACTACCGTATCATTCTCATTGATAATTGGAATCACATTTAAACTAAGCAATGTTTTTAATGTACTACGCGCATTCAAATATCGCTTACGATTGACCAAATCTTCGTGCGTTAGCAACACCTGTGCTGTATGCAAACCATGTTCGGTAAAACAACTTTCATAGGTCTGTATCAACCCCATTTGACCAACTGCAGCGGCCGCTTGAAGTTCATGCACTTCTACAGGTCTTTTTTTCCAACCTAAACGCTGCATTCCCTCTGCCACAGCGCCGCTAGAAACTAAGATCACCTTTTGTCCACGTTTAACCAAATCACTAATTTGTGATGCCCAAGCTTTAATCGCAACGCGATCAAGCCCCTCACCATCTTTAGTAACAAGACTGGAGCCCACTTTAACGACAAATGTTTTACTGTTATGCAGGAGCGACTGGTTCATTTGTGTTTTTTGCTTCCTCTTGTTGCAACTGCATCGCCTCCATATGCTCCATAATGGCATACGTTAACTGCTTACAGCCGTTACCATTAATAGCAGATATTGCAAATACAGGACCATCCCAGCCAAAATCTTTCACAAAATCGGCGGCAACTTGTTCTGCATCTTGCACCATATCTATTTTATTTAATACCAGCCATCTTGGTTTAATATAGAGCTCTTCATCATGTTTTTTTAACTCATTAACAATCGCTTTTGCTTCTGCAACTGGATCTGTCTCACCGTCTAATGGAGCTAAATCTACCAAATGCAAAAGTAAAGAGGTTCGAGTCAAATGCTTTAGAAAGCGTACACCAAGCCCTGCACCATCTGCTGCACCCTCAATTAAGCCTGGCACATCTGCAATCACAAAGCTGCGGTTAGTGTCTACTCGCACCACCCCTAGATTAGGCTGTAGTGTCGTAAATGGATAATCTGCCACTTTTGGTCTAGCGGCAGAAACAGAGCGGATAAAGGTTGATTTTCCTGCGTTAGGCATGCCAAGCAAGCCCACATCAGCTAATACTTTCAGTTCTAAAAACAGCTCAAATGATTCACCTTCTTGCCCCATCGTACATTGGCGTGGTGCACGGTTTACACTCGATTTAAAATGCACATTACCAAGACCATTGGCACCGCCTTTAGCAATCAGCACTTTTTTTCCGTCATCAGCCAAATCAACGATGACTTGCCCTGTGGCTTTATCTGAAATAACGGTACCGACAGGCATGCGTAACACTAAATCTTCGCCACCGGCGCCATATTGCTCGGCTTTACGCCCATTTTCACCACGCTGCGCTTTAAAGGTGCGCGTATATCGATAGTCGACTAATGTGTTGATATTACGATCAGCAATCGCATAGACAGAACCGCCTTTGCCGCCATCACCACCACTTGGACCGCCCATAGGCTCATACTTTTCTCGACGAAACGTAGCGATGCCGTTACCGCCATCGCCTGCATATACCTTGATTGTCGCTTCATCTATAAATTTCATTTTATCCTACGATTTTTTAACAGATTAATCTGCTAGCGTTCTGCTTTAAAGATTATATTTAAAACAAAAAAGCCCTACCTAAGGCAGGGCTTTCTATTTAAGCACAGTTTTTAAACTGCGACTACATTCACCATTTGACGCTTTAATAAACCTTTAGTACAAAAGGTCACTTTGCCATCAATTTTTGCAAATAATGTGTGGTCTTTACCCATACCAACATTATCGCCAGCGTGCATTTTTGTGCCGCGTTGACGAACAATTATGCTACCTGCTGAAACAATTTGCTCACCAAAGGCTTTAACGCCTAGTCGTTTGGAGTGGGAGTCGCGGCCATTTCGTGAACTACCGCCTGCTTTTTTGTGTGCCATGTTTTATTCCTTATTCTGCTGATTTTGCTTTAGTAGCAGCTGCTTTTTTAGCTGCTGGTTTCTTAGCTGCAACTGGTTTTTCTGCTGCGACTTTTTTAGCTACTGCTGGTTTGGCTTCTGTTGCTTTAGCTGCCGCTTTAACAGCGCCTTTGCCATTGATATCGTCAATTTGAATTTCTGTATAACTTTGACGATGGCCTTGTGTTTTACGGTAATGCTTACGGCGATGGAATTTAAAAATCATCACTTTGTCGCCTTTGCCATGTGAAAGCACAGTTGCATTCACCTTAGCACCAGCAACTAATGGCGAGCCAATTGTTACATTATCACCATCAGCAACCATTAGGATTTTATCAATCACTACTTTGCTACCTACATCACCATCTAATTTTTCTACTTTTAAGTAGTCTCCAGCAGCCACTTTATATTGTTTGCCACCTGTTTTAATAACTGCGTACATGTCGTTTGCCTTGATTCATACGTTCAAATTGAATCGCGCATTATACTAAATTAACAGGATAAAGCAAATGATAAATGCTTGTTAGCACGATAAATTCTAATGCGCAGATTATCTCATACGGTATGATAAAATGCCTTCAATTAATTAATGTCCTCTAAAACAACTTTACTATTATCATTTTCTCTGTGACTTTAAACAAAATTCAATCTCCAATATCAGATGACATGCAAGCCGTTGATGCGGTTATTCGTCATTCATTACACTCTGAAGTAACACTCATTAACACGATTGGCGAGCACATTATCAGTAATGCAGGCAAGCGCTTGAGACCTGCACTAGTGCTATTATCAAGCGGTTTGTTTGGGCAGATTAACCAACAGCAGCGCGAGCTTGCCGCAATAATTGAATTTATTCATACGGCAACGTTATTACATGATGATGTGGTTGATGAGTCACAGATGCGTCGCGGCAAAAGCACTGCAAACCATGTTTTTGGAAACGCAGCGAGTGTTTTGGTTGGTGATTTTTTATATTCACGCGCCTTTCAAATGATGGTTTCGCTCAAAAACATGCGCGTTATGGAGATTTTATCAGATGCGACAAACACCATTGCAGAAGGTGAAGTATTGCAACTGCTTAATCTACACAATGCCAATGTGACGGAAGAGGCTTATTTGCGTGTTATTCACTATAAAACAGCGAAATTATTTGAAGCTGCTGCAAGATTAGGCGCTGTCATGAGTGAGCATTATAGTGTAGCCAACGAAGACGCGCTTGCTCTTTACGGCATGCATTTAGGAACAGCTTTTCAGCTGGTTGACGACATCCTGGATATCAACGGAGATGCTGAAAAAATTGGTAAAAATCTAGGTGACGATTTAGCAGAGGGCAAGCCCACATTACCGCTTTTGTATGCTATGCACCAAAGTGATGCAGAGCAAGCTGCCGTGATTCGCAAAGCAATTGAACAAGGAGGAACAGCGGATGTTTCTGCTGTACTAGCTGCCGTTGCTGCCACCAATGCAGCAGACTATGTGCTTGATGTAGCAAAAAAAGAAGCCGATTTAGCTTGCAGAGCCATCGCACATTTTGCCGATTCTAAATACAAAACAGCAATGATCCAACTCGCTGAATTTGCAGTTTTAAGACAATACTAACCGGCTACATTAATTCAAAAAAACCAAACACCATTGAATTGAATCACACCACTTCAAATGGTCTTTGTTAAATGGTATTAGTTCAATGTAACTGGCTCTCCGCTGTTTGCGTGGTAATAAGTTAGGTGTGCGCAGTCACTAGTGCCTGAAGTTAATGTGCCATCAAAGAGCGCCTTGCCATCAACATCCACAATCGCATAGCCATTGTGATACAAAGTGACTTCCGCAGTTTTTGCTGCTTTAGAAGCGACTTTTTCTCGCATTGCAAAGCTAATGCAGGTCTCATCTTCATCTTCGCTATATACTTCCCATTCTTTACCCCCGGCTAGTTGCGTCAGCCAGCCTGGTAAGTCAACCTCAACGCGACATACGATAGGCTCATTCCATACCGATGGCAGTGCATCGTCTGCCACCATCAAACTGGCTAATTCAGCTTGCAAATCATGTTGATCGTTCATTTTTTGATTCCTTTACTAATAATGAGCAACAGTTGTTAGATGAGGTCTACTATTATTTTTTCAAGCATTTTGTGTGCCATTTTTTACTAGATTGCATTGTTTAATTAACGGTGAGATGATACAAAAAGTTTACATCAATCCGAGAAGACCATGTTCGATTTTATACACGCTTTTTCCACTCTTTTTATCAATAACCCTGTTGCATTCATTAGCTTCTCTATGATACTTGGCTTGTTGCTTGGTAGCTTTTTAAATGTTGTGATTTATAGAATGCCTAAAATCATGGAACAAGAATGGCATAACAATTGTTTAGCCTTGCAAGGCAAAGAAATACCGGCACAAAAAACGTTCACGCTATCATCGCCACGCTCAAGGTGTCCGCAATGTAACCACACTATATCTGCATTAGAAAATATCCCAATAATCAGCTACTTGATATTAGGTGGAAAATGTCGATCTTGTAAAACCAAGATTAGCATACGTTATCCGTTAGTTGAGGCGCTAACTAGCGCTTTACTAGGTCTGATTGCTTATCAATTTGGTTATACCGATACGACATTCTTTGCTTGGTTATTTGCGCTTGCATTGATTGCATTAACTTTTATTGACTTTGATACACAGCTGTTACCAGATGACATTACTTTACCTTTATTATGGTTAGGTCTACTTTTTAATCTAAATGGTGGATTTACTGATTTAAAATCTGCCGTCATAGGTGCAGCAATTGGCTATTTAATTTTATGGTCAATTTATTGGTTATTTAAAATAGTGACCAAAAAAGAAGGAATGGGTTATGGGGATTTTAAATTACTGGCGGCAATTGGTGCTTGGTTTGGTTGGCAACTGATTCCTGCTGTCATTCTACTCAGCTCAGTATTAGGTGCTACGATTGGTGTAATACTGATTGTATATAAAGGTAAAACCTCTCAAACCGCGATTCCTTTTGGGCCTTTTCTTGCACTTGGCGGCATTGCAGCTTTGTTTTTTGGCAAACAACTTGCAGATTTTTATTTAATTTAAGTTGGCTATATCAAGCCACTAGACGAAATCAAACTGATTGAATAATGTTTACCGTTGCATTAACAGGTGGAATTGGCAGTGGAAAATCGGAAACAGCAACCCTGTTTGCCGATTTTGGCATTCCTATCGTTGATTTAGACGCCATTGCACACCAGCTCACCGCACCAAATGAGCCGCTTGTGCGTCAGATTGCTGCGCAGTTTGGTGAGGATTATGTCACAACAGACGGTGGATTAAACCGCACCAAAATGCGTCAATTGGTGTTTGATGATGCCGATGCACGCGCCCAACTGAATGCTATTTTACACCCCGCCATTTACGATGAGGCGATTAAACAACGTCAATCCTACACAGGTGCGCCTTACGTTATTTTGGCCATTCCTTTGTTAGACAAAAACAGCATATACAACGCCATTATTGACAGTGTATTGGTAATTGATTGCGAAGAAGCTATTCAAGTTCAGCGCGTTAAACAACGCAGCAACTTGGATGAACAGCAAATCAAAAAAATAATTCACGCTCAAATGCCACGTCAAGAGCGGCTAGCTATGGCAGATGATATCATCGAAAATAACGGCAATATCAATGCATTACGCCAAAAAGTGAATCAACTACATCAAAAATACATTAAAACTTGCATCCATAGCAAAACAATTCCATAATCTATATCAATTTATCACTTTGGTTGCGCAAGTCTAGGTAAAATGGTTAGCTACGAATTTCCATTTAATGAACGTATCCGTGCACTTTTAAGGCTTGAAGATCTTTTCAAGAAAGTGCTTTTTCACGTTGCAGCTGACGATCAGCACAACCATCATTGCGCACTCATTCTACTGCTACAAATGCTAGATTTAATTGAGCGTACTGACATTAAACTAGACATCATGCATGAATTAGATAGACAAATAAGCTCTATGCAAAGCCTGATAGATAATCCGAATATCGCTACTGAAGTCCTCATCAAAACATTAGATGAAACAAAAATAAGCGTTGCAAAACTGCGTGCTGAAAACAGTAAAATCGGTCAATCTTTACGAGATAACGAATGGTTGATGGGTATTAAGAAACGTACCACCATTCCAGGTGGCGCATGCCAATTTGATTTACCTTCATACCATTATTGGTTGAATCAAGCGCCAGAAACGCGAAGAAGAGACTTTACTCTTTGGTTAAATCAGCTCATGCCAATGTATGAAAGCATTCAGATTATTCTGAAGATTCTGCGTTCCAGCAGTATGGAAAATCATTATGTAGCCATTAATGGGATTTATGAAAAGATACTAACCGGCACAAAACCAATGCAACTGTTACAGATTGAAGTACCTAGCAATCCGCATTGTTTTCCTGAAATAAGTGCCAATAAATATGCAATTAATATACACTTTTCCACTATTGACTTTAATGACAAATCTAAGCGTTGCAATCATGATATTGATTTTAAAATGACGCTGTGTAACTTAATGTAACCATATTAATTTGAAACAAACACTGTTAAAAACAATGCAACATCAACACTCTACAAAAAAGATCAAACAAGTTTCTTGTCCTAGCTGCAAAACACTATCGGATTTTAGTCCTGAAAATCCATATCGTCCATTTTGTTCAGAACGTTGCAAAATGGTGGATTTAGGGGATTGGGCTAATGAAACTTACAGGATTCCAGAAAAATCCAGACCCATTGACTCAGATGATTTAAACTAAACACATCTAGCTAACTTTACGAACACCATGATGATCAACCAACTTAAACGCACTTCATTTCTAATCATTTCTCTTGTTATTTTATTAATGAGCGCCTGCACTTCTGACTCTAATACTGATGTGGCTATCACTGATGCTTGGGTACGCAAAAATGCGCCAGGGCAAACAGTCGGCGCAGCATACATGACGCTTAACAGCCCAATAAAAAACACGCTGGTTTATGCTGAAGCTGTCGATGCCGCAGGTTCTGTCGAAATTCATAGCATGACAATGCAAGGTGGCGTGATGAAAATGCGAATGTTGGAGGAGCTGATACTGGAGCCTAATCAATCGGTTGCACTAAAACCGGGCGACTTTCATTTGATGCTGTTTGATTTAAAAGTGCCTTTGGAGATTGGTAACAATATTACTTTCAGACTTTGCTTTAAAGATATCGACGGCAACATTACAGAACAAATCATTACGGCCCCTGTGAAAGAGATGTAAATCAGGACAGGTATAAAATAGCGATGGATTACCAAATAGAACGTTGCATTGCGATACCTTGAGCGCCACTAGCCAAAGCCTTTGGCAAGTCACCTTTACACATGCCACCCAAAGCAAAAATAGGCAACGTAACATGATGAGATAAAGTAGAGAATGCTTCCCATCCTAATGGATTCGCACTGGGATGGCTCGCGGTGTGAGCAACTGGAGACAAGGTAACAAAATCCAAATTCAATCGCATCGCCTGTTTTAACTCTACATCATTATGACAAGATGCACCAACAATCATGCCTTCAGGCTTGTATTCTAGCCGCATTAAGGCTCTGCTTGGCAAATGCACACCATCTAAACCAAGAGCAATTGCCAACTCAATATCTTCATTGAGCAATACCTTTGCACCAAAGGGGTGTGCCATCGTTTTAACTTGGGTTGCAAACTGACATAAATCTTTATGATTAAGCTGTTTTTCTCGCACTTGAATCAATTGCAAACCTGCTTCTAATTGTTGCTTTAAAGCAGAAAAGAAGGCACGCTCGCCTAATTCTGCCAGATGACTAATCGCATAAATAGACGGCAATGTTAAAGCCTTCATAACTGACACATTAGCAGGCAGCAGTGGCGCAACCATCACGTTAGCAGCTTGCTCCCAACTCAATATCTGTCCTTCTTTTGGTGTTAAATCACCTTGCCATTTCTTTACAAGAAAAAAATGTAAATGCACGGTTTTAGCTAATGCGTCATGCGTTGCAGGATAGTCAAATCTTTTTTGTATCCACTCCTCAACCTCAGTTGGAACGATCCCAATTTCTTCGTACAACTCCCTTACAAGTGCCTCTTGCGGAGATTCCCCTAGCTCTATTTTTCCACCAGGAAACTCCCACCAGCCAGCCCATGGCTTATCTTGCGGCCTGGTGGCTAATAAATATTCACCATTTTCATTTTTGAGTATGGCAACTGCCACATGGGTGACTTTGGTGATAGGACTGTCAATCATGCAACTTCAGTTTTCCTGTATAGTCTCGCGCAAATTGATAGGCTACTCGGCCGCTTCTAGCTCCGCGTGTATAGCTAAATTGCAGCGCCGCTTTTTTTGCCTGCTCATCAAAATCAATCCCAAAAATGGTTAGCCAATGTGCCGCAATCGCTAGATATTCATTTTGGTCAAACGCATAAAAAGAAAGCCATAAACCAAAGCGTTCCGCCAAGGCCGTTTTTTCCTCTATGGTATCGCTTGGACGAATTTCTCCATCTTCATTCGTCGTGGCCAAATTATCGATCATCAGTTCTGGCATTAAATTTTTGCGATTAGACGTCGCATATACCAACACATTATCAGAAGCATTCGCGAGCGAACCATCTAGGACAACTTTCAACGCTTTATACGCTATATCATTACTTTCAAAAGTCAGATCATCACAATAAATAATAAATTT
Organism: Methylophilaceae bacterium; assembly: GCA_965655675.1. Classification (GTDB taxonomy): domain Bacteria; phylum Pseudomonadota; class Gammaproteobacteria; order Burkholderiales; family Methylophilaceae. The sequence continues at coordinate 3,715 of CBFHHI010000008.1, read as the reverse complement.
TTCAGGTCGATTTCTAATGAGATTCACGATTGCAGGCAAATGGACCAAATCATGTTTTTCAACTTCGATTAACCGTAAGCCCTGCATAGAGAATTCCGTCAGCAGCGCTTTGATTAATGAGGATTTTCCTGTGCCGCGCGCACCTGTCAACAACACATTGTTAGCAGTTAAGCCTTGCAAAAACTGACGGGTATTTCTGACAACTTCAGCTTTTTGTCTGTCAACAAATTGGATATTATCCAAGCGAATCTGATGAGGGTGTGGAATGGCTTGCAACGCACCTGAGTCATTATTTTCGACCCAACGCCAAGCGACTGCATTCCAGTCTATCGTTTGCGGCTTTGGTTGCAAAAACGTTTCTAGTTTCAGCAATAAATCCTCAGCACGCGCAATCAGACTTTCTAATTGTTGGCTCACATTTATTCCTAGTTAGCTACGATAATCAGCATTAATTTTGACGTAATCATAACTAAAGTCGCAAGTCCAAACCGTTGCGGTTTCTTCACCTCGATTCAAGACTACGCGCACTAAAATCTCTGCCTCTTTCATAATAGCAGCGCCCTGCTCTTCTTGATAACTTGCTGCAATCCCGCCATTTTCTGACACTAAAACATCACCTAAATATAACGATAATTGACTAACATCCAAATCATCAATTCCCGCATATCCGATTGCAGCCAAAATACGCCCCAGATTAGGATCGGATGCAAAAAAAGCAGTTTTAATTAAAGGTGAGTGGGCAATAGCATAAGCGACTTTTCGGCATTCAGCTTCATCTTTACCCGCTTCAACTTGTATCGTCATAAACTTAGTAGCACCTTCGCCATCTCGCACAATCGCTTGTGCTAACTCAATCGCAACATCGGTCATTGCGTCACGTAAAGCAATAAAATCGGCACTCGCTTCAGTCACTTGAGTGTGTCCAGCCAAATTAGTCGCCATCATGATAAAACTATCATTGGTGCTGGTATCGCCATCAACCGTGATGCAATTAAATGATTTGTTAACGGCATAATGAATAATCGCCTCTAGCGCACCTTTGCTCACAACGGCATCGGTAGCCAAATAGCCTAGCATGGTAGCCATATTAGGATGAATCATGCCAGAGCCCTTACTCATACCAGTAATACTCACAGTCTTACCCTGAATCGTTAATTGACGAGAGCTTGCTTTTGGCACAATATCCGTGGTCATGATAGTTTGGGCTGCATTGAACCAATGATCCGCTTTAGCGTTTTGAATAGCAGCTGGTAAATTGTTGATCACTTTATCAATTGGCAATGGCTCTAAAATAACCCCTGTCGAGAATGGCAGAATTTGCTGGCTATTGAGATTTAATAGATCAGCAAGCACATTGCAAGTTTGTCTTGCATGTTGCAAACCAGATTCGCCAGTTCCCGCATTAGCATTGCCTGTGTTAACGACCAATGCGCGAATTTCATCATTGATAGCCAAGTGTTCTTTACAGACGATCACTGGCGCGGCACAAAACCGATTTTGGGTAAAGACTCCGGCAACATGCGTGCCTTCAACTAACTGAATCACCAATAAGTCTTTACGATTTGGCTTGCGAATGTGCGCCTCAGCAAAGCCTAATATAACCCCATTGATAGGCAATAGTGAAGAGGCTGACAATGGCGGTAGATTAACTGGCATACAGATGCTTTCTATCAAAAAGAATAACGGTATTTTAGCGTATTACTCAGTCAGCTTTATATTTCTGTTTTGATAACAATGAAGGCTGAACGAAATTAAGCCTTGCGCCAAGTTGTGCCTATTGGCGTATCTTCTAGAATAATGCCAGCACTTGTTAATATTGTACGAATGCGGTCTGCCTCCGCAAAGTTTTTAGCTTTCTTGGCTGCAATACGCTCGCTGATCAGCGCCTCAATATCCAATCCGCCTGCAATAATTTCACCTTGTAAAAAGGTATTAGCGTCTTGCTGCAAAAGACCAACTACTGCGCCTAAACCGCTTAACAAACTAGCTTTTTTTATTGATTTTTCTTTATTAACATCATGAGCTAAATCAAATAAAACAGCCATTGCCTCTGCAGTATTAAAATCATCATCCATTGCCTCTTTGAAGCGCACAGCATATGGATGCGACCAATCAACTGGCTGGTCAATCATCTCAATACCGCGCAATGCTGTATAGAGCCTAGTCAAGGCCACTTTGGCATCATCTAAATGGTTATCACTATAGTTAAGCGGACTACGATAATGTGCACGCAGAATAAAAAAACGTACAACTTCTGCATCATATTTTTCTAAAACCGTTCTGATAGTGAAAAAATTGCCTAACGATTTCGACATCTTCTCATCATCTACTCGCACAAAACCATTGTGCATCCAATAATTGGCCATTTGGCAACCATGTGTTGCTTCACTTTGTGCAATTTCATTTTCATGATGTGGAAATTGCAAATCTTGCCCGCCGCCATGAATATCGAAATGCGCACCTAAATGTTGGCTACTCATTGCAGAACATTCAATGTGCCAACCAGGACGACCAGGGCCCCAAGGCGAATCCCAATGAGGTTCATTAGGCTTAACAGATTTCCACAAGACAAAATCCATTGGATCTTTTTTAAACGTATCGACTTCCACTCGCTCGCCAGCGCGCAAATCATCTAAGCTTTTGCCTGATAGTTTGCCGTAACCATTAAAACTTCGCACTGAATAAAACACATCACCATTTTCAGCTAGATAGGCATGTCCCTTGTCAACTAGCTTGCTTATCATCTCTATCATGGCCTCAATATGCGTAGTTGCACGGGGCTCAATATCAGGACGAATAACGCCAAGTTTGTGAGCATCCTCATCCATCGCATCAATAAATCGCTGCGTAAGTTCAGTGATACTTTCTTTATTATCATTCGCCCGTTGAATAATCTTATCGTCAACATCAGTAATATTACGAACATAAGTGACCTGATAATGAGAAGCACGAAACCATCTCGAAACCATATCAAACACCACCATCACTCGCGCATGTCCTAAATGACAATAGTCATAAACGGTCATACCACAAACATACATCCTAAGCTGATTGGGATTGATTGGAAAAAACGTTTCTTTCTGGCGGGTCAGTGTATTATAAATTTTTAACATACATTCAAATTTCAGGCGGGACAAAATCGTTTAACAAAACAACCTAAAAACACAGCTTAACAAGTTATTTTCCATTATTTACAAGGAATTATCTATCAGACTATTGGATGTTAGCTATGCTGTTGGTAGAATAGTGTTATTACCAACAATCAGTATACCATAATGACAATTCATAATATTTTAAGAAAAAACTTTGTAGCTACATTATTGTTAGCGTTTCTATCCCCAGTAACGTTAGCCATTGCTGATGAATTAAAAGATATTTCAGCCATGGCTGATAAGGGCCAACAAGAGGAAGCTTTAAAACGTATTGATGCTTATTTAAGTGCCAACCCTAAAGATGCTCAAGGCATGTTCACTAAAGGTATTATTTTAGCAGAAAGTGGTAAGCGAGACGAAGCAATCACCGCCTTCAATGAACTCACTAAAACATATCCAAACCTGCCAGAACCCTACAACAACTTAGCAGTTTTATATGCCGATGCAGGCAAATATGATTTGGCAAAAAAATCGCTTGAGACTGCAATTAAAACGCATCCCAGCTATGCAACTGCGCATGAAAATCTGGGAGACATCTATGCTCGGATGGCATCGGAAGCTTA
>CBFHHI010000007.1:0-46200 GCA_965655675.1 Methylophilaceae bacterium | reverse complement strand
CACGTGGTCTTGGCTATGGCGACGGCAAAATCTACCTTCAACAAAATGATGGTAACTTAGTTGCTTTAGATGCTAAAACAGGTGCTAAACAATGGTCAACATTGGTTAACGATCCTAAAGTTGGTGCTACTAACACAAACGCTCCTCACGTAATTAAAGACAAAATCATCACTGGTTGTTCTGGTGCTGAGTTTGGTGTGCGTTGTTTCTTAGCTGCTTACAATGCTAAAGATGGTTCATTAGCATGGAAAGCTTACTCAACAGGTCCTGACGCTGAAGTATTAATCGGCGATGACTTCAACTCTGCAAACCCACAATACAGTGCATTGTCAGTATACAGAGACATCAACGGTGGTAACAAAGAAGGTGGTTCTTTCGAAGCGCTTAAAGAAGGCGAAATGAAAATCGGCGAAAAAGAACTTGGTACACGCACATGGTTGAAACCACAAGCAGTTAAAGATGGTTGGCAACATGGTGGTGGCTCTACATGGGGCTGGTGGCCATATGATGCACGTACAAACTTAGTTTACTACGGCACAGGCAACCCTTCAGTATGGAACCCAGATGTACGTCCAGGTGATAACAAATGGTCAATGACTATTTTTGCTCGTGACTTAGACACTGGTATTGCTAAATGGGGCTACCAAATGACTCCACACGATGAGTGGGATTATGATGGTATTAACGAAGTTATCTTGTTTGACAAAGGTGGCAAAACATACGCATGGCATCATGACCGTAACGGTTTTGCATACACATTCAATGCACACGATGGTTCATTAATCGCTGCTGAGAAAGTACATCCATTTGTTAACTGGGCAACACACGTTGACATGAAAACTGGTGTTCCACAAAAAGTGGCATCAGCTTCAACTCACCAAGACTACAACGCTAAAGGCATCTGCCCAGCTGCGTTAGGTACTAAAGATCAGCAGCCTGCTGCTTACTCACCTAAAACTGGTCTAGTTTATTCTCCATTGAACCACGTATGTATGACATACGAGCCAGTTGAGTCTAAATATGTTGCTGGTCAACCTTGGGTTGGTGCTACATTGACTATGTTCCCAGGTCCAGATGGCGTTATGGGCGGTTTTGCTGCTTACAACCCAATGACTAACAAAAAAGTATGGTACAACAAAGAGAAATTCTCTGCTTGGGGTGGTGCTTTAACAACTGCTTCAAACTTAGTGTTCTACGGTACTCTTGATCGTTGGTTTAAAGCATTAGATGCACAATCAGGTAAAGAACTATGGAAATTCCAAGTTGGTTCTGGCGTGATTGGTAATGCATTCACATATGGTCATAAAGGTAAACAACACGTTGGCGTGCTATCAGGTATCGGTGGCTGGGCTGGTGTAGCGATGAACCTTGGTTTGACTACTCCAACAGACGCACTTGGTGCTGCTGGTGGTTATGCTGAACTAGTTAAATACAACGCTGCTCCTGGCGGTGGTGCATTGACAGTATTTAGCCTATAATTTATAGCTAAATTTAAGTTTAGTCATAAGTAATAAAAGCACCTCGCCTCGGCGAGGTGTTTGTTTTTGTAGTTTAATTCCGTCGTCAACAATTAAATGAAAATTACAAATATATATATTGGTAGATAGTTTACAAAATTAGTTGAAATCGCATGGCAGGTATTAATGGTTTTAATGACGATAAGAACTTTTGATGCTCGCTATACTCTATTATTAGTAGTGAAGTATTAAATTCATTCTTGAATCCAAAAGGAAATAAATAATGTTAAATAATGTACAAAAGCTAGGTTTAGCAACGATTTTTATGGTGATTTCTAGTTTTAGTTATGCAGATGCAATCGATGAAATCCCACCGTTAAACCCAGATGAAGGAAGGCCTGGAGAGCAGGCAAGGGTGCCAAGCTTAGATGAATTTAAAGTATGTGCTGATCCTGATAACATGCCGTTTTCAAATAATAAACAAGAAGGATTTGAAGATAAAATTGCAGCAGTGCTTGCAGAAGATTTAGGACAAAAATTGTCATTTATGTATGCTTTCAACCGTTTTGGATTTTTAAGGAATACCATTAATGCAAGACGTTGTGATGTGTTGATGGGCGTGCCGCCGGATTATGATCCTGTGAAAACATCTAAACCTTATTATCGTACAGGCCACGTATTTGTGTGGCGCGAGGAAAGTGGATACGATATCAATGGATGGGATTCTCCTGATCTTAAAAAAGGATTAGTTGGCACAACAGACAAATCACCAACCACAGTGCCACTGAATGACAACGATATTATTGGAAATGCTAAGCCATATCGCATTCAGCGTGACTTGAATAAAAAGCCTAGTGAGATGATTGATGATCTAGCTAAAGGTGAAATTGATGTAGCAGTTGCTTGGGGACCAATTGGTGGGTATTTTGCTAAGCAATCGACAGTTCCAATGGTGGTAAGACTTGCACCGGAATATGAGAAGGTCAATGCGCGTGGAAAAACATACTGGAATATGTCAATTGGTGTGCGTCATAGCGATAAAGAGCGTATGAAATTAATACAAGGCGCGTTGGATCGCAATCACGATAAAATCATGAAAATTTTGGCAGATTATGGGATTCCGACTGTGCCAGTTGTTGAAGACGACAACATTATGAAAACCTTTAAAGATAATAAAAAGAAACAGCTAAAGTCGGGTGACTAAGACCCAAAACTTAGGTAAAATGTTGGGCTTATTTGAGTCATGCAAAATCAAAAGTTCTGTCAACCAAATAATTTATTGTTCGTTTAATGTTTGTACGTGGTTAATACGGTAAGTATAAAAACTAACGACACTCATTTTGTTAAGTAGATACAGGGAGATCACATGTTAGGTAACAAAACATTGAAGTCAACTTTAATGGTTGGCTTGTTAACAATCGCGGGAATGTCAGTTTCTTTTCAAGCAAGTGCTGCTTGTAAATTAGTTTCAGTGATTGATGGTAGTCCGTTAAATATTAAAGTAGCACCTGAGGACTCAGAAGCAGCAAAAACGTTTTTGGAAACTTGTAAGAATCCATACAATGAGATTTTCGCAAAAGATCCTGAAAAACTTAAGAAGTTAGGTAAAAGAGCGTACAACTACAATAACTGTACGGGTTGCCATGGTGGTAAATTAGAAGGTGTGATGGCGCCTGGTTTGAAAAAACAGCCAGTTGGCGGTCAAAGTCAATGGGACAACCAATGGGTTTATCCGCAGAACGCAACGGATAAAGGTATGTTTGAAACAATTGCTGGCGGTACACCAGGTAAATCAGCAAAAGGTACGATGTTTAAATGGCATAAGCAAATCGAAGGGCATACTGGTGATGGTTTGACGACCGATGAAATTTTGCAAGCTATTGCTTATATTCGTACTCACTACGAAGGTACGGATGGTAAAACTTGGTTGAAATAACCACCGAAATCTAGAGTAGACATTTGGAACGGTTGCACATACAAGTGCGGCCGTTTTTTTTTGATAATTGACCAATAGCAGGTAAACTATGCTCTTTCATAGACATCGCTAATAACATCATTATTTAATCAATAGTAAGGAGTTAGGAATGAAAGAAGTTAAATTTGGTATTGCGCTATTGGCGATGCTGACAATATTAACTGCTTGTGGCGGCAAAGAAGATGGCGCTACGGAAAGTAGTTCAGTCGCTTCAGCAGGGGATTCTGGATGCAACCTAGTATCAATGATTGACGGCAGTCCTTTAAATATTAAAGTGACAGCAGAAGATTCGGATGCAGCAAAAACATTTTTGCAAACTTGTAAAAATCCATACAATGAAATATTCGCCAACGATCCGGAAAAATTAAAAAAACTTGGTCAAAGAGCTTACAATTATAATAATTGTACAGGATGCCATGGAGGTAAATTAGAGGGTGTAATGGCGCCTGGCTTAAAAAAACAACCTCAAGGGGGGCAAAGTATTTGGGATAACCAGTGGGTTTATCCAGAAAATGCGACAGACAAAGGTATGTTCCAAACCATTGCTGCTGGCACACCAGGTAAGTCAGAAAAAGGTGTGATGTTTAAATGGCATAAGCAAATTCAAGGACATACTGGCGATGGTTTGACCACAGATGAAATTTTGCAAGCGATTGCTTATATTCGCACCCATTACGAAGGTACTGATGGTAAGCCATGGTTGGAATAAAGTAACATAGCGCTGAGATATGCGCTTAATTTACCAATTGATATGATTAGCGATTACGCGCTTAACAACTAGGTTTGTAAGCGCGTTTTTTTAGACGCAAGTTTTCAGAAAAGTGAATGAAATGACAGTGGAAAAAAAATTACATCATATTGTTATTGTAGGTGGTGGTGCTGGCGGCTTGGAGCTTGCTACTCGCCTAGGCGATACTTTGGGTAAGAATAAAAAAGCGGCAATTACCCTCATCGATAGTAGCCGCACGCATGTATGGAAACCCTTGTTACACGAAATTGCGGCAGGCAGTATGGATCCAGAAAAGCATGAGTTAAATTACCTAGCGCAAGCACATTGGCATCATTTTAAGTTCCGTTTAGGGCGGATGAATGGTTTGGATAGAAAGAATAATGAAGTGCTACTTGGGCCATATCATGATGAGGATGGTTTTGAGGTTATTCCTGCAAGGGGTATTCGTTATGATACCCTTGTGATTGCTGTTGGTAGCACTACAAATGATTTCGGTGTTAAAGGTGCACTAGAGCATTCAATTGCATTAGATACACAGGATCAAGCTGAGCGATTCCATCGTAAACTACATAACTCATTAGTGAGAGCACAAACACAAACAACACCTATCGAAGAGGGGCAATTAAATGTTGCCATTGTAGGTGCTGGTGCAACTGGTGTTGAATTGGCTGCGGAGCTACACAATACTACGCGTGAATTAGCCGCCTATGGTTTAGATAATATCAATGCTGAAAAAGATGTGAAGATTACAATTATTGAGGCTAGTGAACAAGTATTGCCTGCATTACCTAAGCAGCTGGCTGATTCTGTTACATTAGAGCTTAATAAATTAGGTGTGCAGGTGAATACAGGTGAGCGAGTAACCGAGGTGACCGCAAAAGGTGTGCATACCCATAGTGGTCGCTTTATCCCATCTGCGCTTGTTGTTTGGGCTGCTGGCATTAAAGCCCCCAACTTTCTTAAGAATATAGATGGTTTAGAAACCAATAGTATTAATCAGTTAGTGGTAAGGCAAACACTACAAACTACGTTAGATGAAAATGTCTTTGCATTCGGCGATTGTGCAGCTTGTCCATGGATTGGGCACACAGCAAATGTACCGCCACGGGCGCAAGCTGCGCATCAACAAGCTTCATTGCTGATAAAGACAATGAAGCAAAGACTCGCGGGCAAACATAAATTACCAACCTATAAATACAGAGATTATGGTTCCCTAGTTAATTTGGGGCGTTACACAACAGTGGGTAGCTTGATGGGGGCTATTTCTGGGGGATCTATGTATATAGAGGGCATGATTGCACGCATGATGTATCGATCACTCTATCAAATGCATTTGGTCGCACTGCATGGATTCTTTTCTGTGCTATTACAATCACTAGGAAGGTTTATTTCACGAAGAACAGAACCGCAAGTGAAATTGCATTAGTTTAGTTATTAATCTTTGTATTGCGATAAACTCTGTTAATAATAGACATGCTAATGATAATAAACAGACCAAAAATTGCTGTGATTGAGTTGATTGGGATATTGCTTTTTACCATCAGTAAATAAAGCCCAAGCATAATAAGTATGCCGATATGCTCATTGAAATTTTGGACTGCAATAGAATGGCCAGCGCCAATCAGTAGGTGACCTCTGTGTTGCAGTAATGCATTCAGAGGCACCACAAAAAAGCCACTCAATACACCAATAATAAACAATAATATACCGGCAAGTATCCAGTTGGTAATACATACCATTGCAATCACCAGTCCACCCATAACAATACCGGCAGGTAGCACCTTTACTGAGTTTTCGAGTGTGATATAACGCGATGCGACCATAGAGCCAACCGCAATGCCAATAGCGACCATTGCAATGAGCTGCGTTGACTGCTCAATTGTAAAGTTCAATATCATGGCAGCCCAAGATAGCACTACTAATCGCAGTGTTGCTCCAGCACCCCAGAATAAAGTGGTTACAGCTAAAGAAACTTGTCCAAGAGGATCTTTCCATAGCGTGCGAAATGCATGTAAAAAGTCCTGGAGAATAAAGAATAAACGCTTTTGTTCTGGCTTATGGTCTATTGGTAGTTTTGGAATATAGTAATTAAAAACAGCAGCAGCTAAATATAAACCACCAATCATCCACATGCCTAGCTGGAGATTATTAGTTGCTAACATACCACCAAGAATAGCGCCAAAAATGATGGCGGTAACAGTAGAGCCTTCCATCCAGCCATTTGCTGCAACCAGTTTCTTGCTAGGTAGTAATTCAGTCAATATGCCATATTTGGCTGGCGAGTAAGCTGCTGCTCCGATACCTACAATGCCGTAAGCATATAGAGGCGGCATTCCAAATATCATGGCTGCACAGCCAAACACTTTAATGAGATTTGAGCAAAACATTACACTCCCTTTAGGGTAGGCATCTGCGATAGAGCCAACAAATGGAGCAAGCACAATATAAGAAATGACAAAAAACTGCTGTAGTAACGGGGTATGCCAATCTGGCGCACTCAAGGCTGTGAGTAGTGCAATGGCAGTAAATAACAATGCATTATCAGCAAGCGCCGACAAAAACTGTGCGATTAGGATAATATGAAACTGCTTAGTCATCAAACTAGACTAGTGATTGTTGTGAAGACATCGCTAGTGGTTTTCTTTACAATACTTCTGCCGCAAAATCAGCTAGGCGAGAGCGTTCGCCACGGATGAGTGTCATATGACCGTTGTGTGGCCAGTCTTTAAATCGATCGACTACGTATGTTAACCCAGAGCTGCCTTCTGTTAAATATGGCGTATCAATTTGCTCAATATTGCCCAAGCAAACTACTTTTGTTCCTGGCCCAGCACGTGTAATCAGGGTTTTCATTTGTTTTGGCGTCAAATTTTGTGCTTCATCAATAATCAAGAACTTATGTAAAAAAGTCCGTCCACGCATAAAGTTAAGCGACTTTACTTTAATTCGGGTACGAATCAGATCTTGCGTTGCCGCGCGACCCCATTCACCAGCCTCTTCATCCGTCTTATTTAGAACGTCTAAGTTATCTTCTAGCGCACCCATCCAAGGTGCCATTTTCTCTTCTTCCGTACCAGGTAGGAATCCAATATCTTCACCAACTGGCACTGTGACACGCGTCATAATGATTTCTGAATAGGTTTTTTTATCTAATGTTTGTGTAAGCGCAGCTGCTAATGTTAAGAGTGTTTTTCCAGTACCAGCTTGCCCAAGCAGGGTGACAAAATCGATATCTGGATCCATGAGTAAATTAAGAGCGAAATTTTGCTCACGATTGCGCGCAGTAATCCCCCATACATTGTGTTTAGATTGAGAGTGATCTTGAATGACTTGTAAAACAGCACTGTTATTCTCAATCTTACGGACGATAGAATGGAAAGGTTTTTCATAATCATAATAAATAAATTCATTAAGGATGAAGCTGCTGACCAATGGGCCTGAGATGCGATAGTACATATTGCCAGAGTCTTGCCATGATTCCATGTCTTTACTGTGATTTTCCCAAAAATCTTCTGGCAACTCTCTACTGCCAGAGTACAGTAAATCAGTATCTTCTAATACTTTGTCATTAAAGTAGTCTTCTGCTAACAATCCCATAGCGCGGGCTTTGATGCGGATATTAATGTCTTTACTAACCAAAACAACTTCACGATTAGTGTGTTGTGTGTGTAGATTAAGGACAACACTGATAATTTGATTATCAGCTTTGCTACCAGCCAAGCCAGGCAATTCTGTATTCACCTGATTAGTTTGAAGGAAGAGTCGTCCAGTGACATGTCGATTACCTTGGATAGCAAGCGGACAGCCCTTTTCTAAATCTATTAAATCAGTACCAACAATTTCTTCTAAATAACGACTTGCCTGCCGCGCATTACGCGCAACCTCCGTTAATCCTTTTTTATTATTATCAAGCTCTTCAAGTGTCACCATTGGTAGAAAAATATCATGTTCTTCAAACCGAAAAAGGGACGATGGATCATGCATCAATACATTGGTATCCAATACAAAGAGTTTTACGGATGTTGAATTTTTTTTTGCCATAAGAGAAAGGATCAAGTCTAAAGGGTTAAATAGATTGTATAAATGCCAAGACTTCTTCTACATGTCCGTTCACTTTTACTTTGCGCCACTCTTTAACTAGCGTACCGTTTTTATCGATAACAAAAGTACTGCGCTCAATGCCACGGACTTGTTTGCCATACATATTTTTCATTTTAATCACATCAAATAAATGGCAGGCTACTTCTTCTGTATCTGCAAGTAACTCAAATGGCAGGCTAAATTTGGCTTTGAAGTTTTCGTGTGATTTCAAACTGTCGCGAGAAATGCCAACAATTTCTGTATTGGCTGCCTGAAACGCAGTATAAAAATCTCTAAACTGCATGCCTTGTGTAGTGCAACCTGGCGTAGCATCTTTGGGATAAAAATAAATAACTAGATTTTTACCTAGATAATTTGAGCACTTAAATGTGTGATCGCTTGTTGCGGGCAGTTCGAAATCTGGAACAGTTTGATTAAGCATAAATTTATTGTATCTATTGATTGATGGTCACTATATTTGTTTGAGTGGTTTTATGAAAGACAGTTCTATTGTTGTAAAAATTAGCAATTAAAGCAAGCACAATCGAAAGAAATTTATCCTGATGATGGCGTTGCTTAATTGGCCCTTATTGAATGTTGCTATTGCGGAAATTGCAATGTAATTTGGGTGCCAGGCTGTGTTGTTGTTTGAAACTTAATCGTACCATTGAGCACTTCACAAGCTTTAAAGGCGAAAGGGATGCCTAAGCCGGTGCCAAATCTTTTAGTTGATCTACCTGGGCTAAATGCATTGGCTAGGGGGGTAAAAGGCATTCCACAGCCTTGATCTATAATGTTAATTTCGAATATCTGTTGCTTTAATGAAGTGCTGAATTGAATTTCGCTGTTTGGGGGAGAGGCCTCAATCGCATTCAAAATCAGGTTATAGAACACTTGTTCCAGTAAATGTTCATCGGTCAGCAGGTATTGTTTTTCGGGTTTAATGCTTAACACAAGCTTAATCTGTTTTTCTTGCAACTTTTGTTGCAATGGCACAATTGCACTCTCTACAATTTTTTTGAATAACACATTACTAAAAGCAGGTTTTACTGGATGTAAATACGCTAGCAAAGAGCTGGTCCAGCGCTCTAGTCTATCCACTGTATTAATGATGCCATTAATTGATTCTTGCGTATCTTTGTCATCTTTATTGACGTCAATCACTTGTGCTGTTGCACGAATACTAGCCAATGGATTTCGGATATTATGCGCTAGCATTGGCACAAGCAGACCAAGTGCGGCCTGTTTTTCTGTGCGGACTAGGGCATTACGACTTTCTGCTAAATCGTCAGCCATTTTATTAATTTCTAGCGACAGAATTGAGAGTTCTTCTGCTCCTGAGCTAGGCACTTGATGTTGTAAGTTGCCAGCACTAATTTCTCTAGTGGCTTTCATCATGGCATGAATTGGGTTCACAATCGCGCGCTTTAGAAAAATACGGGACACAATAAGCAGTAGGCCTGCCAATAAAACGGGGATGATTAATATAATAATGGAGGCTTTTTTAGCATCTTCTAGACGTGTTTTCAGCTCGTTTTGCTTTAAAGTCAGTAAGTTTTCTGCACGCTTAGAGACCGTTTCATATCGACTAAAGATGCCTGTTTCCATATCATGATAGAGTCTTTTGCGAGATTCGCTATTGGGACTAGCTTGATATTGAAGAAACATACTAGGTGCTTCTGAAACAAACACTTGATAATTCTCTTTTAAATCAGCAATGGCCTTTTGCTCAGCAGAATCAACTGCTAATTTTTCTAACCTTTGAAAATGTATCAAAATGGATTGCGTATAGCCGTTGTATTCTTCAATTGCGTTGTTATCACTTAACAAGAAAGCGTCAAATAGTTCCTTCATTTGACGATAGAGATCGCCTCGCGTTTGTTGAATTTCCTGAACTAAAATATGAATCCGTTGTGATTCTTTAGCAGATTTATCCCATAAATGAATGCCGAAAACGCCGCCCATCACCGCCAGCAAAATGAGTGTGATAAAAATTAACTCATGAGCTAAAAGTAAATCTCTCAGCGATTTTTTTTTGATTACATTTGTTAGCCTAGCCATTTGCGAGTTTAAAGGCAACAGGGACTGATATATTGAACGTACTACCTTGAAGTACTTTTGGAGGTGCGGGGAAAGGGGATGCTTTTTCAACCATTTCTAATGCACGTTTGTCTAATGCGTCATATCCACTACTATCGCGCACGATAGCAGATAATACATTGCCACTATTGTCAATTTGAAGATCCAATAGAACAGTGCCTTCCCAGCCTCGTCGCTCAGCAATTTTAGGGTAAGATTTATGCTTTGCAATGGCACGGCCCAATAAGTTCCCATAGGCATTTCTGGCGCTATCTAAGTCTGCTTGACTAGGGCCGGGCGGCGGTTCTATTACAGTTGGTGCTATTGGTACGATTAATTCTGATTTTTGGTTAGTGGTTGGCGCTACTGCAATCACATTCTCAATCGCAGGACTAGGGGTATCATCCGTTTGTGGGGCTGGATCTGGCGGAGTAATCTGCTTGATTGGCGTTGGTTTAATGATTGGTTTTGGTTCTTTTTTAATAGGCTCTGGTTTTGGCGGCTCAGGCACCTCAACAGGAGGTGAAGGTTCTTCGACAGCTGCTGAAGCAGCAGGCTCTGGTTGCATTAACTCAATTTTCAATATTTGTACTTCTTCTTTCTCGTTAGAAAAGTCGAAATTAGGCACAACCACTACGGCAAGCGCATGCATAAATATTGAGGCTGTTACGGCCCAAATGATGCCTCTCCCATCAAGGCGCTGGCGGTTAATTATGATATTCAAAGCAATTTTTTATAAAGTTAAGCGCTTGATTATACTATGGCTGGCGTAACTTTGTTAACACAGCAATTTTGATTCAGTTCTGTCAATATCAATTACTGTGCTAGATTACCCCATTAAAAGGTTGTACATTGACTAGCGTGTCTATTTCACAATTACCGACGGATTCATCTAGTACGATAAAGCAATTGGCTTTGCTCATGCTGCTTAAAATGCCTGAACCTTGATTAGGTAAGGGCTTCACTTTCCACTGTTTATTTTCTTCAAATAATACGCCACGTTGAAATTCAGTGCGTCCTTTCGCCTTATTAATCGGCGCAGAGCACGGAACCATAAACATAGGCGATGCGCTTGCGTGGGCTCCCATGAGTTGCAATAAGGCTTGTTTTACAAATTGATAAAACGTTACCATTGTGGACACAGGGTTGCCAGGTAATCCAAAATAATGCGCATTTCCTACTTTGCCATACGCCAATGGGCGGCCTGGTTTCATGTTGATTTTCCAGAATAAAACCTGTCCGTGCTTTCCTAATAGTGCCTTCATATAATCAGCCTCACCAACCGAAACGCCACCACTAGTAATGACCACGTCATGCTGGTTGGCGGCCGCTAGCAAGGTTTTTTCAAGTAAATCTGGCTGATCGGGTACGACACCTAAATCCGAGATGTGTACGTTCAATTGGCTCAGCATGCCATAAATAGTGTAACGATTGCTATCGTAAATTTGGCCTTGTTCTAGTGGTTTACCAACGCTCACTAATTCATCACCTGTGCTGAAAAAAGCAACCTTCAATTGGCGATTGACTAACACTTTTGCAACGCCTAAAGAAGCTAATAAACCCAAGTCTGCGGCTTGTAATTGATGGCCTTTACTTAATACCGTCTCGCCACTTTTTAAATCTTCACCTGCCAAACGTACATTAGAGCCTTGTTTCGGTGCTTCTAATATATTGATGTATTCGCCTTTATTCACCGTTTTTTCTTGCATCACTACGGTGTCAGTGCCCTTGGGAATGACAGCGCCAGTCATGATTTTGACACACTCACTTGCTTTTACTTCACCTTCAAAAGGTCTGCCAGCAAACGCAGTACCAATGACTTTAATTAATTTAACGCCTTCACTATATTGAAAAGCAAAGCCGTCCATTGCGCTATTATTATGATTAGGCACGTTACTTGGAGACACAATATCCTCAGCTAAAACGCGACCTAAACTTTCACGAATAGCTAATAGTTCTGTTTGTACAACGGGATTTAAAAATTGCTGAATAAAAGTGCGTGCTTGCTGCACCGACATTGCATTCGGATCATAATCATCCATACAGCTAGGATTGGCAGCGAGTTGGTTGAGGGTTGTTTCAGTCATGTGTTTCTTTCATCCATTCCTTTATAAACAAGCAGACTGCTTGTACGTCATTAAGCGGCAATTGTGGTTTACTGCAGTTGATTGGTTCATCACAGGCCACAGCAATAATATGAGGGTCACTGTCGGCAAGTAAAGGCAGATTCAAGCTTGGTCTGTGCACTTCTATTTTTGGAATAGCCGCTTGTTTAAAACCTTCAACTAAAATCAAATCGGCATAGCGCTTATCTAATTGGTTAAGTAGCGTTTCTAAATGCGCTTCGCCACTGTCGTCTGGGGTTCTTCCCATTTCAGTCATTAACGCCCAACGTTTGCCTGATGCAATCAGCGTTTGCACTGCGCCGGCTTCGCGAATGGTATAACTATCCTTGCCAACATGGTCAATATCAAATGTGTGATGCGCATGTTTAATCACCGAAACACGAATCTGATTTGCTGCTAGTAAAGGAATTAGCTGAGTGATGATTGTGGTTTTGCCTGCATTGCTACCAGCTGCCACAATGCCTAAAATGGGTAACTTAATCATGACTTAATTTTAATGCTAAAGCTTCCAAATCTTCAACTGTATTCACGTTAACAAAAGCGTCATCACAATCGTCGAATGAAACTTCGGTATACGCCAAACTTTTCTGCCATAGGCTTACCTTGCGGTTACCTTGCGCAATAAATTCTGTGAGAGAGGGCAGTACAGATTGTTTCATTAAGCAAAAAACAGGGTGAACATCACCACCGCTTTTCGCAACCGCTATATCAGCATTTTCTTTGATAAGCGACTGCATTAAGCGCGAGACTAAATCTGCTGGAATGAGTGGAGAATCGCATGGCGTGGTTAATAAATAATCGTGTCTGCAGTGTTGCAAACCAAGACTAAAGCCAGCTAAAGGTCCGATAAAGTTTGGCTGCTCATCTTGAAAAACAGGCAAGCCAAGCAATTGATATTGGTCAATCTCACGGTTGGCATTAATGAGTATTTGATCAACTTGTGGTGTTAGCCGATCGATAACATATTGAATAAAAGGCTGATGTTGCAATTTAACCAAACCTTTATCAACGCCACCCATTCTGGTAGCTCGGCCACCTGAAAGAATAATAGCTGAAATGGCAGGCATTACTATAAACTTATCCGCCAGTATGCGACATAAATCTGACCACAGCAGGCGCTGCTCGTTGCAAATCAAAATCATGGCCTTTTGGTTTGATTTTCATGCTATTGAGAATAGCTTCCATTAATGGTGCGTCGTTATTGGGGTTGTTCCTTAACAATGGCATCAACTCTATTTTGTCTTCTTGCCCAAGACATAAATACAGTTCGCCTTGGCAAGTAATGCGCACGCGGTTACAGCTTTCGCAAAAGTTATGACTATGTGGCGAAATAAAACCAATTTTTGTTTTGGAATCGACTACTCGCCAATACTTCGCTGGACCGCCTGTAGACAATGTGCTTGGTAGTAGTACGTACTTACTTTTTAGTAACGCTAATGTATCTTTATTGTTAACAAAAGTGTTTTCACGCGCATGATTAACATCCCCTAACGGCATCTCTTCAATAAAGCTAATATCAATTTGCTTGTCGATTGCAAACTGCACCAAATCAACCGCTTCGTCATCGTTTATGCTGCGCATCAAAACGGTATTGAGTTTAATACCTTCAAATCCTGCTGCAATAGCGCTATCAATTCCTGCAAGCACTTTTGCTAAATCACCAGTACGGGTAATGGCTTTAAATCGCTCAGGATTCAGGCTGTCTACAGAAATATTAATGCGTTTTACGCCAGCTTGTTTTAACTGTTGCGCTTGCTTGCTTAACTGGCTGCCGTTGGTCGTCATGACCAACTCATTTAAACCTCTTAGCTTACCAATTGTCTCAAATAGCCATAATGCATTTTTGCGTACCAAAGGTTCTCCTCCAGTAATGCGAACTTTTGTGACGCCTAACTGGACAAATACCTTAGCGATGCGAGCGCATTCTTCTAGAGTAAGTAAGTCAGCGCGCGGCAAAAATGTCATATCTTCAGCCATACAATATTGACAGCGGAAATCGCAACGATCCGTAATCGACAGACGAATGTAGTCGACTTGTCTGCCGAATTGATCGATGAGCTGTTGTTGGGAATTGACCATAACGTAAATTGGTGGTGCTGATATGAGAATTAAGTCATTATTCTATGCCATTTTTGGGGTTTAACAAGTAGTGTTTTAGGTATATCATTAGATAATATTTACAATTGTGTAACATTTTTGGGGATTGGTTTGGCTAAACAGCTTTCTAACAGTGATTTAAAAAAAATAGAATCACATATTCTTGCCCACCAAGGCATGCCAGGTGGATTAATGCCTTTGCTGCATGCTGTTCAGGATGATATAGGGTATATCCCTGAAGAGATTTATGCACAAGTGGCACAAGCATTGGCGCTATCTGTTGCTGAGGTGCATGGTTTTGTCACTTTTTATCATCACTTCAGGACACACCCTGTCGGCAAACATGTATTGCAAGTTTGTCGTGCCGAATCTTGCCAAGCCATGGGGTCTGAAAAATTGGAATCTGAGATTAAAGCGCGATTAGGTATTGATTATCATCAAACCACAACAGATGGCGAAGTGACACTATTACCAGTCTATTGTTTAGGTAACTGTGCTTGTTCCCCAGCAGTAATGATGGATGATGAAGTGTATGGTCGTGTCAACGCTCAATCTGTTGCTGAACTAGTGAGTGAGGTAACCAATGGCTAAAGTAAAAGTCTTTGTTCCTAGAGATTCAACAGCGCTTTCATTGGGCGCTAATCGCACAGCCCTTGCGATTCAAGCAGAAGCGGAAAAGCGCGGCATTGACATCGAATTGATTAGAAATGGTTCGCGTGGTGCCTTTTGGCTTGAACCGATGGTTGAAATTGAGACTGATAAAGGGCGTATTGCTTACGCGCCGGTTAAGCCTAACGATGTAGCCAGCTTATTTGATGCTGATTTTTTAAATGGAGGTGAGCATGCGCTTAGTCTTGGCTTAACAGAAGAAATCCCATATCTCAAAAACCAGCAACGATTAACTTTTGCACGAGTGGGCATTACCGATCCTGTTTCACTGGATGACTATATCGCGCATGATGGTTATAAAGGGCTTGGCAACGCGTTAATGATGACGCAAGAAGAAATTGTCAAAGCGGTGACTGACTCTGGTTTGCGTGGTCGTGGCGGTGCAGCGTTTCCAACGGGTATTAAATGGAATACAGTTTTAGGCGCAAAAGGCGAACAAAAATATATTGTTTGTAATGCCGATGAAGGCGATTCGGGTACATACTCCGATCGTATGATTATGGAAGATGACCCTTTTGTATTAATAGAGGGCATGACAATTGCAGGTCTCGCTGTTGGTGCAACACAAGGCTATATTTACTTGCGTAGTGAGTATCCACATGCGCTGCAAGTCTTAAATGAAGCGATTGCTAAAGCAGTTGCCGCCCATTACTTGGGGGATGATGTTTGTGGTTCTGGTAAAGCTTTTCACTTAGAAGTCCGTCGCGCAGCTGGTGCTTATGTATGTGGCGAAGAAACATCATTATTAGAAAGTTTAGAAGGCAAGCGTGGTTTAGTGCGCTTTAAACCACCACTACCTGCGATAGAAGGTTTGTTTGGGAAACCAACCGTTGTTAACAATGTTATTAGTTTGGCAACTGTGCCCATTATTCTTGATAAAGGCGCCGCCTATTATGCAGATTATGGGATGGGGCGTTCACGCGGGACATTGCCTATCCAATTAGCGGGCAACATCAAACAAGGCGGTTTGGTAGAGCTAGCATTTGGCGTTACATTAAGAGAGTTGCTTTATGATTATGGCGGCGGTTCAGCCAGCGGTAGACCAATACGCGCAGTGCAAGTGGGTGGTCCATTAGGCGCTTATTTGCCAGAGAGTCAATTTGATACACCAGTTGATTATGAATCTTTTTCTAGCATTTGGGCAGTATTAGGCCACGGCGGAATAGTGGCTTTTGATGATACTGTCAATATGGCAAAAATGGCACGCTACGCATTTGAGTTTTGTGCAGTAGAAAGTTGTGGTAAATGCACGCCTTGTCGTATTGGTGCAGTACGTGGCATAGAAGTGATGGATAAGATAAGTGCCGGTACAGAGCATTCAAAAAACATTCAAGTTTTACGAGATTTATCCGATACTATGTTGAATGGATCTCTGTGTGCACTAGGAGGCATGACGCCTTATCCAGTGATTAGTGCGTTAAACCACTTTGGTGAAGATTTTGGGCTTAATGAAAAAGAGAGTGTCGTTTAGATACGACAAAGGACAATAGCATGGATGATATTAAATATACTGCAGTAAAACCGAATATCTTAAAATACGATCCCGAAAAAGACTACGGTACGCCAAAAAAAGACAGCGAAACTTTAGTGACGCTCAATATTGATGGCGTTGACGTGACTGTGCCAGAAGGCACTTCTATTATGCACGCCGCGCAATTGAGTGGCGTCACCGTGCCAAAGCTTTGCGCAACTGACTCTTTGGAGCCGTTTGGGTCATGTCGGTTGTGTTTGGTTGAAATCGAAGGTCGTCGTGGTATGCCAGCTTCTTGCACCACACCAGTTGCAGAAGGCATTAAAGTCAAAACGCAAACCAAAGCATTAGCCGACACCCGTCGTGGTGTCATGGAGCTGTATATTTCAGACCACCCGCTGGATTGTCTCACTTGTGCTGCTAATGGCGATTGCGAGCTACAAGATATGGCAGGTGCGGTAGGCTTGCGTGAAGTGCGATATGGCTATGAGGGAGAGAATCATCTCAAAGCTGAAAAAGATGAAAGCAATCCTTATTTCACTTTTGACCCATCTAAATGCATTGTTTGTTCACGCTGTGTGCGTGCCTGTGAAGAGACGCAAGGTACGTTTGCTCTAACCATACAAGGTCGTGGTTTTGAAAGCAAAGTGTCTGCAGGAAATAAAGACTTTATGGATTCAGAGTGTGTGTCTTGTGGCGCTTGTGTGCAAGCTTGCCCAACGGCAACTTTGATGGAAAAAACGGTCATTGAAGCAGGAACGCCAGAGCATAAAGTGACGACAACTTGTGCCTATTGCGGTGTTGGCTGTAGTTTTGATGCGGAAATGAAGGGCGATGAAGTTGTTCGTATGACGCCCAATAAAGAAGGTGGCGCTAATCATGGTCACTCATGCGTTAAAGGCCGTTTTGCTTGGGGTTATGCGACTCATCAAGATCGCATTACTACACCAATGATACGTAAAAGCATTCATGATGAATGGCAGCAAGTGGGTTGGGATGAGGCGATTGAATATGCGGCCAGTGAGATTAAACGTATTCAAGCTAAATATGGTAGAGATTCGGTAGGTGGTATTACGTCATCAAGATGTACTAACGAAGAAGTGTACGTTACACAAAAACTTGTTCGTGCTGTTTTCGGTAATAACAATGTCGATACCTGCGCACGCGTTTGCCATAGTCCGACAGGTTATGGTTTAAAACAAACATTGGGTGAATCAGCAGGCACACAGACTTTTGATTCCGTAATGCAGTCAGATGTGATTTTTGTTATTGGTTGTAACCCGACTGATGCACACCCAGTATTTGGTTCACAAATGAAGCGTCGCTTGCGCGAAGGCGCAAAACTCATCGTAGCTGACCCACGTGCGATTGATTTGGTTGAGAATTCACCACATGTTCGAGCGGATTATCACCTGAACTTACGCCCTGGTACTAATGTTGCGTTGCTCTCTGCACTAGCGCATGTTGTGGTGACAGAAGGCTTGGTAAAAGAAGAGTTTGTTAAAGCGCGTTGTGAGTGGGATTCATTTGTGTTGTGGCGTGATTTTGTGGCTAAGCCAGAAAACTCGCCTGAGGCCTTGGAAAAAGACACTGGTGTTTCGGCAGAGAAAATCCGAGAAGCGGCGAGACTTTTTGCAACTGGTGGTAATGCTGCTATTTATTATGGTTTAGGCGTAACGGAACACAGTCAAGGTTCTACAGCAGTCATGGCTATTGCAAACTTGGCGATGGCAACCGGTAATGTTGGTCGTGAAGGCGTTGGAGTTAATCCATTGCGTGGTCAAAATAATGTGCAAGGTTCTTGTGATATGGGCTCAATGCCTCATGAGTTTCCAGGTTATCGCCATGTGAATGACAACGAAGCGCGTGCAGAGTTTGAAAGTGCTTGGGGTGTCAAGTTAAGTCTTGATCCAGGCTTACGCATACCTAATATGCTGGATTTAGCAGCAGAAGGTAGCTTTAAAGCGCTGTATTGCGTGGGTGAAGATATTGCACAATCTGACCCAGATACGACTCACGTGACCCATGCGTTGGAAAGTATGGAATGTGTGATTGTACAAGATTTATTTTTAAACGAAACGGCTATGTTCGCACACGTCTTTTTTCCAGGGGCTTCATTTTTAGAGAAGAACGGTACTTTTACCAACGCAGAGCGCCGTATATCACCAGTTCGTAAAGTAATGGCACCGAAAAATGGCATGGAAGATTGGGAAATTACCACCAAGTTATCAGCAGCGCTTGGCTATCCTATGCAATACCGTCATGCGAGCGAGATTATGGATGAAATTGCTGAATTAACACCAACGTTTAAAGGTGTCAGCTTCAAAAAATTAGACGAACTAGGCAGCATACAATGGCCTTGTAATGATGAAGCGCCTACTGGCACGCCTACTATGCATGTGGATACCTTTGTGCGTGGAAAAGGAAAATTCTTTATTACCCAATATGTACCTACTACTGAAAAAGTGAACGGTAAATATCCACTCATTCTAACCACAGGACGTATTTTGAGTCAGTATAACGTTGGTGCACAATCAAGGCGCACTCAAAACGTTGCATGGCACCATGAAGATATTATCGAAGTACATCCGCATGATGCACAAGAACGGGCTATCCAAGATGGCGACTGGGTTGGCGTGACTAGTCGCTCAGGCGAAACGGTATTGCGCGTTAAAATCACTGAGCGCGTACAGCCTGGCGTGGTGTACACCACTTTTCATCATCCTGAATCTGGTGCGAACGTCATTACTACTGATAACTCAGACTGGGCGACCAATTGCCCCGAGTACAAAGTGACTGCAGTCCAAGTGAAAAAAGTCAATCAAGTATCAGATTGGCAAAAAGAATATAAAACATTCAGTGAAACGCAAATTGAATTAACAGGTATATTGCCCAGTAAGCCTGCCGTTATTGAGCAGTGATTAAATGAAAGTGAGGTTCGCAGTAGATATCAGCGCACCAACACGGCCGTATGCGATACAACGTTGGAAAGCAGGCGAACTCATGACCACAACCGATCAGTTAGCAGAAGAGGTGCCTGTTGCACTCATTTATAACGGCGTGTCACATGCCGTTATGTTAGCTACGCCACAAAACCTAGAGGAGTTTGCTTTAGGTTTTTCTTTAACAGAAGGTATTTTGCAAGATAAAACAGAGCTTTATGGTGTTGAAGTTGAGTTGAAGGATAATGGCATTGAATTACATTTAGATATTGCCAGTGAACGATTCGTATTGCTTAAATCACGTAGGCGTAATATGGCAGGAAGAACAGGTTGTGGATTGTGTGGTGCAGAAAGTTTAAACCAAGTTTTTCACTTGCCAGAATCTCATGTTGCGTCAGTACAGACAAAGTTAAGTATGCGCAGTGTGTTTAAAGCGCACGATACGATTCGAGAAAAACAAACACTACAGCAGCTAACGGGCGCTACTCATGCTTGCGCATGGGCAGATGCTAATGGCAATATTCAATATATAAGAGAGGATGTTGGCAGGCACAACGCTTTAGATAAACTCATAGGCGTTTTGCATCAGCATCATGAACAAGGTGGATTTATTTTAACATCCAGCCGTGCTAGTTATGAAATGGTACAAAAAATAGCGATGGTAGGTTTTGATGTATTGGCGGCTATATCGGCGCCCACTGGTTTGGCAGTTCGTATTGCAGAGGAATATGGCATTACATTATTGGGTTTTGTAAGAGAGCAACAATACGTGGCATATAGTCATGCCAATAGAATAATAGAATAGGTGCAGTATGGAAACGGAAAAATTAATCACGATGGCCAATCAAATAGGGGACTTTTTCGAAGCTTATCCAAGTGAAGCAGAAGCGATGGAGGGAATAGCCAATCACTTACATAGTTTTTGGAACTCTGTGATGATCCAATCCATTGTTAAGCATGTTCAACAGCATCAAGGAGAAGGGTTACATCCTAGAGTCATTGACGCTATTAAACTGCATCTAGCTTAAATATTTTAATGGATATTGTTTCGGCCAACTTGCTGATTGTCCCTTTAATTTTTTTAGCCGCACTACTCTATGCATCTGTTGGACATGGTGGCGCATCTGGTTATTTAGCAGTCATGGCATTACTTAGTGTTGCGCCAGAAACGATGCGCCCCGCCGCACTGATCTTAAATGTATTAGTGAGTAGCATAGGGCTTTATAAGTTTTATCGGGTAAAAGCATTCTCATGGCAGTTGTTATTGCCTATTGTTGTAGGCTCTATTCCTTTTGCCTTTGTGGGCGGTCTGATTACATTACCATCTTATCTCTATAAGCCGATTGTAGGTCTGGTGTTGATATTGGCTGCATGGCAGATATTTGTAAGGGCTAAGCGCGATTCAACACAGACACATCAAAGACCTTCTAAAATTGCTTTGGTCGGAATGGGATCTGGTTTGGGTTTGTTGTCTGGCTTAACAGGCGTTGGCGGTGGTATTTTCTTAAGCCCAATCTTAATTTTGATGAACTGGGCTGAAACGAAAATGATCTCTGGGATTGCTGCCGCATTTATTTTAGTTAATTCTTTATCAGGTCTCGCCGGAGTGATAACAAAAGGCTATACATTACCAGAGGGATTAATATACTGGGCTTTGGCGGCGGTAATCGGTGGGTTGATTGGGGCTGAATACGGCAGTCGTCGTTTAGCAAACCCTACCATTAGACAGCTACTTGCTTTGGTGCTACTAGTTGCCGGTGTCAAAATGATCTTAACCGCTTAATGTATTTGTTGGAATAATCTAAAGCTTTCTTTACGTTCGCTCGCTCGCTGACCATACCAAATTTGTTGCCAATTATCGCCAAGACTAACTGCTTTTGGATATTTGTCATCTTGAATCAGATATAAATCACAGTTCTTGCTGTCTTCTGTAAAGGAGGAGTAGGGGTTAATGTCAACATAATAATGGAGTAGTTCTCGCTGAGAGTCGCCAAGGTTTTCAGTTGATAGACACGAATACTCTGGCGGCAAACTATTTTTTAAGCTACTAAAAACATCACGATAACTGCGTGCAGAATCGATCATGGGTAGCCATAAAGACATCAGTAAAGTCCAAACAAATGTCATACCAATTGCCCAGTTAGTTGCCGCGGCACGGTTAGAGTGCTGCGAACGTAATACTGCAAATAACCAAATGATGGTTATTGCGGAAGCCACTGAGAAGGCAAACATACTAAAGTTCAGTTGAGGTAGTCCAGATAAAAAGATAAGACGCTCTTTTAATTTAGCAGGGTTTCCCGACATCATCGCGCCCCAACCAAGCCAGATTAAAAAGCCCATGAATCCAAACAGAATTAAACCAAACCAGTTTAATGCCCCAGCTGCACCACGCTTTAATGTTTCTATAGAACCACTAGCCAATGCAGTTAAAGGGATAAGCAATGGCATAGCATAAAGATCTCTACTTTCGCCAAGGAAGCCAATAGTAAAATAGGTGCTGATAAAAAAGATAATACACAGTTGAAATTTAGGTTGATGCAATAATCGTGAGCGATAGCGCCACACTCCCCATGCAGCCAAAGGCAAGGAGGGCCATGCATACCAAAGTAATATATTTAGGAAGTAAAAATGTGAGGATTCATTGAAGCTAACAAAAGAGGATAGCCACCCATTATTAAACGATGTTGGTGCAACATTCAAAGCTAATAATAGCCAAGCTACGATTAACGGTATAGCAACTGCAAAGGCAATGCTGACTACTTTAGCAAAACTAATTGTACGCCAATGATGAAAGAAAAAAGGTAATAACACGCACGTGAGTAACACCATGCTAACAGGAAGTAGCCCGGTAGATAAAAAGCCAACAGACATGCCTAGACCTAATAATACACTTGCTCGATATGGACGTCTCCTCGCCAATGCAAGTGCATAAAAGCAAGCTGCTACACCAGTTAAAGCGGCAACTTCTGGTGTGATGGTGTGCGCGCTGATAATTAAACCAATTGAACTAATAAAAATAAATGTGGTTTGACGGCCAAAACCCTTTCCCCATAACTCTCTACCGGTCATGCCAACCAATATTAAGGTAAGTAGCATCCATATTCCAGTGGCTAATCGTGCGCCATCATGCAACGGTAAGAGGCTACTCAGGAGGTTAGCTGATAAGGCTGCACTTAAGTAATACAGTGGCGGATTGGATAATTGACTATTACTGTCAGAGCTGGCAACTAAGCTACCATTATCTAATATGTTTTTAATAGTACTGATGGCATTAGATTCTAATGGCTTCCATGGCTCATGACCAATCAGTCCCATTAGCAACCAAACCGCACACAGTAAAATGAGTAAGCGAATTTTTGCACGTTCTCCTACCCTCGTAGGAGGAGTGGACATATTGCCTTGCCAATCATGCTCAAGATTAAAACGCATATGATTTACTTGTTTATTTCATTATTAATGGTTTTGTTAGTGATTGCTATATCTAAAGATTTTAACATTGTCATTGCGCGTATGGCTCATGCGCATAAAAAAAGGCAGCTTAGCTGCCTTTTCGTCAACATATAGACTAATCTACATGCCGTATTTTTTACGAAACTTATCAACACGACCCGCAGTATCTAAAATCACTTGTTTACCAGTGTAAAACGGGTGAGATTTTGATGATACTTCAATTTTAATTAAAGGGTACTCTTTACCATCTTCCCACTTGATTGTATCTTTAGCAGCAATGGTTGAGCGTGTTATAAAGCTAAAATCTGCACCAATGTCTTGGAACACGACTTCTCTGTATTCAGGGTGGATGCCATCTTTCATAATATAACCTTATCTTTGTTGTTAGCCGCACTAAAGCGACTAAAATTAAATTCTTTTTCGAGAACTCAGCATTGTATTGTTTTTTATCATGCTAAGCAAGTAATAATGTCTAGTATTAGCGTGATTTTAGCTACGTCTCATGCTGTCAAAGAAGTCAGCATTATTTTTCGTTTGCTTGATTTTATCAAGCAAGAACTCCATCGCCTCTAAATCATCCATTGGATAGAGCAATTTACGTAGCACCCAAATTTTCTGTAATACATCTTTTTCGATGAGCAATTCTTCTCGACGTGTACTAGATTTATTGACATTAATCGCTGGGTAAATACGTTTTTCAGCCATACGACGATCCAAGTGAATCTCCATATTGCCTGTGCCTTTAAACTCTTCATAAATCACATCATCCATCCGCGAGCCTGTATCAACCAATGCTGTTGCTATAATGGTCAATGAGCCGCCCTCTTCGATATTACGTGCTGCTCCAAAAAAGCGTTTTGGTTTATGTAGCGCGTTAGCATCTACACCACCTGTTAATACTTTACCTGAGGATGGAATCACCGTGTTATAAGCACGCGCCAAGCGTGTAATAGAGTCTAGCAAAATAACAACATCTTTTTTGTGCTCTACTAGACGTTTTGCTTTTTCTAACACCATTTCAGCCACTTGTAAGTGCCGTGCTGCAGGCTCATCAAATGTAGAAGCAACCACCTCGCCTTTAACTGAGCGTGTCATTTCAGTCACTTCTTCTGGGCGCTCATCAATCAACAATACAATTAAAGTGACATCTGGATGATTAGCAGTAATAGCGTGCGCAATATTTTGCATCATCACTGTTTTACCACTTTTGGGGCTGGCGACTAACAAAGCGCGCTGACCTTTACCAATTGGTGCAATCATGTCAATCACGCGGCTAGTGATATTTTCTTCCGATTTAATATCACGCTCTAATGTAAGTGGCTCAGTTGGAAAAAGTGGTGTTAAGTTTTCAAATAAAATTTTATGCTTAGTATTTTCTGGTTTTTCATCATTCACCATATCCACTTTAACCAGAGCAAAATAACGTTCACCATCTTTTGGTGTGCGAATCTCACCCTGCACACTATCACCCGTGTGCAGATTAAACCGTCTGATTTGTGAAGGCGAAACGTAGATATCACCAGGTCCTGCTAAATAGGAAGTATCAGGCGAACGTAAAAATCCAAATCCATCTTGTAACACTTCTAATGTGCCATCGCCAAATATATTGTCACCGTTTTTAGCTTTATTTTTTAGGATGGCAAAAATAACATCTTGCTTACGCATACGACTTGCGTTATCGACGCCCTCGGCAATTGCCATGTCTACAAGTTCGGTGACGGGTAAATGTTTAAGGTCAGATAGGTGCATGAAGAAACTCGCTGGAAGGATTTTTAATAAAACAGGAAGTTAAAGAAATCTAGCTTCTAAGCTATGCTAGAAGCTAGGTGTATATTTAAATGTTGCTGTCAATAAATGCCATTAATTGAGATTTAGACAAGGCGCCAACTTTAGTTGCCTCTACATTACCATTTTTAAACAACATTAAAGTGGGAATGCCACGAATGCCATATTTTGGTGGTGTTTGTGGATTGTCATCGATATTTAATTTTGCGATCACTAAGCGTTCACCATACTCTTTTGAGATGTCTTCCAAAATAGGGGCTATCATTTTACATGGCCCACACCATTCCGCCCAGTAATCGACTAAAACGGGTAGTTGTGATTGCAGTACTTGTTCTTCAAAACTAGTATCGCTAAGATGAATGATTTTTTCGCTCATGAGTACCTCAACGGTTGAATATTTAGGTTAAACCAGATTTAAGTAAATTTAATCTCGCAAAATTTAATATGCACTGGAATGTAGTTCGATAAATAATAATGTAGGAGTTAATGCTTAAATTCTATCAGAATTATTATATTATAACTTCGGACACAGTATAACAATACCATTGATAATATATCAAGCGCTATTACAATTGAATTCAGCACGATGAATCGCTGCGTTAAGTGAATGTGATGTTTGGAGTGTTGTTTATAGA
This sequence comes from Methylophilaceae bacterium, assembly GCA_965655675.1. Classification (GTDB taxonomy): domain Bacteria; phylum Pseudomonadota; class Gammaproteobacteria; order Burkholderiales; family Methylophilaceae. Next base: position 20,704 of record CBFHHI010000007.1, on the reverse strand, counting down.
TAGGGTGAAGCAAGGTGAGGCTAATAAGTAATATTATTTTAGGTTGGCTGCTTTTGACTGCGACAGTTACCTGTGCTGATCATCCAAGCTACTTTGTATTGAATGATTTGTCGGGAGCGCAGCATCGTCTTCATCAATATTCAGGAAAATGGATCATCATCAATTATTGGGCAACATGGTGTCCGCCCTGCTTAGAGGAGATGCCAGAGTTAGTTGCTTTATATGATGAACGCAGCGCCGATGATGTGATGGTGATTGGTGTCGTTTTTGATTATGAAAATGTAGAAGAGGTGCGGCGTTATGTGGATGATATGTTGATCTCTTACCCAATTGTTTTAGGCAATAAATCGGTGATTAAACACATTGGTAGCGCAGCTATTTTACCAACGACCTATATCTATAATCCGCAGGGCAAGCTAATTAAAGTCAAGCGAGGGATAGTTTCTAGACATTATCTAGAAACTATCATGCTAGAAGGTATGATGCTAGTGAAGTAGCGGCTGAACTAAGCGTCAGTTTCTGGTGTGAGTGTTTGAGGTGGGCTGATTGACTCGCCTTCACTGTTGATAATGTTGAGTTGATTTTCCTCTGCGAACTGCATTAATTCTGCAAATCCATCGGGATTCACCTTTCTCAGCTCTAAATCGACTGCCAAGCATCGAATGCCGTCAATCATCTCAGGTTTTAGATAAGGTGAGTAGCGCAACTTGCGATCATCGCCAAAAGTGGCGTAGCTGCTACAGATGCGGTCTACCCAATCGCTAGGACGGAAAGGCTTGCCAGCACGGGTTAGACTTTGAATAATGATTTCTTCAGGATTGTTTGCCATAATTGATGTTAATGTCCTTATATAAACTGATTTAATTCTGATACTCAAACACTTTGACAACTTTCGCTACACCATCGGTTGTGCGAGCAATCTCCGTGGCTAATTCTGCTTCACGCGTGCCCACAATGCCGATTAAATAGACCACTTTTGCTTCTGTCACTATTTTAATATCATTTGCGGAAAAATTCTTTTCTGCAAGAAACTTTGCTTTCACTTTAGAAGTAATATAAGTGTCATTGGCGCGGTCTCTAATACTGCTTTTTGGACCCACTACAATTTCATTAGTGATGTGTTTTACATTTTCGACTGATCGAGTAATGCTTTCTGCTTCCGCTTTTGCTGTCTCGTTGGGCGCTTCACCTGTTAACAGCACATTCAAGTTGTAGCTAGTCACATTAATGTGCGCCTCTTCACCTAGCGTTTTACGGATTTGCTGAGAAGCTTTAATTTCAATATTTTCATCTTCGATATAAATACCTGATGTTCGTTTGTCTGTTGCCATCGCTGCGCCTGCCGCTGCGCCTCCGACTGCTGCAGTAAAACAGCCAGTCAGTTGAACGGTCATCACAATCAGTAGAAATGAATACATGAGGGATTTTAAAATAGAAGTCATTGCGTTTTCCTATCTAATAAACAGAGAAAGTGTGAATGATACGCTGATTATGCGTCAAATGCATTACGTAGCCACTGGATATGATTAGGGTTGAGTGTGTCCATTAAAATTGCATCAAAGCGGCACGCGCAACTGGGTTGATTTTGTAAAAAATGTTGGGCGGTAGCAATAAGTTTTTGTTGTTTTTGTTTCGTAATACTATCTGCCGGGCCACCAAAGCGGTTGTTGGATCGCAACCTTACTTCAAGAAATACTAGCGTTTTGGCTTCTTGCATAATTAAATCAATTTCACCAAATCGGCAATGATAGTTTTGCGCAACTAAAATAAGGCCTTGATTGACTAAAAAAGTTGCAGCTATTTTTTCCGCTTCAATGCCAGCATTGTTTTTATTGATTTTCATGGCTTGTTTTTATTTTTTAATAGGTGTTATCAAGGCTTCGCGTTAAAATTTGCTGGATGACGCAAGCGATATTAAAACAAGCAGTATTATATGTTGTTGCAACGCCAATTGGTAATTTAGCTGATATTACATTGCGTGCTCTTGATGTTTTGAAGCATGTTGATGCAATTGCGGCAGAAGACACACGCCATACGGCTGGGTTGCTTAACCATTTTGGAATTGCAAAAAAACTCATTGCCGTACACGAGCATAATGAACATCAATCAGCGCAGATTTTATTGGAGCGTATCCAAGCTGGGGAAAGCATTGCGCTAGTCACTGACGCAGGCACGCCTGGTATTAGTGACCCCGGTGCGATAGTTGTGGATGTGCTACGCGGTGCGGGTGTGCATGTTGTACCTATTCCAGGCCCAAGTGCTGTTATTGCTGCGCTATCGGCATCTGGTATTACCGAGAATGGATTTAGTTTTATCGGCTTTTTGCCAGCAAGCGGGTCGCAACGAAGAAAAGTATTGGCAGCGCTGTGTGCATTACAACATACGCTAATATTTTACGAAGCGCCGCATCGCATTGTTGACAGTGTAGAGGATATGGCTAATATTTTAGGGGCGGGGCGTCGTATTACTATCGCTCGGGAGCTGACCAAAACGTTTGAAACTTTTCATCGCTGCCTCTTAAGTGATGCAAAGGCTTGGCTGGAACATGATACGAATCAGCAGCGCGGTGAGTTTGTATTGCTCATTGAGGCCGCACCAATGAAAGAAGAAGCGTCAATCAATGAAAATGCTGAGCGTCATCTTAAAACACTATTGGCAGAACTACCTTTGAAGCAGGCTGTGAAACTCGCGGCTGAAATCACAGGTGTCAAAAAAAATGAGTTGTACCAACGCGCATTAGCGTTAAAAAATACAGAGTGAAAATAAGGCAGACTTTAGTATGACAAAAACAATTACCATTGCACGTCCAGATGATTGGCATTTACATTTACGAGACGGTGAGCAGCTTAAGGCTGTGATTGCTGATACTGCAAAGCAGTTTGCCCGCGCGATTGTTATGCCTAACTTACGACCACCAGTAACGACAACGGATCTTGCAACTGCTTATCGGCAACGCATTATGCAGGCATTGCCCGCAGGTGTGAATTTCGAGCCCTTAATGACTTTGTATTTAACAGATAATACGACTGCAGAAGAAATTAAAAAAGCCAAAGCTAGCGGCATTATTCATGGTGTGAAGCTTTATCCTGCTGGCGCAACAACCAATTCAGATTCTGGCGTAACCAGTTTGGATAAATGCGCGCCTGCGCTGGCGGCAATGGAAGAGGTGGGTATGCCACTGCTCACGCATGGTGAAGTAACTGATGCTGATGTTGATGTGTTTGATCGAGAAAAAGTCTTTATTGACCGCCACATGAAGCTACTCATCGCCCGATATCCAGCATTAAAAATTGTGTTTGAGCATATTACTACCAAGGACGCGGCTGAGTTTGTTGCCACTGCGGCAGATAATGTCGCTGCCACCATTACGGTGCATCATTTGTTGATGAACCGTAATGCTATGTTCAAAGGTGGCATTCGACCACATCATTACTGCTTGCCAGTATTAAAGCGTGAGGAGCACAGGCAGGCTTTAGTGAAAGCGGCTATTTCTGGTAGCCCTAAATTCTTTTTAGGTACCGATAGTGCGCCACATGAGAAAAATGCTAAAGAAAGTGCCTGTGGATGTGCGGGCATGTATACCGCGCATGCGGCAATAGGGCTTTATGCAGAAGTGTTTGAAGCGTCCTATGCGCTAGATCGGCTGGAAGGATTTGCGAGTTTTTACGGCCCTGATTTTTATAACTTACCACGAAATACTGAACAAGTAACACTAGTTAAAGAAAGTTGGCAGGTGCCTGAGCGATATCCTTATGATGGCGATATGCTAGTACCATTTAGAGCTGGAGAAATGGTTCACTGGAAAATGAAATAAGCGATTGTTGCCTTGATTTCTTATTGAATCAATGACACTCGCTATGATCACTAGCGACTATATTGAGAAACAGTGCACAAGTTACTTGCCTTTGTTAATAGCAGGTTTAGTCCTCATCTATTGAGTTGCTAGTTGTGTGGCAGTCAAATCGAATGTGAAGCTAGCCGATAAGCCGGGTTTTGTCGTGTATTGCTACACGGACAGTCATTCATCTAGGCCTGCAATTACTCACACGCTCAAGCAACCTACCCACTGGCAGCGCGAGCAACGCCTATTGCCAGTCTATTTGGTCTTGCTGCAGATGGAGGTTACCGCGTTTCACCGTAACTTAATACGCTCGTCTCTGTGGCCCTATTCCTCGCCTCACGGCGTACGGCCGTTAGCCGTCATCCTGCTCTGTGCAGCCCGGACTTTCCTCCCCTTATTGCTAAGCGGCGACTGTCTGGCTAACTTCACGGTCATTTTAACATCTGAATCAGTGGCGTATGATATATATTATCGACATTACTTTTTGCAGCTCAACTAATTCAAACACCTATCAAAAACTACTGATAGATGACATTCAGTAAATCGTATAACTATATGTTTATTAACAAATTTGTTTTTTGTGCAAAAATCCGCTAAGTCATTGTCTTGTAAAGAAAAAACATTAAAAAGTGCTTGCAAAGCACTTTTTTTTTAACTATAGTGGCCAGTAGTGGGGAAAAGTGGTATTTTGTGGGAGATATAACTTACATAGGCTTTGGTGTATGTGCGTTTTAATCATTCTCTTTGCTGCTTATTTTTAACAAACACAAAGGCTGCGGATTACAGTGTTTAAAGGTGCAACAAATCTCAATATGGATGCAAAAGGGCGTTTAGTGATTCCAACTAAGCACCGTGAAGCCTTGTTTGTGCAATCTGCAGGTGAGATGGTGTTAACTGCGCATTCTCATCCGTGTTTGCTGCTTTACCCAGCATCTGCTTGGGAGCCAATTCAATCCAAAATCATGAGTTTATCTAGCTTTGATAAAAAGTCGGCTGCTTTGCAGCGCCGTTTGGTTGGTTATGCGGAAGATATTAGTTTGGATAGTGCAGGGCGATTATTGGTCTCTCCTGCGTTGCGTGAATTAGCTGGGTTGGAAAAAGAAGTGATGTTAATTGGTCAAGGTAGTCACTTTGAGCTGTGGAGTAAAGAGGCTTGGATTAGGCAGAGTCAGGAAGCGGTAAATGAGGATGGTGAGTTTGAAATGCCATCGGAACTAGAGGGTTTCTCACTATGACAAAGGGCGCTGAAGTGGCGCCCTCTTCAGTATTGGGGGCGGCAGATTCTGAACAGGCGCACATCACCGTTTTGTTGGCTGAGGCGGTGGACGCGTTGGCGATTAAAAAAGAGGGTACTTATATTGACTGTACCTTCGGTCGCGGCGGACACAGTAGGAGAATTCTGAGTCAATTGGGGCCGGCAGGTCGTTTGTTTGCTATTGATCGTGATATCGCTGCTTTTTCAGCCGCACAGGAGATTGATGATCCACGCTTTTATATGGAGCATTTGCACTTTTCAGAATTAGATCGATTAGTGGCAAAGCATGGGTTAACGAATGTCGACGGTATTTTGATGGACTTAGGGATTTCGTCACCGCAAGTGGATGAGGGTGAGCGAGGGTTTAGTTTTCGGTTGGATGGCCCATTGGATATGCGAATGGATCAATCGCGTGGCAAAACGGTAGCGGCGTTGTTGGAGACAATAACGGAAAAACAACTAGGAGAGGTGATAAAACATTATGGTGAAGAACGGTTTGCTAAGCAGGTTGCAAGGGCGATTATTAAGGAGCGCAATGACGGGCGCGCCATCACCACTACAGGGCAGCTTGCCAAGATCGTGGCAAATGCAATCCCAAAGGTTGAGCCGGGGAAGAACCCTGCAACGCGTACCTTTCAAGCTTTACGGATTTTCGCAAATCAGGAGCTTGAGGAATTATCGTTAATATTGCCGCAATGTTTGAATTTGTTGGCAGAAGGCGGACGTTTGGTGGTGATTAGTTTTCACTCGCTTGAGGATAGGCTGGTGAAACGTTTTATCAAGAGTGAGGCGGATCGTGATGATTTGCCATCCAATTTTCCAGTCAAGGCAAAAGATTTACCCCAATCGCGGTTGCTTAGTGTGGGGAGGGCGGTGAAGCCGAGTGATCGTGAGATAGCACTTAATCCTCGGTCACGAAGCGCAGTGATGCGGGTGGCCATGCGAACGGCGGTAGTGTAGTGCAGTTGAATTTAACATTATTGATGGTGTTGATTTTGATTGCTTTGGGTGTGGTGACCTCACAACATGAGGCGCGCGAGTCGAATGTGGAGTATGAGAAATTGATGGTAGTAGCGGCGCAATATAAAACAGAGTTTGAGCAATTGCAGATAGAACAAAGCACTTGGGCAATGCATTCTCGTATTGAAGAAATGGCAACGAAACAATTGCAGATGAAGGTGCCGCTTCCAAAAGAAGTGCAGGTCATCGTATTAGACAAGGGTATTCAGTAGCATGGAATTTAAACGACAACATAAGCAGCAGCTAAAAGTAGTAGGCTTGCCAGTCTGGCGTAGGCGCTTATTGTTGGTTTTTGTGTTAATTGGTTTTGGGTTGTTGCTTGTTAAAAGCGTGTATTTGCAAAGTATGAATAAGGACTTTTTGCAGAAAAAAGGCGGCGATCGTTATATCCGTACATTAGAGCTCCAAGCTGATAGAGGAAAAATAAAAGATAGAAATGGCGACATTCTTGCAGGAAGTAGTCCGGTTGCCTCGGTTTGGGTAAACCCTTCGGTTGCGCAGGTGAGTGAAAAACAAAAAAGCGCATTAGCAGAATTGCTGGACATGAGTGTCGAGGCCATTGATCAAAAGGTAAGCAATAAACAGAAAGAATTTGTTTATATCAAAAGACGTATTTCGCCAGATTTAGCGGAAAAAGTGGATCAGCTCAATATCGCAGGTATTTCTTTAGAGCGTGAATATAAGCGATTTTATCCAGCCGGAGATGTTGTATCGCATGTGGTTGGTTTTACTGGGGTAGATGGTAATGGACAGGAAGGCTTAGAGCTTGTTCGCAACGATGAGCTTGCTGGTTTAGCGGGCCAGCGCCGTGTTATTAAAGACAGGTCTGGTCAAATCGTTGAAGAGTTAGAAGTGGTGAGACAGCCAAGTGATGGCCATGAATTGGTTTTAAGTATTGATCGTCGAATCCAGTATCTAGTCTTTAGAGAGCTCTCTAAATCAATCGATTACTACAAAGCTAAAGCAGGCTCTGCGGTGGTGCTAGATGCTAAAACAGGCGAAGTGCTGGCGATGGTGAATTTGCCAACTTACAACCCTAACAATCCGACCAATATAAAAGGAAAGACACGGAATCGCGCATTAACTGACGTGTTTGAACCTGGCTCAACAATGAAGCCCATCACTGCTGCGGCTGCTTTGCAGTTTGGTGGATATGCGGCCACGACAAAAGTGGATACAGCCCCTGGATCGATGAAAATTGGACCCGCAACCATACATGATACGCACCCCTACGCAGAGCTAACGGTCTCTGAAGTGGTTAAAAAGTCTTCTAATGTAGGCTCTGCAAAAATCGCGCTCAGTTTAGATAAAAAGAAATTGTGGACTGTATTCAATCAATTAGGCTTTGGGGAGAAAACAGATATCGGATTCCCGGGTGAAGTGCGTGGCAAAGTGCGAGACTATCAGACTTGGCGACCAATTGAGCAGGCAACCATGTCTTATGGGCATGGGATTAGTGTCACTTTATTGCAACTTGCCAGAGCCTATACGGTGTTCGCAAATGATGGTGAATTGAAACCAGTATCGTTAATTAAATTAGACAAGGTGCCCGATGGGCAGCCAGTATTTTCTGCCGCTGTGGCGAATAGCGTAAAAGAAATGTTGGAATTAGTGGTGCAAGATGGCGGTACAGGCACAAAAGCGCAAGTGGCTGGGTATCGCGTTGCCGGCAAAACAGGCACTGCACATAAGTTAGGTCCAAGTGGATATGAGCGGGATAAATATGTTGGTTCATTTGTTGGTCTTGCACCTGCATCCAATCCGCGCTTGATTATGGCTGTTATGGTAGATGAGCCAACCAGTGGACAGTATTACGGTGGAACGATAGCGGCGCCTATATTTAGTAGTGTGATGTCAGAAGTGTTGAGGCTATTGGCGGTACCGCAAGATGCACCAAATGAAAATGTGATAGTGCCCAGTTTTGCTGATGATGTTCAGGAGATGGTATGACTGACTATCTGAAGCATATTAAGCCTAGCGTAATCACTGCCGATAGTCGGGAAGTAGTGCCTGGGGCACTGTTTTTTGCCTACCCTGGAGAGTCTGCCGATGGCAGGTCGTATATAGCTGATGCTATTCATAACGGTGCCAGCGCGATTTTATGGGAGGCAGAAGGTTTTGTTTGGGATAAGCGTTGGCAGATAGAGAATGCCCCTGTCATCAATTTAAAACAAGAAGCAGGTGCGATTGCTGCAAGCTTTTATGCAATGCCGTCTAGTCAATTATGGATGATTGGGGTAACAGGTACTAATGGTAAAACTTCGGTTACTCAATGGTTGGGGCAGTGTTTTGATGCATTGAACAGGCAAACGGCAGTCGTTGGTACACTTGGTAATGGCTTATTAAATCAGTTAACACCAACATCAAACACCACGCCCGATGCTTTATTGCTACAGCGGTTATTAGCAAGTTACGTTGAGCAGAAAGTAGGTGTTGTTGCGATGGAGGTTTCCTCTCATGGCTTGAGTCAAGGGCGAGTGAATGGGGTGAAATTTGATGTGGCTGTACTCACCAATTTAACCAGAGATCATCTTGATTATCACGGCACGTTTGAAAATTATGCCTTAGCCAAAGAGAAGTTATTCAAATGGGAAACTTTGAAGCATGTGGTGTTGAATAGCGACGATGATTTTGGTTTGCGGATTAAGCAAAACCTCAGCACATCAGCAGTCAATATACTCACTTATGGTATCGATAGTGGTGAAGTGCGTGCATCTGATATTCGTTTTGAAAATGCCGCTATGCAATTGATGGTGACAACGCCATATGGCAAAGCGGATATAGAAGTTGATTTGGTTGGGCGATTTAATGTGTATAACGTATTGGCGGTATTGGCAACTTTATTAGTGTCCGATATTGCATTTGATGATGCTATTAATGTGGTCAAGCAGTTGAAGCCCTTAAATGGACGGATGCAGCAGTTTGGTGGCGGCAACATGCCATTGGTTGTTGTCGATTATGCGCATACGCCGGATTCTTTAAAAAATGTGTTGATCACTTTAAGAGGACAAGCAAAGCAACAATTGATTTGTGTGTTTGGTTGCGGCGGTAATCGGGATGCTGGCAAGCGCCAGATGATGGGCAAAGTAGCGAGTGCGTTTGCTGACCGCGTGATTGTCACCACTGATAATCCGCGCTATGAGGCGGTAGATGCCATTATTCAAGCCATATTAAAAGGAATCGAAGGTGATTGCATGATTGAGGCTGATAGGGCTAAAGCAATTGCAATGGCGATAGGAAATGCGCAGAAAGGCGATATTGTTTTAATTGCTGGAAAAGGCCATGAAGCGTATCAAGAAATAGCGGGTGTGCAACATCACTTTAGCGATGTGGAGCAAGTGGAGCAAGCATTAAACTATTATCAGGAAGGGTCTGTATCATGATGCTGTCAGAAATTGCATCCGCTTTAAACGCATCGATTAACGGCGCAGACGTTAATATCACCAGTGTAGGAACGGATAGTCGTTCTATTGTCAGTGAGCAGTTATTTGTCGCCATCAAAGGTCAGCATTTTGATGGTAACGACTTTGCGCCAGAAGCCATTAAACTTGGGGCTGCTGCTGCGTTAATTTCAGATGAACACAGCAATGCTAGTCCTGCAATCTTAGTCAAAGATACCCGTATTGCATTAGGAACGTTAGCACATTATTGGCGCAATCAATTTACCTTACCTGTTGTGGCGGTTACAGGCAGCAATGGCAAAACAACGGTTAAAGAAATGATTGCTTCAATTTTACATTTGGCCAAAGGCAATGTTCTAGCAACGAAAGGTAATCTTAATAATGATATTGGCGTCCCACTCACTTTACTGAATCTACGCTCGGAGCATCGTTGTGCAGTCATTGAAATGGGCATGAACCATTTAAATGAAATTCGCTACTTATCGAATCTTGCACGACCGCAGGTGGCTGTCGTTAATAATGCAGGCACTGCGCATATCGGCGAGCTTGGTTCACGCGAGGCAATCGCACAAGCAAAAGGAGAGATTTTTGAAGGCTTGGGAGCTGATGGTACGGCAGTGATTAACGCAGATGATGATTTTGTTGCTTATTGGTTTTCGTTGAACCAAGGGCGAAATATCATCACCTTTGGGTTAGACAAACCAGCCGATGTCACCGCGGAATATACATCACGCGATACCCACACTCACATTCGACTTAAAACACCAGAAGGCGCCATTGCATTCGATATGAAAGCTTTAGGTAAGCATAACGTATCTAATGCCTTGGCAGCCAGTGCTGTTGCTGTTGCGCTAGGCATCCCCAACCAATTGATTGCAGAAGGGCTTGCTGCGTTTAATGCTGTTCAAGGTCGCTTGTATTTTTATACTGGACATCAACAAGCAACAGTCATTGATGATACATACAATGCAAACCCCGATTCCATGAAAGCCGCGATTGATGTATTGGTCACACAAGGCAATGCGGCAGCTAAAAAAATGATTTTTGTGATGGGTGATATGGCTGAGTTAGGGCATCAGTCCAGTGCGATGCATGTCGAGGTTGGCCAATATGCAAAAGAAAAAAACCTGACCCATTTGTTTAGCTTCGGTGACATGAGTCAGCAAGCAAGTGCAGTTTTTGGCAGAGGAGGTCAACACTTTACCTCTTTAGACGCCTTGGTTGCTGCGATTAAAGCAGAAATGCAAGTTGATACCTGTGTGCTAGTTAAGGGATCGCGTTCGATGAAGATGGAGCGAATTGTTAACGCTATTGTAGACAATAAAAATAGAGAGGGAGCACATTAATGCTATTAGAGCTAGCCCGTTTTTTGGCACAAGATATCAAAGGGTTTAACGTATTTAACTACATCACGCTACGTGCAGTCATGGCAACGCTAACGGCGCTCATCATCTCATTTATTATTGGGCCTAAGATGATTAAAAAACTGACCCAATATAAAGTTGGGCAATCAGTGCGCGATGATGGTCCGCAAACGCATTTGATTAAAGCAGGCACACCAACCATGGGTGGTGCATTGATACTGGTAGCCATCGCATTTTCAACATTGTTATGGGCTGATTTACATAATCGGTTTATTTGGGTGGTATTGGTGACTACTTTGGGTTTTGGTGCCATTGGCTGGGTTGACGATTATCGTAAAGTTGTGCACAGAAACCCAAAGGGGCTGTCTGCAAAAGCAAAAATATTTTGGCAAAGTTTGATTGGAATCGGCGTTGCTATCTTTCTCTATCAAACAGCAGCATCACCAATTGAAACAACACTGATCTTTCCATTTATAAAAAATCTAGCACTTCCATTGGGGTTTGTTGGATTTTTAGTGCTTACTTACATGGTCGTTGTTGGTAGCAGCAATGCGGTTAATCTGACAGATGGTTTGGATGGTTTGGCCATATTGCCCACTGTGATGGTCGGCAGTGCGCTAGGTATTTTTGCCTACGTTGCAGGCCATGTTTACTTTTCAAAATATCTTGGTGTGCCGTATGTTGCAGGCGCTGGTGAATTAATGGTGTTTTGTGCAGCGATGACGGGCGCTGGATTAGGGTTTTTATGGTTTAACGCTTATCCCGCCGAAGTATTTATGGGTGATGTGGGCGCGTTGGCATTAGGTGGTGCATTAGGCATTGTTGCCGTTATTGTGCGACAAGAGATTGTGCTGTTTATTATGGGTGGTGTCTTTGTTGTTGAAACATTCTCTGTTGCGATGCAAGTGATGTATTTTAAATATACCAAATACAAAACTGGCGTAGGCAAGCGTATTTTCTTGATGGCGCCTTTACACCATCATTATGAGCAAAAAGGCTGGAAAGAAACCCAGGTTGTTGTACGGTTTTGGATTATTACCATGATGCTAGTTTTAGTTGGGTTGTCAGCATTAAAAATCAGATGATGAATACGTTACAAAATAAATATGCATTGGTATTAGGGCTCGGTGAAACGGGTCTGTCAGCATTGCGCTGGCTATCTGCACAAGGTGCAAATGTTGCGGTAGCCGATACGCGTGATCATCCACCCAACATAGCAGCCGTGAAAGCTGAGTTTCCTAGCATCAATATGATGTTAGGACCGCTAGACGCAGCAGCTTTGAAAAAAGCAGATTTATTAGTTGTTAGTCCCGGTATTGCTATATCAGAGCCAGCGATTCAAGCAGCAGCATTAGCTGGCGTTCCAGTGCTTGGTGATGTTGAATTATTCGCCCGCTATCGACCTACTGAAGCAAAAGTAATCGCGATTACTGGTTCCAACGGTAAAACAACAGTGACGACATTGGTGGGTGAAATGTGTAAAGCGGCAGGCTTAACAACGATTGTGGCTGGCAATATCGGCTTACCAGTATTGGCTGCGCTTGCTATGGAGACGCCAGATGTGTATGTGTTAGAGCTATCTAGTTTTCAATTAGAGACAACCAATAGTTTGGTGGTCGATGCCGCCACCATGTTGAACTTAACAGAAGATCATATGGATCGCTATAGTGATTTGGCTACCTATGCCGCTGCTAAAGCCCATATTTTTTATAAAGCCAAACACCAAGTGCTTAACCGTGACGATGCTTGGAGCATGATTATGGAGTGCCCAAGCGCAGCAGTGACGACCTTTGGTTTGGATTTTGATGCAAACGCATTTGGCATTCAAGATGAAAATAATGAAATCTGGTTGTGTGATGGTCAGCAACACTTAATGAATGCAGCAGATTTATCGATTAAAGGCGCACATAATGCGGCCAATGCACTAGCGGCAATCGCACTTTGTCGAGCGATTGGCTTGGAATATGCGCCTTTATTGAATGCTTTATATAATTTCAAAGGCTTAGCACATCGTGTGCAATGGGTTGCGACGGTAGACGATGTTGAGTATTACGATGATTCAAAAGGAACCAATGTTGGTGCAACTTGCGCTGCCATCTCTGGATTACCGCAAAAAGTGGTGTTAATCGCAGGCGGTGATGGTAAAGGGCAAGACTTCACACCATTGCAATCACCTGTTAGTCAACATGCGCGCGCAGTGATATTAATTGGGCGTGATGCCAGTTTAATAGAGCAAGTGTTAATTGCAACTGATGTGCCCATGTATCACGCGCAAGATATGCGTGAAGCGGTTGTGATTGCGCGACGTATTGCGCAAGCTGGCGATGCGGTATTGCTTTCACCTGCTTGTGCTAGCTTTGATATGTATAAAAACTACATACATAGGGCAGAAGCATTTATTGATGCAGTCAAACAGCAAGAGGTGGTGACATGCTAAACAATATGTCAACACCTCAGCAAGCGGCTGTTCATTCATATGACCAATTGTTGTTATGGATTACATTGTTATTACTTGGCTTGGGTCTAGTCATGGTGTATTCAGCCTCAATCGCCATTGCGGAAGCGAATGCATCAATTGGACACCAAAGTACTTATTACTTAGTCAGGCAGTCTATTTTTATTGGTATCAGTCTTGTTGCAGGTTACGTTGCTTTTCAAGTACCTATGGAATGGTGGCAAAAAATGGCGCCCTATTTATTTGTATTTGCTATCGCTTTATTAATCTTAGTATTAATACCAGGCGTTGGTAGAAACATTAATGGTAGTCAACGCTGGTTGTCACTATTTGTGATTAATCTACAGCCATCCGAATTGATGAAGTTATTTGCAGCCATGTATGTTGCAGATTATGCAGTGCGAAAATCCGCGCAAATGGACAGCATTGTTAAAGGCTTTTTACCGATGGTAGCAGTAATGCTATTGGTTGGATTTTTATTACTCAGAGAGCCTGATTTTGGCGCGCTTGCAGTCATCGCTACCATCTCAATATCTATTTTATGGTTGGCGGGGATTAATATTTGGGTGTTTGTTGGTCTTGTTGCAGTATTGCCAGTTGCGGTCTACTTTTTAATTGTCAGCTCACCATATCGACTCCAACGTGTAATAGGTTTTATGGATCCATGGGCGGATCCTTTTGGGAAAGGCTACCAACTGTCACATGCGTTAATTGCCTTTGGTCGTGGTGAGTGGTTTGGTGTTGGATTAGGCGCCAGTGTAGAAAAATTATTATATTTGCCAGAGGCACATACCGATTTTCTATTTGCGGTTATCGCAGAAGAGCTTGGTTTTATTGGGGTGTTAACCGTACTATTTTTATTTGCTTGGTTAGTGATTCGTGCTTTTGTGATTGGCAAAGAAGCGGCTGCAAATGAGCGCTATTTTTCGGCTTTGCTCGCACAAGGCATTGGCGTTTGGATTGCAGTGCAGGCCATTATCAATATTGGTGTCAATATGGGATTACTCCCAACAAAAGGATTAACTTTGCCTTTGCTTTCTTTTGGAGGCAGCGGTATTTTGGCAAACTGCATTGCAATCGCTGTGTTATTGCGAATCGACTATGAAAATCGCCTCATTCAAAAAGGCTTACCAGTATGACAGCTAAGCAATTAAAACCAACGTTAATGGTCATGGCTGGCGGTACTGGTGGCCATGTCTATCCAGCAATTGCCGTGGCCGATTATTTGCAATCGCGAGGCTGGGAAATTGTTTGGCTCGCTACTGAAGGTGGAATGGAAAACCGTTTAATCGCAGACAAGCCTTATCGTAAAGCGATGATGGCTATGCGTGGCGTGCGAGGCAAAGGTTTATTAGGCTGGGTCGTCTTACCATTGAAATTGTGCATTGCATGTCAGCAGAGTGTGTCGGCAATACGGCAGTATCAGCCGGATGTGGTGTTGGGTATGGGTGGTTTTGCCGCTTTTCCAGGCGGGTTGATGGCTAAAGTGCTGGGTAAGCCATTGGTGATTCATGAGCAGAATTCAGTTGCAGGACTGACTAATCGAGTATTAAGTTTTCTCGCTAATAAAGTACTGGCTGCTTTTCCTGCAGCCTTTGGTGATAAAGCTGAATTAGTGGGCAATCCCGTTCGTCAGGATATTACCCATCTACCAGTACCTGAAATACGTTACACAAACAGAACAGGCCAATTGAAATTGTTAGTCATTGGTGGCAGTTTGGGTGCTACTGCTTTAAATGATGTGTTGCCAAAGGCACTAGCGAGCATACCAGAAGCCGAGCGTCCAGAAGTGGTGCATCAAGCGGGTGAAAAACACATTGCAACCTTAGAAGCTAATTATCTACAAGCTGGTGTCGTTGCAGAGACGAAAGCCTATATCCAAGATATGGCCGCACGCTATGCGTGGGCTGATGTGGTGGTTTGTCGTGCTGGCGCATTAACTGTGGCTGAATTGGCTTGCGTTGGTGTTGCTAGTATTTTGGTGCCTTTTCCGCATGCGGTGGATGATCATCAAACAACCAATGCACAATATTTAAGTGAAAACGGCGCGGCGATATTAATACAGCAAACAGCTTTTAATGTAGAAAAAGCGAGCGAAATATTGAGACAACTCACACGGCAAAGCTGTTTAGACATGGCAAACAAAGCGCGCGCATTAGCGAAGCCAGAAGCTGCTGTTGCTGTAGCAAATACATGCATCGCATTAGCGGGAGTAACAGCATGAAACACAAAGTAAAAAACATTCATTTTGTTGGTATTGGTGGTATCGGCATGAGTGGTATCGCTGAGGTTTTGATTAATTTAGGATTCAAGGTCAGTGGCTCCGACTTGGTGCGTAATGCGACGACTAAAAGATTGGAAAGTTTTGGTGCAACGTTATATCAAAGTCACGCGGCAGACAATCTAGGCGACGCTGATGTGGTAGTGGTTTCAACAGCAGTGAGTGATCAAAATCCTGAAGTGGTTGCTGCGAGAGCGCATCATATTCCAGTAGTGCCACGTGCATTAATGTTGGCAGAGTTGATGCGCTTTAAGCAAGGTATTGCGATTGCAGGAACCCACGGCAAAACAACGACAACCAGCTTAGTGGCCAGCATATTAGCAGAAGCGGGTATGGATCCAACCTTTGTGATTGGCGGAAAACTAGAGTCGGCAAGTACCAACGCAAGGCTTGGGGCAGGTGAACATATTGTGGTTGAGGCTGATGAATCTGATGCATCGTTTTTACATTTGAGCCCAATACTAGCAGTGGTGACGAATATTGACCGTGATCATATGGAAACCTATGAGCATAGCTTTGATAAGTTGAAGAATGCCTTTGTTGAATTTTTGCAACAATTGCCTTTCTGGGGAATGGCTGTGGTGTGTATTGATGATCACAATGTGCGTGAAATTTTGCCGCGTATTACCAAGCCTGTCACCACCTATGGTTTTAGCGATGATGCGGGTATTCGCGCGACTGATGTTCGTGCAGATAACGGCAAGATGCATTTTAAAGTAACGCGTACAAATGGCGTGGTAACAGAGTTGGACGTGACATTAAATCTGCCAGGTAAACACTATGTATTAAATGCGTTGGCTGCCATTGCCATTGCCAGTGAGTTGAATGTATCTGATGCCGCCATTATTAAAGCATTGGCAGAGTTTAAAGGTGTTGGCCGCCGTTTTGAACGTTATGGTGAAGTTTCCACGGGTAAAGGAGGAACGTTTACTTTGATTGACGATTACGGCCATCATCCTGTGGAAATGCGTGCAGTGATTGCTGCAGCGCGAGACGCTTTCCCTAATAGGCGATTGGTTTTGGCTTTTCAGCCACATCGTTATACCCGCACACGAGATTGCTTTGAGGGGTTTGTGCAGGTGATTTCTAGCGTGGATGTTGCATTGCTAACAGAAGTATATTCGGCAGGAGAAGCGCCTATAGTGGCGGCCGACACGCAGACGCTGATTGGTGCAATTAAGGTATTGGATAAAGTGAGTCCAATTTATATAGAAACAACAGAAGCATTACCAGAAGCGATTATGAGTGTTGTACAAGCCGATGACGTGGTGATTGTGATGGGAGCTGGCAGTATTGGTCAGGTTGCACATAAAACGAAAGCAATCATGCAATGATACAAAGTCAACTAAACACAAGAGCATTGAAAAACGAGCCTTTGGCACGCTATACCAGCTGGCGTGTTGGTGGGACAGCAGATGCTTTATTTATGCCGGATGGTTTAGAGGACTTGATTGCATTTTTGACTGAATTAGATCCAACTGAACCAGTTTATTTTATTGGCTTAGGCAGTAATTTATTGGTCAGAGATGGGGGCGTTCGCGGCACGGTTGTTGTGATGCATCAAGCACTGAAGACGATTAAAACGGATGGGGCTTATCTCTATGCTGAGGCGGGTGTTACTTGCGGCAAGCTAGCCAAATTTAGTGCTGCAAACAGCCAAATGGGCGCTGAATTTATGGCAGGTATTCCTGGTACGGTTGGAGGTGCCTTGGCAATGAATGCAGGCTGTTATGGCGGAGTAACGTGGGACATTGTGGAGCAAGTATTAACCATTGATCGATACGGTAATACGTATATTAGAAAAGCAGATGCCTTTGTGACCGGCTATCGCAGTGTCACTATGCCAGTTGCAGATGAATGGTTTGCTGCTGCATGGTTTAAGTTGGCAGAAGGTGATCCACGAGCCTCGACTAATAGAATAAAAGATTTATTGGCAAAGCGTTTAGCCAGCCAGCCACTGAACTATCCAAGTGGCGGATCAACTTTCCGCAACCCTGAAGGGGACTTTGCCGCAAGATTAATTGAAGCATCTGGATTAAAGGGTTTTCAAATAGGTCAGGCACAAGTGTCATCCAAGCATGCCAACTTTATCGTGAATCTTGGAGGTTGCACCGCGCAAGACATTGAATCTCTCATTGAACATGTAAAACAAGCTGTATTTACACAACAAGGCGTTATGTTACAACAAGAAGTAAAGGTGATTGGTGAGCATGCATAAACAAGATATCAATCAATTTGGCCGTGTTGCAGTGCTGCTAGGTGGTGAATCTGGAGAGCGTGAAATATCGCTTAAGAGTGGTCGTGCTGTGTTAGACGCGTTCATTCGACAAGGTGTGAATGCTGTTGCATTTGATCCTGCCTACCAAGATGTTGCTGATTTAGAGAATTATGACCGTGTGTTTATTGCGCTGCACGGTAAATATGGCGAAGACGGTACGATTCAACGCATATTAGATGCGATGGAAGTGCCCTATACGGGCAGTGGGGTCACCGCTTCAGCAATTGGCATGGATAAATGGCAAACCAAACTAAAGTGGGATGAAGCGCGAGTGGTGACGCCAGCATTTGAGCTGGTGCATGCACAAAGTGACTTTGCGGCAATAGAAAAAAAATTAGGCTTTCCAATTTTTGTTAAACCTGCAAATGAGGGGTCTAGCATTGGTATTACTAAAGTAAAAAAATCGGGAGAGCTGCAAGCCGCTTATGCAATAGCGGCTAAAGCAGACCCGCTGGTAATAGCGGAAGCCTGTATCAATGGTGGTGAATATACGGTTGGGATTCTTGGTGAAAAAGCACTACCGATTATACGTATTGTGCCGAAGACAGAGTTTTACGATTTTGAAGCGAAATACTTGCGAAACGATACCGAGTATTTATGTCCCAGTGGCTTAAGTGCGGAGGTTGAGGCAAACATTCAACAAGAAGCCTTACATGCTTTTCATGCGATTGGATGTAGTGGCTGGGGACGGGTTGATTTTTTAATGGATGAGACAGGTAAGCACTATTTTTTGGAGGTGAACACCAGCCCAGGTATGACCGACCATAGTTTAGTCCCTATGGCGGCAAAAGCAGCGGGGATTGATTTTGACACATTGGTTGTGGATATTTTACAGACGACTTTAAACAAGAGGTTGAGTGATGTGGCACAAGCCTAATCAATTGAATTGGCTAGCAAATGCCTTATATGCAACAGCAATCTTGATGTTGTTGTATGGCCTCATCATTGCTTTTATACGATTACCTATCTTTCCGATTCATGTAGTTGAAGTGGGTGGTCAGCTTGAACATGTGAGTCGAAAGCAAGTGGAATTGATTGTAGAAGAACACTTAATGGGTAATTTTTTTACATTGGATTTAAAGAAAACACGAGATGCATTTGAAAAATTACCATGGACAAGAAACGTGAGTGTGCGCAGACATTGGCCCAGCACGATTAATGTAGAGATAGAAGAGCATAAAGCGTTAGCTAGATGGGGCGATATTGCATTGGTTAATACCTATGGGGAATTATTTCATGGCGCTTCTGATGCCGATTTACCAGTATTTTATGGTGCGGGTAGCGCAGTAAAAGAGGTTGCTAAACAGTATGCACAATTTAGAAAAATTTTGCTTGGGATTGATATGAAAGTCACACAAGTTAATTTATCGGCGCGTTTTTCCTGGGAAATAAAAACAGATAAAAATGTATCAATAGCACTGGGAAGGGAGCATATGAATGCAAGGTTGAATCAATTTTCAGTCGCTTACCAAACGGTATTGAGTCATTTGAACACAACAATACAATACGCAGATTTGCGCTATCCGAATGGATTTTCGGTGCGTCAGACGAAAAAATTATCAATGCAGAAATCGCCTCTAACACAGATGAAAGTAGTTGGCCAGATATGAAAAGGGAGTGTAAATGAGCAAAGTGCGCGAAGGTAAAAACCTGATTATCGGGTTGGATATCGGCACCTCTAAAATTGTGACGATAGTGGCAGAACTATTGCCAGATAGCAGTGCAAAAGTCATTGGCTTAGGCCAGCATCCGTCTAGGGGACTTAAAAAGGGGGTTGTAGTTAACATAGATTCAACCATGCAAGCGATTCAGCGCTCTATTGAGGAAGCTGAACTGATGGCTGATTGCAAGATAAGTAGCGTTTTTACAGGCATCGCAGGCAGCCATGTTAAGAGTCTTAATTCGCATGGCATGGTAAAAATTAAAGATGCAGAAGTCACCCAAATGGACGTAGATAGGGTGGTAGAAACGGCACGCGCAATTGCATTACCTGCGGATCAACAAATTCTGCACATTTTGACACAAGAATTCATTATTGATGGTCAAGACGATGTGCGTGAGCCAATGGGCATGAGCGGGTTAAAACTCGAAGTAAAGGTGCATATTGTGACTGGCGCTGTTGCTGCGGCTCAAAACATTGTGAAATGTATTAAACGTTGTGGCCTAGATGTAAGTGACCTTATTCTACAGCCGCTAGCTTCTAGCAACGCGGTATTGACCGAAGATGAAAAAGAGTTGGGCGTTTGTTTGGTCGATATTGGCGGCGGTACAACAGATATTGCTGTATTCAAGAGTGGCTCAATTCGCCATACGGCAGTCATTTCAATTGCAGGTGATCAAGTTACCAATGATATTGCGGTAGCTTTTCGAACACCAACGCAATCGGCCGAAGATATCAAAGTAAAACATGGTTGCGCACTACGTCAATTGGCAGATCCGCGTGAAATTGTTGAGGTGCCAGGAGTTGATGGGCGTGAGGCAAGACAGCTTTCATTGCAAACATTGGCAGAAGTAATAGAACCAAGAGTCGTTGAGCTTTATGAATTGGTATTGCAGGAGCTACGCCGTAGCGGCATGGAAGAAATGATTGCTTCAGGCATTGTGATTACAGGTGGCTCTTCTATGATGCGCGGCATGATTGAGTTAGGCGAAGAGATTTTTCATATGCCAGTTCGATTAGGCATGCCGCGCTATATAGAAGGGTTGTCGGAGGTAATTAATAACCCGAGATATGCAACAGGTGTAGGGCTTGTGTTAATGGGTAAGCAACAACTCGAACGCGAGTTAACTGGGCAAATGGAAATAAATT
>CBFHHI010000006.1:0-46777 GCA_965655675.1 Methylophilaceae bacterium | reverse complement strand
CAGCGTGTATCGCATATAAATTGACGCCAAATCTCAATTTCAGATTTAGTCACACCAGTATCTGCTGCCAACACAAATAAAACAGCATGCGCATTGGGTAGCATATTCAGGGTAAGTTCTGGCTCTGTACCAATCGCATTTAAACCAGGGGTATCAAAAATAACCAAGCCTTTTTCCAACAGAGGGTGTGGTAGATTAATGACAGCATAACGCCAACACGGAACCTCTATTAAACCATCCTCATCTGCGTTCAAGGCACCATCATCACTACTCGCATCAAACAACTTATATTTTTCTGCCTCTTCAATTGTCACATATCTTGTCTGGCTCACTTGTTCAAAAGCAGTTGCCATACTCTCACTCGAATCAATATCGAACTCGATAACCGTCCACTCTTCAGGATAACGCTTATACTCTGTGGTGCTTACATCAAATGCACGGGTAGCAATCGGGAGTAATTGAAGGCAGTAAGGTTGTGATGCGTCATACAGCAACTCAGTTGGACACATTGTGGTTCGGCCAGCACCTGAAGGCAGCAGCCGTTGCCCATACTCAGCAAAGAAAATGGCATTAATCAGTTCAGATTTACCACGTGAGAATTCAGCAACAAAAGCCACATTCAGCTTATCCTCATTGAGACGCGCTAGTAATTCATTGATACGTTGATCGATTTGCGCCTCATTTAGCTCCTGCTCGTTCAGCCAATTGCGGTAGTCACCGATGCTATCAACAAGCCCCGCTCGCCATTCAGAATAGGCGTCTAGATGACTTTCTAAATTGCTATCTGCCATATTGAATATCCTTAACTGGCTTTATTATCATCGTCACTCTATCATGACGGTCAATTAATTCAATCTATACAACACCTTTTCAAGGCTATCTAAACTAGATTCTGACAAGCGGTGGCTTTTACACGACAAATGGCACCAGCCCAGAATGATGTTGCATAAAAATGTGCAATACAATCATGCCGCACAATGTTCTGCTATCATTCTATTTCCTTCACATATTACGGTAAGATACACATGAGCGGTCTAGATGCTAACACGCCCAACCCGATAGATATTAAATTGCACCAGAGTTCTAAACTGTTAGAAATTAAATTCGACAACAACACCGAATGCAAATTGTCATGTGAGTTTTTACGCGTTTATTCTCCTTCGGCAGAAGTGAGAGGTCATGGAGCTGGACAAGAAGTGTTACAAATTGGCAAAGAAGATGTCAATATCACCGCTATCGAGCCTGTTGGTAATTATGCGATTAAACTTATCTTTACAGATGGGCATGATACTGGTTTGTATTCATGGGACTACCTGTATTATTTAGCCGAACATTATCAAGCGTTATGGTTAGAATATATTGGCAAGTTAGATGCGGCTGGTCATCAAAGAAAGCCAATAGCATAAAGGAATCGAGATGAGTAATAAAGAAACACATTTTGGCTTTCAGTCGGTTAAAGAGGAAGAAAAACAGAAAAAAGTAGGTGAAGTTTTTCATTCTGTTGCACAAAAATATGACATCATGAATGACGTAATGTCGGCTGGTATGCATCGATTATGGAAACGGTTTACTGTGAATACCAGTGGCGTAAATGTAGGCGATAGTGTGCTAGACATTGCAGGTGGAAGCGGCGACTTATCTCAATTATTTAGTCAAAAAGTCGGCGCTACAGGCCAGGTTATTCTGACCGATATTAATGCCTCCATGCTAGCAGTCGGGCGTGACAATATGATAGATGCTGGCCTTAACGTGCCAGCCGCACAATGCAATGCAGAATTTTTACCATTTGCAGATAATACCTTCGACTGCGTTATTGTCGCTTTTGGGTTACGTAACATGACACATAAAGACCGTGCATTAAAAGAAATGCAGCGTGTGCTTAAAGTTGGCGGCCGTTTATTAGTACTGGAGTTCTCAAAAGTGTGGGATCCTTTGAGCAAAGTTTATGATGCTTACTCTTTCAAATTCTTGCCGTTTATGGGAAAACTCATTGCCAATGATGCACAAAGTTATGAATATTTAGCAGAGTCGATTCGTATGCATCCAGATCAAGAAACGCTCAAACAAATGATGATAGATGCGGGCTTAAGCAAGGTAGGCTATTACAATTTAAGCGCTGGCATTGTCGCCCTGCATAAGGGCTATAAAGTTTAACGAATTGCTTATGTTCAAACCGTTAGCCGCTGCATTTTTACAACATATTACCAACCAAAATAATTGGTCGCGCCAGCATTTACTCGCCTTTTCAGGGAAAGTTATACAGTTTAATGTTGGTTTTATCTCCACCAGCTTGCTTATTTTAGAAGATGGCAGCTTAGCTATTGCCACTGATCGCGCTGTGGCAGATGCAACCATTCATATTCCTCCCAGTCTAGCTTTACGTCTTTTGGCTAAAGATGAGGCTGCAAAAATGCGCATCAACATTGAAGGCGACACGCATTTAGCTTCTGAGCTAAGTAAAATATTGCAACACATGCGTTGGGATATTGAAGAAGACATTAGCAAGCTAGTGGGTGATATTCCTGCTAATAAAATTGCCGCATTGAGTAAAAAAACAGCAACGATAGCCAAAGAGCAAGCGATAAACATGGCAGACATGCTGACCGAATATTGGCAAGAAGAAAAACCAATATTGGCTAAAAAATGGCAAGTTGAACAGTTTAATGCCGACGTTGATACTGCACGCAGCGACTTTGCTCGTTTACAGAAAAAACTAGAAAAACTAAAGAAAATGGTTCAAGAAAGCGATTTACATTAAGATGCATTATCTTCGTCTCATTTACATTATCTGGATAGTGCTTTGGTTTCGTCTTGACGAATTCATCAATCAAACAAACGGGTTTCAGCCCTTAATTTCATTCATTAAAGTATGCCTTTTCTGGCGAAGCAAGAAGCTAGCCCGTGGGATTCGCTTGCGCTTAGCATTAGAAAAGCTTGGTCCTATTTTTGTTAAGTTTGGCCAAGTATTGTCAACACGCAGAGACTTATTGCCAGAAGATGTTGCCAATGAGCTAGCAAAGTTACAAGACCAAGTCCCTCCGATTGCCTATGCAGCAATAGAGAAAACTATTACAACAGCATTTAATCAGCCACTGCACACAATTTATGCAGAATTTAATGAAGATTGCGTTGCTAGTGCATCTATCGCACAAGTTCATTTTGCTCGCTTAATCAATGGTGAAGAAGTAGCAGTAAAGGTATTGCGCCCTAATATAGACAAAGTGATTGAACAAGATCTATCCATTTTAAAGTCACTGGCATGGTTAATTCAAACCATCTCTAGCGAAAGTAAACGTTTAAAACCACTGGAGATTGTGAGCGAATTTGCCCGACATACAAAACACGAATTAGACCTTACTTTAGAGGCTGCTAACTGCTCACAATTAAAACGTAATTTCAGTCTGCATAAAGGCAATAAACCACTTTTAATCCCTGATGTTTACTGGGACTACTGTCGCACCTCTGTGATGACAATGGAGCGTATGCATGGCACATCGATACGAGACAAAAAAAGATTATTGGCAAAAAATATCAGTCTCTCGCAGCTAGCGCATGACGGCGTAGATATATTTTTCACACAAGTGTTCCGTGATGGATTCTTTCACGCAGATATGCATCCCGGCAACATCCAGGTGACGGATGATGGCCGTTACATTGCTTTGGATTTTGGTATCATGGGCAACCTCAATGAAGCAGATAAGTATTATCTTGCCCGTAATTTTTTGGCTTTTTTTAACCGCGACTATCGCGATGTTGCACAAGCACATATCGATTCTGGCTGGGTACCAAAAGATACTAACAAAGAGGAATTAGAAATTGCAATTCGTGCGATTTGTGAGCCTATCTTTAACAAGCCATTAAAAGACATTTCGTTTGGTCGCACTTTGCTGAGCCTGTTTCAAATGTCACGCCGTTTTGGAGTGATCATACAACCACAACTGATTATGTTACAAAAAACATTACTCAATATCGAAGGTCTAGGTCGTGACTTAGATGAAAATATTGACTTGTGGCAGACTGCACGACCCTTTCTAAAACGCTGGATGAGTGAGCAATTAGGTTGGCGTAAGATAGCAAAATCAATAAAAGAAGAATTGCCTTTTATCCTTAAAACTGCGCCAGAAATGCCACGCCTTGCCCACCAATTTCTGACTCAGCAAACCAATGAGGAACAAACATCTCCCTTGCGTGCTGAAATCAACACCTTAATCAAAGTGCAAGCACAACAAGTAAAGTGGCAGAAAATATTCACTGCAAGCCTAGTTGCAGTCGTCATTTCACAATCTGCTTTTATTATCTTCATCCTTTTCAATTAAAAACACACGTTTAATTAACTTAATTTTACCAATAGCATTACATAGACATATCATTAAATATGATAAATTAATAAATTGTTGCACTTTCTACTAACAAGACAAAAGAATCAATAAAGTGGATGCAAAAGAACAATATATTCTCGCCAAAAAAATAAGGCTACTCTATTTAAATAGTTTTACTCCCGCCATCCTAAGCGGAATGATTGGTATTTCTCTCGTCGCTACACTCTGGCATAGCGTTAATCAGACATCACTATTAATCTGGTTATGTATTACTATTTTCTTGTGTTTGCTTCGTGTTTCTTTAATGATCATTTTTAAAAAGAACACAGTCAGTGGTGCACAATTACTCAAATGGGAGTCACCCTATGCTATCTCTCTATTTATGGTGGTTATTCACTGGAGTATAGGGCTGCTGGTCATCATGCCAAAGGATAATATTAACGTCGTTTTGATTATTAGTATTTTTTCTATTGGTCTTGCCGCAGCCTCCACTTCTTGGTATAGAAAAATTCGTTACATGCAGGTTGGTACAGTGTGCCTTTTTTTCGTACCCATTATTGTCACACTGCTGACTTATAACGCATATGAAACATTTTGGCTTGGTATTGCCGCTTGTCTGATGTTTTTTGGTTGCCTTAGCACCTGTCATTCATCTCAAAAAACATTGACTGGTCATTTTGAGTTGGCTTATGAGTTAAGGAAATCTATTAAGAAAGCCAAAACGCTCGCTCACACAGATGTGTTAACTGGCTTAAACAATCGCCGCGCTTTCTTTGAAATGGCGCCAAAGATACTTGCAAAGTGTCAAATGAACGCATCACCTATTTGCCTCATTACATTCGATGTCGATTACTTTAAAAAAATAAATGATGCCTATGGTCATATCGCTGGTGATATCGCATTGCAGCGCATAGCCTCATTGCTCATTCAAAATCTAAGATCGTCAGATGTTTGTTGTAGATTGGGAGGTGAAGAGTTTGCCATGCTACTCCCTAATCTAAACCTCAAAAAAGCAATGCACATTGCTGAAACATTCAGAAAAGTCATTGCAGGAATGTCTATTATGCTTCCACAGCAGAACAATATTGCCATTACTGCTAGCTTTGGCGTATCAGACATTGGTAATACGATAGACGAGTTACTCAACCACGCAGATCAAGCGATGTACAAAGCAAAAAATAACGGACGTAACCTAGTGCTCGCTTATGCACCAGAACTTAGCCCTCCATCCAATCAAATAAAAACCAGAAAAAATTTACGTCTTTAATTTCTGACAATGTTGACAATAAAAAGTCGAGCGCTGCCCTAATTTAATATTATTGATACGATTGCCACAGACCTTACATGATTGATTTGCACGCCCATAGACAAAATAGCTTTGTTGAAAATACCCAGACTTTCCATTAACAGCAATAAAATCTCGCAAACTACTTCCACCTGCCTCCAAAGCATCTGTTAATGTCGCTTTAATTTCACTAACGAGCTTCTCACATTGTTTTTGACTCAGTTGATTGGCTGGACATTCTGGGTGAATACGCGCACGGAAGAGTGATTCATTCGCATAAATATTGCCGATACCAACAACCAAATGCGCATCCATGATGGTATTTTTAATAGCGGCCTGGCGTGAGTGCATTTGCTGATGCAAATAGTTTGCATTAAATGCCTCCTCTAGCGGCTCAGGCCCCAACATCTTCAATAAAACGTGATCATCCGGATTAGCACCTGCCCATAACACAGCACCAAATCGCCTTGGGTCATTTAACCGTAACACGTATCCATTGTGAAACTGAATATCAAAATGGTCATGTTTTTCTGGCGGGTAGTTTCTATCTAGCAAAGTAATATGCCCAGACATTCCAAGATGGATAAGCAACGTACCGTTTTCAAAGTTTGCTAATATATATTTAGCACGGCGCTTTAAACTGATTAAGCGTTGATTGCTTAAAGTATTTGGCAAGTGATCTGGGATAGGCCAACGCATTGATGCGTTGCGTATTACAATAGATTTAACCGACTGCTCGACGAGTGGTAGCAAGCCCTGTCGCGTTATTTCAACCTCAGGCAGTTCCGGCATATCGCAAGGCTATTTAAGATTCAATTGTGGATTAAGCATGGTAAACCCCACATCGTTATTGTAGTGATAAATTAATCCCTCATCAGGTCTTGCCAGTAACAACTCTGGCGATTCCATCATTTTTTCAATACGCACTTTTTTGCCATTACTCATTTTAAGCGTTAAAGAAGGATAGTTTGCGTTGCGATCTGGTGTATATGTCTCAACCTGTTTTGCAGGGTTTTGTTTCCAACTGAATTCCAACCATTCATTTAAGTCATTTTGCGTAGGTTTCGCTTTCGCCACATTGGTTTTCCATTGGCCATTATCGATATCAAGATTCAAATGCAACTCTTCCCATTGCTCTAAAAATGAGAAATCAAAACCCGTCAATTGCTTAGCCTCTGCAGGTGACAGAATATTTTTGTCAACCATTTCAATTGGCTGCGTACTGGCTGCTTCAGAATAACCCACACTTAATAAATAAACGCCATCTTGATAAGCAATATACTGTTCGTTAGTCACCGTGTTATAAGCACCATAACTAAACACCTGTTCGCCACCTTCATTAGTCATCGTTACTCGAACTAGTGGATTATCTAAACCAAATTTGGCTAAATCTGAGATGGGAAACTTATATTCACTTTTCGCCGCAATAATAGACAAAATACGTTGTACTGATAGCTGATCAGCACGCTGCTTGTAGGGCGCTTTCATCAGCCAATAACCGTCTGACTTCTCAAATATCACTGGCGACTTTGCAGGAAACTCAATCTTAACTGTTTGAATGTCTGCGAGTTTTAATTGTGAAACTTCATAATTGGCTTTTTCTTCAACGACTGTTTGCGGTCTTAAGTAAAGAAAAGCAACCAAGCCAGCAACGACAGCCAGCATCATTACATTCAATATCCATCTTTTTTTCATTGTCTATTATTCAATCTATTCAAACTAATATTAAGCTTTCCTGCGTCTCCACCATAACCAAAAGCCCGCAATCACAAAGCCCAATGGAATAAAAAACTGAAAACTATGAAAGACCGTCCATGCAACCATACGACCAGCGTCAGTGCTCGGTATCGCTATATTCGCATCTTTAAGTGGCATTGGTTGTATCGTAATAAGCTCATCATCGCCAGCTAACCAATTCACAATATTAATACCGAAATCAAGATTGCCTCCGTTGGTTACAAACGTATTAGATAAGAAATTAGCATTCCCCATCACCACCACGCGCTGACCTTTTTTTCCATAGGTGCGCTCAAGCGTAATACCAATATTAATTGGACCGCGTTTATCAGTCTCAACGTCAAAGCTGACTTTTTTATTTTGGACACCAGCCTCTATTCTTTCAGACTCTAGCCAACCATTGGGTGCAACATCAACTAAACGGCCTACCTTCCAACCAAACTCATAAGAGGCTTGTGCATCAACTTCGTGTGCCTCAGGAAACAACGTGCGCAATTGAAAGTTGCGTGTAATCGCATGATCGCCATACATACTATTGAAAGCAACTTTCGCATCTGCTCCATACTGCGCTGCAGACATATCAACCACAATACCAGGCGACACTTGAATGCCTAAATAATCAGCAACTTCATCAAGCCCACGTAAATTGTCATCATCAAGCAACCACAGTAAATTCCCGCCAGATTCGATATAAGCCTTAATCTTTTTCGCTTCAATTTCACTCACATCCACCTGCGGACTAGCGATAACCAACATCGCACCGTTTCTTGGCACATCTTGTGCAATTGTTAAATCAGGATTAGCAAACTTAAATCCTTTTGCTTCTAACTGTTTACCAAACTCACCTAAATCGTGGTTTTTAATCCCCTGCAAATGGCGTTCACCGTGACCATCTAAAAACATCACTGGCTTGGTATTAGTCCGCGACAAACGAACCAATAGATTCGTCATATCTTGCTCTACGATGGGAGGAAAAATATGTTCAGTGCGCTTGTTGTACTCAACCACCACTTCGCCATCTTGCTTAATATTGGCTTCTTGAACCAGTTTAGGCTCTTCAGTTGGGTTAATAAAAGTGAGGGTAATGTCTTTTTTCTCACGCTGATAGCGCGCAACAAAGTCTAACATCCCCTTACGAAAGGTATCGCCACGACTAGGATCGTCGTTTGTAGCGAATACCGTAATATTCACCGGATCTTTCATTTGCGCAAGCACCTCAATACTGCCCTGCGTTAAGAGGTTACGGTTGGCTTGCGTAATATCAACAGCGTGACGATATTGGTGTGCAAGAAACCCTAAAATGACGACCAATGCGATAAATAAAATAACAAAAAACCAACTTTGCGCCAACATTTGGAGCTTTAAACTGCGATTCATTTTCATACTGTAACCTGATTAGCCTCTTAAACGGTCTGCGTCTAGCCGACGAATCGTTAAAATTAAAAAAGTAAGAATAAATAACAAAAAATAAACAATATCTGCTGAGTCAATCAAACCAGCAGCAAACGATTGAAAATGCTTCATAAAAGAAAGTTGTGCCATTGTACTGCTCGGATCGCCAGCAAAAAAGCGATCTAAAATCATCAGCACAAACAAGGCAATAAAACTAAAAATAGCCGCCACAACTGGTTGCGAAGTTAAGCTAGAAAAATATAAACCCAAAGCAGAAAAACTGGCCAACAATAAAAACAAGCCAATCGAATTGGCGGCAATATAACCAAAATCAATATCTGACCAAAGGTTAAGTGTAGAGAGCATCACAGCAATATAAATAATCAAAATACTTAAGAAGATGACCAAACCAATAAACTTACCGACTACAATTTCGATAATAGATAATGGCGCACTAAACAGAAATGGTAAGGTTTGATTGCGACGCTCTTCTGAAATCAAGCGCATAGAAAGTAATGGCACTGCGAACAACATAATAAAAGACGCCAAACCATATACATTTTGACCAACGAACTGGGTTACCCCATAGCGCTCAGCAGGACGAATTGCGCCAGACATGACTTCAAAGTAATTATTGACCCCATTCAAATAATAGGTACCGAATGCAAACATGAGCAACGCCAAAATAATCCAGCCCATTGGCGATGCAAACATACTCTTTAATTCTTTTCTTGCAATACTGATGATCATTCTCAAATTCCTCTAAAGCATCTACTTTAAGCAGCTTGTTCTTGCGAGCTGTCTTGATAAGTGAGTTGAATAAACACATCCTCCAAACTCGTTTGGTCAGGGGCTATTTGATACAAGCCCCAACCATTTTTAACAGCCGCTTCTACAATCGCCTCATGTGGTTCAGCGCCATCTTCAATCCGAATGCGCACCATATTATGGTCAGCCAACTCAACCTCAGAAACACCTTGAATGTTGGCTACCATAGCAAGCTCGGGCAAGTGATTAAAACCGACTAATAATTTATTACCCATCCGTTGGCGTTTTAACACCTCAATATCACCATTAAATACTAGTTTACCTTGGTCAATAATTTGCACATGATCACAGACCATTTCAACCTCTGGCAGAATATGGGTAGAAACAATCACACTATGCTCTTGCCCTATTTCTTTAATCAAAGCACGAATATCACGAATTTGTACTGGATCCAAACCAACCGTCGGCTCATCCAAAATAACCACCATAGGATTGTGAATAATCGCCTGTGCAATGCCAACGCGTTGCTGATAGCCATTTGATAAATTTTCAATCAAGCGCTTGCTCATATGACCAAGACCACAGCGCTCTTTGGCAATTTCAACTGCTTTTTTAATCTGCTTACGTTCCACATTGTGCAAACGCGCTGCAACAGTCAAATATTCATCAACTGTAAATTCTTTATAAAGTGGTCGCATTTCAGGCAAATATCCAATTAGCTTTTTCGCCTCTTTTGGATGCTCCATCATATCAATACCGCAAATTTTAACGCTACCTAAGCTGGGCGCTAAATTGCCTGTTAGCATCTTCATAGTCGTCGATTTACCTGCGCCATTAGGACCTAAAAACCCCAATACTTGACCTTTGGCGAGATTAAAACTCACATTACTGACCGCTGCGCGCCCACCATAAAGACGCGTTAATTCAATTGCTTCAACTGTAAAATGATTCATAAAGTCTAATCCACGATATTCTTTGATTAATGCCTAATTGCTTAAAACAAAATCACAGAACCTAAATCGCTGGATAAGTTTCATGCAAAAAGTTATAGTATGTTTAATTATAGTGTGTTTAAAGTGGCTTTATTTCGAGCCAATTACTCAACAACCTTTAATTATGGATGAACTTGTACGAACTGTCACGGACTAAACAAGACATTTATATCAATGTGTTGAATATATTAGCAAAATGAAAAACATGAAAAAATTATTTTTAACGACATGCATAGCCATTGCTAGCATTAACAGTGCCTTTGCGGATGTAGATAGCGTCGCTAAGCCAGCTATCACAACCGCTAATCCAGAGTTTATTTATAAATACTTACTGGGTGAAGTGGCTGGTCAGCGTGGTGATTTGTCTTTGGCTAGCCAGCTATTTTTAGATCTTGCCAACAAAACCAGAGATGCGCGTTTAGCCGAGCGCGCAGCTAAGGTAGCCGCCTATGGTCGCCATCAAAAACTAGCGCTAGATGCAACAACATTATGGGCGGAGCTGGATCCTTCATCTTTAGAAGCACAACAAGCCTCTAGTCAAATGTTAATTTCTACAGGTGATATTGAAAGTGCAATGCCACATATCAAAAACTTGTTAAGCAAAGAGGATACTCGTAGCAACACCTTCTTATATCTTAATGATTTACTTAGTAATCAAATTGATAAAAAACAAACCCTCGCCATCATTAAAGGCCTAGCTGAGCCTTATCCAAAATCAGCTGAGGGTCATTTTGCTGTTGCAAAAGCAGCTTGGCTTGCAGAAGAAGCTGGCGTAGCGAAAGATGCCATTGCCACTGCGATAAAATTACGCCCAGATTGGGAAGTTGCCGCACTGATTAAAGGTCAGATATTAGCGCAAGAGTCGTCTGATAAAGCCATTACTTTTTACAAACAATATCTAAAAAATAACGCCAAAGCGAACAATGTAAGAATGGATTACGCCAAACTGCTCGTCAGTTTAAAGCGCTATAGTGAAGCCAAGCCAGAGTTTATCAAACTCACTGATATCGAAAAAGATAATCCAGACACCAATGCAGTTGTTGGCTTGTTATCGTTAGAAGCCAATGAATTTGATATGGCTAATCAATATCTACAGCAAGCACTTGATAATGATTTTAAAGATCCAGAACAACTTTATATTTATCTAGGCATTACTGCTGAGCGCAAACAAAATGACAGCAAAGCATTAGAGTGGTATTACCAAGTACCAAAAAACAACCCTCATTTCTTAGATGCAAGACTAGCTGTTGCTAGCGTCATTGCCCGCACAGAAGGCACAGATGCGGCCATTAGCATGTTAAATAAACTAGACGAGTTATCATCAACACAGCAAATTACCGTTACTCAAGCGCAAGCAAGCCTGCTCGCACAAGAGGAGCGCCATCAAGAAGCTTTTAATCTAATCGAAAAAACAGTAAACACTGTGGCCAATACACCGCAGTTAATTTACGACTATGCGATGGCAGCCGAGCGTATTGGAAAACTTGATTTAATGGAAAAAGAACTGAGAAAAGTGATTCAGTTACAACCAGACTTTGCTGCTGCGTATAACGCGCTTGGCTACTCGTTAGCAGATCGTAATATCAATTTAAATGAAGCTAAAATATTAATCCAGACAGCACATAAATTGTCACCAAACGACCACTACATTTTAGATAGTTTAGGCTGGGTAGAATATCGTCTTGGTAATTATGAATTAGCCATCGAATATTTACGCAAAGCACATAGCATTCAGCAAGATCCTGAGATATCTGCGCATTTGGGCGAGGTGCTATGGAAACAAGGCCTAGAAGAAGAAGCAAGAAAAGTATGGAATGATGCATTAAAACTGTTTCCAACAAATAATATATTAGTTAGTACAGCTAAAAAATTCAAAGGTTAACCGCAAGCGCAAGACAACATGACAACCTTTCACAGCAATACGCTTGTCTTGTGCTTTCTTGCGCTTTCATTGACTGGATGTGCGCTATTTAAAACACAAGACACCCCCACCACAACCACCACCAGCTCTGAAGCGGCCATTCTGCATGAGCATCATATGGTATTGATTAACAATATCGAGCAGTTTTCGCTTACTGGCCGTTTAGGTGTCACCACTAATCCCAAAGGATTCTCAGGCAGAGTGGCATGGCAACACAAAGCAGACGGCGACAATATTGATATTTTCTCTCCAATAGGCGGAAAAGTTGCCAACATCATCAAAACAGATGATGAAATACAGCTGACCAATAGCAAAAATGAAACCATCTCCGCGCCTGATGCTGAAACACTAACAGCGCAATCGCTAGGCTTTAGATTACCATTAAGTGGATTAATTGATTGGGCCTTAGGACGGCCGGGAAAAA
The DNA here is from genome assembly GCA_965655675.1 of Methylophilaceae bacterium. Lineage (GTDB taxonomy): Bacteria > Pseudomonadota > Gammaproteobacteria > Burkholderiales > Methylophilaceae. The sequence continues at coordinate 33,939 of CBFHHI010000006.1, read as the reverse complement.
CAAGTCTTGCTGATTATGTGACATGGGATAACGAGGGCAAAATTCAACATCTACAGCAAGATGGCTGGGATATTACTTATCATGACTATGCATTCAATGATGGTTATTTTTTACCTAAAAAAATAACGTTACGATCAGACGATTTAATCATCAAGTTAATCGTTGAAAATTGGTCTGATCTACAAAGTAGATAAGTTAATGTCTGATTTTCAAGATTTCCTTGCGCCCGCGAAAGTAAATGTATTTTTACATATTACTGGACAACGTCCAGATGGCTATCACACCTTACAAAGTGCATTTCAACTGTTAGATTTTTATGACACCGTTTCATTAAAACCAACGACCGATAACAAAATTACGCGCATTACACAGATTCATAACATTCCCGAACACGACGACTTATGCGTGAGAGCAGCACAAGCATTGCAACAAGCATCGGGTTGTAAACAAGGTGTAGATATTAAATTAGAGAAGCAGATTCCAATGGGCGGCGGCTTAGGTGGCGGTAGCTCAGATGCGGCGACTGTGTTAATGGCACTGAACCAATTATGGGGAATTCATTTCACACGTGATGCACTAATGAAAATAGGCTTGTCATTAGGTGCTGATGTGCCATTTTTTATTTTTGGGCAAAATGCATGGGCAGAAGGAATTGGTGAAATCCTAACGCCATTGACATTACCACCAGCATACTATGTTGTTTTAACGCCGCAAATACATGTATCCACTGCTAAAATATTTACGCATTCTGGATTGACAAAAGACACGAAACCATTGAAAATAGCGGACTTTTCAAACGGTGCAAATTCTAACTTGTTTAGAAATGACCTTGAAAAAGTAGTTTGTGAAGAATTTACAGCAGTTGCATCTACCCTAAACTGGCTTAATCAATATGGTCAAGCCCGTATGAGCGGATCGGGTGCATCTGTGTTTGTAGTGGTTGATTCACTAGCAAAGGCAAAGTCAATTTTTGCAAAAAAGCCAACCCATATAGAAGGCTTTATTGCAAAAGGGTTACATCAGCATCCTTTGTATGAGTTAGCAAAGTAAAGTTTTTTGGGGAGTCGCCAAGTTGGTTAAGGCTCAGGGTTTTGATCCCTGCATGCGAAGGTTCGAATCCTTCCTCCTCAGCCAAGATTTAAACAGTCAAAAGCGTGTAGATTCATTAGATTTACACGCTTTTCAATTTTAATAAGGATGCATGTGGCAGCGAATAGCAACATGATGGTATTCACAGGGAATGCGAACCCAATTCTAGCCGAAGAAGTTGCTCAGAATCTTGGTATTGAGCTTGGCCGCGCAGATGTTGGCCGATTTTCAGATGGCGAAATTATGCTAGAAATCCTTGAGAATGTGCGCGGCCGTGATGTGTTCGTGTTGCAATCAACTAGCCATCCCAATAACGATACGTTAATGGAAGTCATGGTCATGGTTGACGCCTTACGTCGTTCATCAGCTGGCCGCATTACTGCCGCTATTCCTTATTTAGGCTACTCAAGACAAGATCGTCGTCCAAGGTCAGCTCGCGTTGCCATTACTGCTAAGGTAGTAGCTAACATGCTGACTAGTGTTGGCGTGAATCGCCTACTGACCATGGATTTACACTCCGATCAAATACAAGGCTTTTTTGATATTCCTGTCGATAATATCTATGCAACCTCCATCTTGCTAGACGACTTAAAAAAATATCAATATAAAGATTTGGTTGTGGTGTCACCTGATATTGGCGGTGTTGTGCGTGCGCGTGCTGCTGCTAAACAATTAGATGCAGATTTAGCTATTATTGATAAACGTCGCCCCAAACCAAACGTGGCAAAAGTCATGAATATTATTGGTGAAGTGGCTGGCCGTACTTGTGTGATTATGGATGATATGGTCGATACGGCTAACACATTATGTGAGGCAGCCGCAGCACTAAAAGAACAAGGCGCATTAAAAGTATTAGCCTATGCAACACACCCTGTATTATCGGGATCTGCTGCAGAGCGCATTGCCAACTCGGCGCTAGACGAATTAGTAGTAACGAACACGATTCCACTGAGTGAATCATCAAAAAGCTGTCAAAAAATCCGTCAGCTAAGTGCTGCTGGATTATTAGCAGAAACGATTCGTAGAATTAGTAAAGAAGACTCTGTTTCTTCTTTATTTATGGATTAATAAGCATCATTTTCCTGTTATCTGGTCGCGGATAACAGATTTTTAAGTAGTAAATTAAGGAGCATTACAATGAGTATTAATATTAAAGCAACCAAACGTGACGTAAAAGGTACGAGTGCGAGCCGCCGCCTACGTCGCGCTGGCAGCGTTCCAGGTGTCGTTTATGGTGGTGAAAGCCCAGCAATCCCACTATTATTTGATCACAAAGCATTATTTATGGAGTTTCGTCATGAGGCTTTCCATGCATCTATCTTAAACCTAGATATTGATGGTAAAAAAGAAGATGTGCTATTGCGTGATTATCAATTACATCCAGTACGCAACACCATTCAACACGTTGATTTTCAACGCGTTTCTGCAACTGAGAAAATTCACGTTAAAGTGCCTTTCCACTTCATGAATGAAGAAATTTGCCCTGGCGTTAAAACAGGTGGTGGTAATATTGCCCACATCTTAAACGAAGCGGAAATTAGCTGCTTTGCTAAAAACTTGCCAGAGTTTATTGAGGTAGATTTAGGTGCGCTACAAGCAGGCGAATCAATTCACTTATCAGAGATCAAATTGCCTGAAGGTGTTGAATTTGTCCAACTAGCACATGGTGCAGATCCTGCAGTTACCTCTGTGAATAAACCACGTGGCGCTAGCGCAGATACTGATACAGGCGCAGCAGAAGCACCAACAACATTAGTGGGTGGCGAAACAGCCGAGGATGACACAGCTGCAAATGAAGCTGAGTAAGCAATAAGTAGTAAAATGACGCGTGCTCTAGTAATAGAGTGCGCGTTTTTATTTGTATAGGCCATTAATTAACGTCATGAAAAAAGCCATTAAATTATTTGTCGGTTTAGGCAATCCTGGTGATAAATACATCACTACCCGCCACAATGCCGGTTTTTGGTGGATTGATTTAATTGCCGCGCAAACCAGCAGCGCGTTAACAATAGATGCCAAAATGTTCGGCATCGTCGGCAAGCTAAACCCTCATAGTGATAAATGGTTGCTAAAACCCAACACCTATATGAATGCCAGTGGCAAAGCGGTTGCTGCACTAGCCAATTATTACAAAATCATGCCAGAAGAAATTCTGGTTATTCATGACGAACTTGATTTACCAGCTGGGCAAAGCAAGCTTAAATTTGGTGGTGGACATGGTGGGCATAACGGTCTAAGAGATATTCATGCCGCATTAGGCACCAGCAATTACTGGCGCTTACGCATTGGTATCGGCCACCCTGGTGAAAAAAGCGAGGTGGTGAATTATGTGCTTAAAGCGCCTAGTAAAGCTGAGCAAGATGCAATAGACGAAAGTTTGATGCAAAGTAGCCAAGTGCTTAACGAGATTTTGAGCGGAGCGTTTGAAGCCGCCATGTTAAAATTGCACACCAAAAAATAACCGTCAGCTGTCATTCCGTGCGTGACACGGAATCCAGTGACTTGTAATGACGTAAAACGCTGGATTCCGACTTTCGTCGGAATGACGAGCTGGATAGCATGAAACTGCAATCTGAATGGAAACAAATTTCGTGCAAGGTCAAGACGAAGCCAACGCAGTAATCGATTGAAAGACAGAGAGAAAAAATATGAAATGTGGAATTGTTGGACTACCTAACGTAGGCAAAAGCACCCTATTTAACGCCATCACCAAGGCTGGTATTGCAGCTGAAAACTACCCTTTTTGCACGATTGAGCCCAATGTGGGGATTGTGGAAGTGCCAGACACGCGTTTGCAACCCTTAATCGATATTGTCAATCCACAGCGCGTACAACCTGCCACAGTAGAAATGGTTGATATTGCTGGCATTGTAGAAGGCGCATCAAAAGGTGAAGGTTTAGGTAATAAGTTTTTAGCCAATATCCGCGAAACAGACGCTATCGCCCATGTTGTCCGTTGTTTTGACGATGGTAATGTTGTGCATGTTGCTGGCAAAGTAGATCCACTATCGGATATTGAAGTGATTAATACCGAACTTGCTTTAGCTGATATGGAAACCGTTGATAAAACCATCCAACGCGAAGGTAAAAAAGCAAAATCAGGCGATAAAGACGCCATTGCCTTAATTGCATTGTGTGAAAAAATTCAAGCGCACCTAAACAACAGCGCACCAGTCCGCACCTTAGGACTAGACGCAGAGCAACTGCAACTGATCAAACCCCTATGTTTAATCACAGTAAAACCAGTGCTTTATATTGCCAACGTCGATGAAGCTGGATTCGAAAACAACCCTTATTTAGACAAAGTCACTGCTTTAGGAAAATCAGAAGGTGCGCCAGTTGTTTGCATCTGCGCAAAAATCGAAGCAGAAATTTCAGAGCTGGATGATGAAGATAAAGTCGAATTCTTAAAAGAACTTGGTCAAGAAGAACCAGGCCTAAACCGCGTCATTCGCGCGGCTTATGACTTGCTAGGCTTGCAAACCTACTTCACCGCTGGCGTGCAAGAAGTCCGCGCTTGGACAATCAAAAAAGGTAACACAGCACCACAAGCAGCAGGTGTGATTCATACCGATTTTGAACGTGGTTTTATCAGAGCAGAAGTCATTGCTTATGATGAATATGTCAAAAACAAAGGCGAACAAGGCAGCAAAGAAGCAGGAAAAATGCGCTTAGAAGGCAAAGAATATATCGTGCAAGATGGCGATGTTATGCACTTTAGATTCAACGTATAACCATCCCAAAGCGCCAAGCCTTAAATTATAGTCAATTCATGGTTTTTACTTTGACAAGTCGACGCCAAAACACTAGAATTGCGGGCTTGCTGAAATCTAACGATTTCATCGCAAAACAGTTTCACGGTGATGTAGCTCAGCTGGTTAGAGCACAGGATTCATAATCCTGGGGTCGAGGGTTCAAGTCCCTCTTTCACCACCAATAACGACGCCCCTTTCGAGAGTTTGGGGCGTTTTTACATCTGCGATTTTCTCGATTAGTAGCCACGTAGTAGCCAGCATGTTAATTATAACTCTGTTTTTGCAACATTCACTAACTCTGAAAACGAGCACTAGCTCTCAATTTTATATTAGTAATAAAGTCGAAATATTAGTAATAAAGTCGAAATAGGATTAATTCTTTTGATATTATTTGTTATTTCTTTAAAACAGAATTATTATATTTATATAAATTATCAAAATAACAATAACTAAAGGATTACAAATTGATATTTGGTATTGTATTAATGGCAATAGGGGCACTGCTTTTTTTATCAAAACTATTCATCCAAACATCAAAAAATGTAGGGCGTGATGATAACTCCGTTCATGTCGGCGGGGATAATTCAGGCCTCATAAATACAGGCAATATTAATAGCAACAATAATGCATCATCCCATTCTCATACAATTACTATCATCGCATGTATAACTGAAGTTATAGGCATTATTATTACTTTATGGAATGCATATCACATGCTTAGCAATTAATGGCTTCAGGATCTGATAACAGAGTCAAGATTGATGAAAGCAACAATGGGATTGTCAACACTGGCACAATTGGTACATTAAATGTATACACTCGCCCTCCCGGTGGAGTAGCAATGCTATCATCACTTTTAAGCGAAATAGTTACTACATTGTCAGTAGCTGCGTCTACTCAAAAGCTTGTAGAAATAAATCTTGAATTACCTCCAAAAATTAGTTTAAAAATTGAACATAATCAACTTAATCGCAACAAATCAATAATTAATGATTTTCTCTGTTATGGCCATATGTTAGAAGCAAGCCTAGTCTCAGCAGAAAAATACAATCCGAACATACGATTTTTTCTATATAAAAACATTGGTGAAGAATATCAACTAATTAGAGATAACCTTTTTTCAACTCAGACTGAATATTCAGACGTTCTTAAATTTGTTCAAAAGAATGCTGATTTAATAATAGATGTTTTGATAAATAAACTTCTAAAAGAATTCAAAACTGATAACAAAAAAACGATCTATGTGGAAACTACAAAATTTGCACTAGGTCTAGCAATTGCAGACTCTATCATGGAATGCAAAACTTTAGAAAAACCTGAACATGCTATTACCTCGTGAACAAGAAAGTTGGAACTGTGCATATGCACTAGGAGCTTTTGTATTAAGCATATTAAACGAAGTACATAATGAAAAGTTAGATGTTAATCAATTGCATTTATATATGAATAGAAAAATGGAAAGAGACATTTCGATTAATCAGGTTGTAATAGCTTTAAGCTGGCTATATCTAATTAATAAAGTCGAGATAACAAGTAATGGAGAGATTAAAAAATGCATCTAAAAAATCTCATCATTAAACGGGAAGATACCATTATTAGATCAATTCAGTTCAAAAAAGGACTAAATCTAATTTTGGATGCTCCAACTAGAAGTGATACCGATAGTGGTAACAGTGTTGGGAAGTCGACTGTTTTAAAGTTAATCGATTTTTGTCTTGGCTCAGATGGACAAGACATTTGGATGGATGAAGAGTTTAAGAAGCTTAATGATGAATTGGTCGAGTTTCTAACAACCCCACTACCAATTAGCATTCAGCTGGAAATTCAACGTTCAAATGGTAGGTTAGTAATTTTCAACCGAAGTTTTGTCGCTCCAGGGACATCAGGCATTGTTGCAAATATTGATGGAGTTCCATTTGAAAGAATTACAGCCTATTGTTCTGAAGTGAGAAATGTATTGTTTGGGTCACCCGCAAAAAAACCATCGCTTCGTCAGTTAATTCCAAAGTTCATTAGATCATCTCCACAAAAGATGGATCGCACATTATATTTCTCGAGCAGTTTTTCCAGTAGTACAGACTATGAGTCTATTCATCTTTTTTTATTTGGTTTTTTTGATGTAGATGTTTTAGAAGAAAGACCAAAGTTAATAAGAGAGAAAAAAAGAATTACTCGCGATCTTGAAACCTTAAGAAGAATCAAAGGTGAGGGAGAAATTGAACAACTTTTACTTCATATAAGATCAGAAATAGAAGAAAAAGAGACTTTTCTAGCATTAGCGGGAGAAACTGTTGATTTTTCTCAGAAAGTAAGAAATGTAGGGGCTATAAGAGAAAAAGCATCAAGAGTATCGCAAGAGCTTAGCTACGTAGAAGCTGAATTAAACTATCAAGAAAGGACTATTAAAGCTTTCGAAAAAAACAAAAAAGAAATTGATTTAGGCCTTATAAAGCAGCTTTATGAAGAAGCCAAAGCATACATCCCGTCATTACAAAAGGATTTTGCAGATTTAAGTAAATTCGTTGATAGCCTAAAACTTAGAAAGCTTGAATATCTAAAATCAGAGCTTCCAAAAACAAAAGATTTAGTTAGTATGTATAGAGAATCTTTAGAAGAACTAGAAGCTTCTGAAAGAGTTATTCTCAATGAGATTAAAAAAGAGAATAATACTTCACATTTATTAACAGTTAAAAATGAACTTAGGGACAATTATTTACAGCTAGGTGGACTGGAAGAATCTTTAAATAATTACCGAAATTTGAACATTAAGCAAAATACTAACGAAGAAGCTCTAGCAGCTACACAAAAAAGACTTGAATCTGGAAAAAAGAATCTTCAGGAATGTATTCAGTCATTCAATAAATTTTTCACAAAACTATCAAAGAAACTATATGAAGAAGCTTATATTTTACATTTTGATGAAGATAAAAATGGATCATTTAAATTTAGCATTGCTCATGTAGGCTCTAACGTCGGAACTGGGAAGAAAGCCACTCAAACTGCTGCTTTTGATTTGGCATATATTGATTTTTTAAATGAAAAAAACTTTGGATTCCCGAAATTTGTACTTCATGATGGACTTGAAACAATTCATGACAATCAACTAATCATTCTGTTAGAAGAAGTGGCTAAAAGTAGTGGTCAATTAGTTATCGCTACACTCAGAGGTAAATTACCTAACCTCAAGGAAAAGTTTGTAATTGAACATACAATAGTTGAATTGTCTCAACAGGATAAACTTTTCAGATTTTAGCAGCTAAACCATCTCACAATCAGTTCTTAAATGTCCTTTATATCTAGTCTAAAGGACAGCGGCTGCGCCGCTCCTCCACGCGCGCGAGCGCGTGTGCGGGGCGTTGCTGCCTTGTCCTAAAATGGAGTAGGTAAAGGTTTTTCTTCATTAGGCAAGTATCTAAAAAATATCATTGGTGCATTCGCTTCTGTAATGTACATACTTCGATCATTAACCACCTCCGCCATAATTGCAGTATCAAAGCGCGAATGTAGTTCATGCACTGCATCTGCTAGCGTTTCAGCTTGCATCCATTCTGCCGTAGTTGCTGGCAGCTTAATTGATCTTGGCGCCCAATAGCGTTTACGGTTAAATTGATGGTGCTCGATATAGCTTTTGGTAATGTATTTAGAGATATATTTTGCAACACCAATAGCTTGTTTACTTTTATGCTGCCCTTTTCTTCTCGTTGATTTTATATCGACATTCCCAAGTGCGTTTTCGCCTCTCTCGTCGCCTTTTCCACCTAAAGCTATCTGCCAACATCTACGAAGTGTTTCAACGCGTGCAAAGCCCTTTATAGCAGCATGAACATGATAATACTCACCGTTTTTGTGTAGCTCGGGCACAGCAACATAATCAAACTTTTCACCTGCTATTTCTAATAAGCGCATAAAGCGTTTCCATGTGGCGATTAGTTTTTCATACTCGTTGAGTAGGTTGCGACTCGTAAGTGTCAATAAACGATCAGCACGAATTTCTAAACATAGTTGCCTAACTCGTCTAGCAGCTCGATAAGCGCATTTTTCTAAATCTCTTATTGTTGCTGCTTCGTCTTTTTCTTTTGGTTTAGGTCGTCGCCCTCTTTCACGGTTTAAGTTAATCAATCGGCTAAGTTGGTTACGATTGACTAATACCGCTTTAGCCTCAAAACCCCCTTGTGAAAATGCTTGGATTTTTAACCGCCATTGATAATCTTGCTCATAGATTGGCGTATTAATTGGCTGACCCCTTACTATTGGATGATCGAGAGGCAATACTTCATGCTTAACACTTTCAAATGAAAACTTATCTAGATTAATCATGGCGTGACTCCAATACAGAAGTTTGGCGATGACTATTGATATAGTTTTGTAGATCTTCTAAACGATAGCGCACAGCACGAGAACCCACTTTAACAAATGGGATTCTTGCACCAGCCCAGCGATCACGCTCTAGGAAGGCGACACTAACATTGAGAAATTTTGCTGCATCTTTGGTATGCAGTAGTTCAGTTTGAATTTGCATCTTTCTGTTTCCTTTTGGTTGTTAATGGAAGAAACAGTTTGCAATGTTGGGATTTGGTTTGATACGGCTTGAGGGAGCACATGTAGCTGCGTGTGCGCGCAGATGTATTATTCTTTAATTACTTTTGATAAGTTCCTGACGGCTTTTCTATAACCTTCTTTTTTGTCTTTATCATCATAGGTAGGAACAACCAATACTTTTTCGGCAAAAGAAAGAGTGTCAAAAAACTGTCTGATAAGTTCAGAGTTTTTTATAGCTTTATCCTTATTGGATTTATAGTATTTAATAAACCTTGCTTTAACTTGGTCTAGTTCTAGATACCGTGCTTTTGCGTTTGCCTTATTAATTTCACTAATTGCTTCTTTAACAAATGAGTTCTTTTTCTTAAAATCTGGCTTATCGGTTTCTATATCAATATCTGAGGAGAATTGATAACCTACATTTGCATTGTCGTTAGCAGGTTCAATATCAAACAAGGCGACATATCCATACTTTTGCATTTGATCTGGTGGTAACGAAGTATCTAATTCTTCAATTGTTTGACTCAGCAAAGGATCATCATCACCAAACCAAAATTTAGGCGGGTCAATTTTGTTCTTCTTACACCATATTAGAACGCTTTTGCGTCCTATAGAAATACTACTGAGAAAGCTACGTTTGTATTTTTTTCCTCGAATAGCATACTCAAACTCACGCTTATAAAGTCGCTTCACTACAGAAATAGTAATTTGATCTTCAGCATCAGTCAGTCGCTTAAAAACAAATCCTTTTGACTTGCAGGCCAGATACAAACTTTTGCTTGCTTTAAGTGCCAGTGCACGCATTGATTTCTGCACTTCTACTGGCATACTTGACTTAGTAGACTTTTGAGGGTTAAAACCATGCCAGTAATGGCTTAAATCCCAGATAGATAGCTTATCAAGCTCTTTTAATATCGGCTCTGACATCTAATCTAGTAACAAAATCATGCTCATAATGTCTAGACAACTAATATTTCAAACTCAGTTGCTCTAGCAATCGGTTTAACGTTGCGATTTTCTGTTACGACTTCAATCAAGCCATAGCTAGACATGGTTTTTAAGGTGCGAGAAAGGTTACTTTGTTTTCTACCTGTTAATTCTGCTAAGTTAGAAATAGAGTCAGGTTGAGACAATTGAATGATTTTAAGTAAAGCGCGATTTTCATCGCTTAACACTTCAGCTAATGACTTCATTGAAGAAAACCATATTTTAGGCTCATTGGCTTTTGGTTTATATTCACCTTTAGCAATGGCAACCATACGATCACGAATCGCATCTTGAGACATTAAACCAAGCCTTAGTCGTTTATTCATTTCAAACTTAGTTTCGCTATGCTGCTATTGTTTCTAATGGTTTTATATCAGCATTGAATTTTACTCTTGCTTGCCATAGATCATATGCAGCTTGCTCTGCTAACCACAAGTCAGCACTACCGCCATGCTCAACACCAAGCCATTTTTCAATGCGTAGAGCCATCTCAGGTGAAATGGCAGCATGTCCATTAAGCACTTTTGATAAAGATGGACGAGCAACGCCTAGTTGTTCAGCAACTTGGGTAATACTAAAACCTAATGCAGGCAAAACATCTTCTCTAAGCGTTTCACCTGGATGAGGTGGGCTGTGTAATTTACTCATTCTAAATATCCTTTCAATGATAGTCTTGGTAATCGACCAATATCGCATCTTCACCGTCAAACATAAAAGTCATTCGCCAATTGCCATTGACAGTGATTGAATAGTGACCAGCAAGTTCGCCACCTAAATGATGCAACTTCCATCCTGGCAAATTCATATCAGCAGCATTTCTTGCAACATCTAAACGCAGTAATTGACGCTTTAGTTTGGAAGCATGATCAGGTCTTATCCCTGCTTTTACACCAGTTTCAAAAAATTGCTTTAGCCCTTTGTGTTTAAATGTTTTAATCATCTTATTCCGTTGATTGTAATGCGTAACGTTACAGGTGTCAATTAGTGTTAGCCTGCCCGCTGCATCGGTAAGACTTGTCCTCTATCTTTAATGCCAAATTGTGCAGTAATGTAATCAGTGATCCTTTGCATAGGCAATCTTAAGCGCTCAACATCCATAATAATATAACCCGCTGTTACGTCATTATTCATTTTATGGTTAAGTAAACGTTTTAGCGCATAAGCTGATATATCTAAACTTTCTGCAATCGTGATAAAGGTTCGCCTCAGATCGTGCGTGCTAAAGTTTACGCCACTTTCTTTTATTACATTAGCTATCTGTTTTTTGGGATCAGTCATATAACCAGTATTATTTTCATTCGGGAAAACATATCTCGTTTTTGCTTCAGCTTTTCTTCTTTCTAGCAAATCATATAAAAAGTCAGTCAGTGGCAATATGTGGTCTGTATGGTTCTTTGTATCTTTGATAACGATGGTTCTATCTTTCAAATCAACACGGTTCCATGTGAGTTTGGCTGCTTCGTTTCTTCTTAACCCTGTAAATAAAACTAATAACAGAAAATCTTTGACCACTTCACGATTAGGTGCGATTGAATCGTTTGATAAATTCATGACTGCTTGATACCACGGCGCTAGATCATAATGTTTAATTAAAGTGCTTCTTCTAACGGCACGATGCCATGCGCGTAATTGTGTAATTCTAATAACTGGGTTATGTCGAAAAATTGAATCACCATTACTATCTTCATATTTCATAATGGCGTAATTCATAACCGCTCTAAAATTCCGCATGGTTTTGTTGGCTTGTGCTGGACTCGTTTTACTTATTTTACGAAACTTAAGTTCAACCATGTCTTTTGAAATTTCTATGGCTGGCTTTTTTAACCAATCCTCTAGATAACATTCAAATGTATGGCGGTAATCTTGAATCGTGCTGCGCTTTAAATTGCCACGAGCTTCAATATAGTTTTCAAGCACTTCTGCCACAGTGACTAATTTAGCTTTTCTCGCTTTTTCTTCATCATGCGGGTTTTTGCCTCTGGATATTTCAGCTAAATAAGTTTTGGCTTGTGATCGTGCTTCATCTAAAGAAACAACATTGTGTCTTGCAATCGACTTCCTAACAGTTTTTCCATGCAGCTTAGCTTCGGCAAAATAAACCTTTGCTGTTTTACCCACACGCAGACCAAATCCAAGTAATTCTGAATCTCGGTAAAATATTTGCCCTGTTTGTTCAAACTTAACTTTTTCAACAAATGATTTAGTTAATTTATGTAACATTTTTATACTCCGTTCTACTGTTTTCTCGTTAAAAAATTAGTAGCCACGTAGTAGCCCAAATCGAGAAAAAGTACATAAAACTCAGTATAACTATGTAAAAATTGGTAGCAATAATCTGGCTACTAAATTCATGTTTATTAAAAGAAAATAGTACAATTTCAATTAATAAACAATTACTTACAGTCAAATTCATAATCCTGGGGTCGAGGGTTCAAGTCCCTCTTTCACCACCAATATAAAACGCCCCTTTCGAAAGATTGGGGCGTTTTTTTAGGTTGCCTCTCATTTTGCTGAGCTAGCCACTAGCTAGGTTAAATTGAAAAATCACCGTATAGTGCGTGCGTGATTGCAAAATCAGTCTTTTGCTGATTCTCTCCTGCACATTGGTCAGCTAACTCCCATGCGTTCTTGTAATCTTCACTTTCGATATACATTGAATTTATTACCTAAGCTGCTCATTTGCCCACATTTTATCGAACTGCTTTTTTGCTTTTAAATGTGCATTTCCACAGGCTATTAAATCAATATTATCATTCGTAGACTCGCAATCTTTAGATGGTTTAAAGTAGCTCGCCCATGCATCACTTTTTTTACGTCGTTCTTCAATGCTAGCCGAGATAGTAGCTTGCTTTTGTTTTTCAGTGCGGTATTTATCCAACCTTTGCTGATTGAGTCTTTCAAGCTGTGCTTGTCTATTTGCTTCTTGCTTACGTCTACTTGACTCGACGCTTTGTTGTAGTTGTTGATTATTCACTTCGATTGTTTGAGTTAAGACAGCGGCAGCACGTCTTAATTGATATTCGGTATAGACTTCTCTAAAAAAGAATGCGACTAAAATCGCTGATAAAACCGCAAGAAAAATAGTGAGTGCATCTACTGGTGCGGGTTGTGGCTTTTCAAAGTAGTCATTTCTTAGGTGATGTTTAGGAATATCGTCTAGGTCTAGCTTCATATTCATAACTCCTTATTATTTTTTCTCACTTTAAGCTAAGAAAAGATAATCGGCAATAGCGGTTTCTTTTATCATGCCTGCTTGATCAATCATCTCGTTAAGCCGCAGAGCTGATATTGCTAATGCATGTTGTTGTATGTGTGTTAACAATAGTTGTTGCAGGCGTGAAGACCAATCTATGGCGCTTAGTGTTGGTCTTTGAAAATTGCCCCAGGTTGTATATTGGCACTGATGCAATTGGCTGATATGGTGAGCAAGTTGTATCACTATTTGATTGCTAGCCTGGCTAGTATTGACATCTAAGCCAGCCAAAAATCGTGTCAAAACAAATCTGTTTGCACGTGATGCAATCAATTCTGGAACAGGCAACATGCCGTTTTGTGCTAAACGTGAGTATGTTTTGTCAGCTTGCTGTAAATTATTCGGAAAATCTGCCTCAAATAATAAATTAAGTATTTGCCAAAAACCTGATTGCGCTACTGCTTGATGATCACACACCTTTAACACCATGGCACCCTCCGCCGTTTCACAATGCCAAAGCTGATGCGTACTATCATGAAACTTGCGTGGCATTGCTTTTGGTTCGGTGATTAATGCCGGCAAAGCAAGCTGTTCATTAGCGGTTAAAGATGGGTATGTCAGCATATAAATGTGTCATGAATGGATTGGCTAAAATTGATAATTAAAGTGTACTGTACACTAGCCTAATAATGCCAAATACGCGTCTAGACTATTCATTATTTGATGACTATTTTCTAGCACAAATTCACTTGGGTATTTTAAATCGGGCACAACAACCACTTTTAAGCCTGCTGCAATCGCAGCTCTGGCACCAGGCTCGCTGTCTTCAAATGCAATGCACTCATCGATTGCCACACCTAGTCTTTCAACCGCGAGTAAATAAATATCAGGACTAGGCTTACCATTGGCGACTTCTTGGCCACTAGTGATGCCACTAAAATAATCAAGCACACCTGCATGACTTAAACGATGCTCAATATGTGCAATGGGAGAGGATGAGGCGACGCTACAAACGACATTGTTTGATTGATAATATTGCAATAATCCTACCGCGCCAGGCTTTAGTGGAAACACATGATTGCGGGCTTTTAATATTGTTTCTACGCCTTGGCTTACTCTAGCCATGTTTTCTGTACCGCTTAACTGTTCTGCCATGATGCGGCTGGCATCTTTCGATGAACGGCCTATCAGCTCGACAAATTCAGCTTGGCTATAGCTAATGCCAATGTCTTTTGCGGCTTGAATACAGGCTTGCATAATGATGCGCTCTGAATCAATTAATAGGCCATCCATATCAAATATTGCTGCTTTTACTGCCAATTTTGTCACAAAATACTTTCATGCAAAAAGTGTGACTTTAACACAGACATATCATGATCAGCGCCCATAAAAAAACCCCAGCATTTAGCTGGGGTTTTGTAAGCGTTTAAGCTTATTTGTTCATTACGTACATTGTTACTTCAAAGCCAAAACGCATTTCTGTAGCTGCTGGTGTTGTCCACATAATCATTCTCCATGTATTAAATCGTTAAATTTCGTAGTTCAAACATTCATCATTGCTGATGTGTTTGTATGAGTACTATAGTACAGACTTGTTTCATGATTGACCTGCGTGAGTCACGTAATCACACCTCATGATTTTACGTAAACGATGCTGGCCGATTTTGTTTGTATCGTAATAGACTGTTTTTTGGCAACCTTCATCCATCCATAGCATCAGCGCTTATGTTGCATGAAAGCGCAGCCATTGGACAATCAATCTGATTTAAAGGGCGCGCGCTCTTCTAGCTCTGTGGTATAGGCAGCAACTCCAGTCGCTTCTCTCTCTAAAAAATCTTTAATGGCATATTCAAAATCAGGGTGTGCTATTTTGTGGAACGAGCAAGTGGTGCGTGGTTTAAAGCCGCGTGCTAGCTTATGCTCACCTTGCGCGCCACCTTCAAAATATTGAATATTCTCAGCAATACAAAATTGTTGTGCTTGATAGTAACAAAGCTCAAAGTGCAAACCTGATATAAATCGTGTAGCGCCCCAATAACGACCATACAAAGTATGATTGTTGTAAAAATTGAGCGTACTAGCAACTCTTTCACCAGCCACTTCTGCCATTATTAGTAAAATATGGTGCGGCATATTGCTGCTAATTTCATCAAAAAAAGCACGTGTTAGATAAGGCGTAGAACGATGCTCTTGATAGGTATTGCAGTAACATTCATAGAAAAAGTGCCAATCTGCTTCAGTTGCGTCTATGCCTTTAATCAACTGACAACGCACACCCGCTTGCGCCACTTTTTTACGTTCTTGATGAATTCTCTTGCGTTTGTTATGGCTCAAGCTTTGCAAAAAAGCTTCAAAATTTAGATAGCCCGCGTTGTGCCATCTAAATTGCACACCTGTGCGTTTCATCCAACCCGCAGTCTCTAGCAGCGCAGCATCTGATTCATCTGGAAATAACACATGCGCACTTGAGAGTTTATGCTGTTGCATGACAGTTTCTAGCGTTTCAATCAATAATTGTTTTGTTTCATGATTATTTGCCAGCAAGCGTGGACTAGTAATGGGCGAAAATGGAATCGCTGCCAGTAACTTTGGATAGTAGCGCAAGCCATTTTGCGCATAGGCATCTGCCCATGCCCAATCAAATACATATTCACCGTAAGAGTGACTTTTTATATACAGCGGTAAAGCACCAATCAATTCATTGTGCTGATGTATGACTATTATGCAAGGCGTCCAACCAGTAGCCTCGCCAACAGAACCTGATGTTTCCAATGCGGCTAAAAATGCGTGCTTTAGCAATGGCATATCTGCCACCAGCGCATCCCATTGTTGCGCATCTACTGCTTTGATCGATCCAATCATTTGAACTACAACTTGCGAGGCATCATCCATGCGATAACTTTAGCGCATATGCCTAAAAAATCAAGGTAGTTTGTTTGAGAAGGAAAATAAAGTGTGAACGTGTAAAAAAATGATGGTTGAAGATTAACTTGGATGTTGTCCAGCTGTTGCTGCTTGCTTGCTCTCTTTTGGCTGCGCTGCCTTACTTTTAATTTCGGCCTCTGCTTCTTTGATGCGTTGTAATTCTAATTTTGCTTCAGCTGCTTTGTGACGCTCTCGCCATTTCGCCTGCGCCAATTCTAGCTCTTCGAAAGTGATGACATTATTTTCATCGATATCCACAGCATTAAAGTGACGCGCAATTTGTGGCAAACACTCGGTTACTTCTTGTCGATCTAATGAATCATCTAAATCTTTATTACATTGCGCAAATCGCTCTTTAAGACTGTCTCGCATTAATTGGCGTTGGCGTTTGATTTTAATATGCTCAGGATCATTATTTCTAGCATAATCTGTGAGTGCTTTGCGCAGAAGTGCACGATCGACTGGGCTAAAATTATACTCGAGTGTTTTTTGTAAGCCATAATTCACTTCTTCAAGCTCATCTGCCACTGAAGAAGGCTCTGTTGAATCTGCTGACTCTAAAGAGGCAATTGTTCCAGCAATTGAAGGAAAAACAAAAGCAGCACTAGACATGAGTAGCACTAAACTTTGTGACCATAAAAATACTTTATTTGTCAGCATATTAATTGTTTTAACTCCAAAACAAATCGACTCACTCAGCAAGAGCGGAGGAGTATAATGAATCAACTTTGTAAGTGGAATGTTTCATCTGCACATGGAATTGTAAAAAATTGTAACCAATCTAGCAGTTTATTTATTATATCTTTGAGTCGACTTTTTAAATAAAAGTTCGCCTAATTCTAGATTTATGTGTCACGAAGACCTATACTAATTCATTGTCATATGACGATATGAAAGCAACCTAATTTAAAAGAGTAATTAACATGGCTGATAATAAAAGAATACTAATGGTAGATGATGATTTGCGTATGCGTGAATTGTTACAACGCTACTTAACTGAGCAAGGTTTTGATATTAAAGCAGTCTCTGACTCTAAAGAAATGGACGCTGTTTTAGAAACTGAACAGTTTGATCTCTTTGTATTAGATTTAATGTTGCCAGGCGAAGATGGCTTAGCCATCTGCCGTCGCTTGCGCGGGAATAACATTATTACACCCATTATTATGCTAACAGCACGTGGTGATGAGGTGGATCGCATTATAGGCTTAGAAATGGGTGCGGATGATTATTTACCAAAACCATTCAATCCACGAGAGCTATTAGCACGCATCAATGCGGTCATGCGCCGTCATGAACTCAGCCCACATACTAAACAAGTAGCGAATCAAGAAACGTTTAACTTTGGCGATTTTATTTTTGATGCCTCGAACCGTAGCTTAACGAAAAATGGTGAGAATATTACCATTACGAGTGGCGAGTTTGCATTGCTCAAAGTGTTTACAGAGCATCCTAGACAACCACTATCACGTGATCGCCTCATGCAGCTTGCACGTGGCAGAGAGCTGGATGTGTTTGATCGCAGTATCGATGTACAAGTCTCTCGCTTACGCCGTTTAATTGAGCCTAATCCAGCACAGCCTCGCTTTTTAAAAACCATGTGGGGTTTTGGCTATGTGTTTATTCCTGATGGCGAATCTAATCACTAATTGTTTAATGCGCATTTCTAAATGCGTCAGAAATAATCCATCAAATTGAGACTACTTCCTCGTACAATTTTAGCAAGGCTGATGTTGCTTATTGCTATTTTATTGGCTATCAGCATTTATGGTTCATTGAAAATATTTGATTATTTTGATCGCGGACCACGTGCTGAAATGGCGGCGTTACAAGCTGTTACGATTGTTAATTACACCCGCGCTTCATTAATTGCATCTCATGAAAACAGAAGAGGTGCTTTGCTTTCAGAATTATCAGGACGTGAAGGTGTGCGCGTTTATGCTGCTGATTTCATGGAACAAATTGAGCCTTTGCCAGAAGATCCATTTGTACAGCTGATTGCAAAAAAAATTAGAGAGCGTTTAGGCGAAGAAACCATTATCACCATCAATCATTATGGCATTTCAGGTTTATGGATTAGTTTTAATGTTGAATTGGATGATTTTTGGGTTGTTATTCCAAAAATTCAAGTTGATAGACCCTTCCCTTTACACTGGCTAGGCTGGGCTGCATTAATTGGACTTTTATCACTTGCGGGCGCTTACATTACTGCGGCACGTATTAACCGTCCACTTAATTTATTAGCCTATGCCGCCGACAAATTACGCAATGGAGAACCTGCCCCTAAACTTCCTGAAGACAGCTTGGATGAGTTGCGCGAAGTCAACCAGACTTTCAACGAAATGGCAGAGGCTTTAGTTAGATTAGATAGCGAGCGGACGCTACTATTGGCTGGTGTATCACATGATATCCGCACACCCTTAGCACGTTTACGGCTTGCAGTAGAACTGTTACCTGACAGTGAATCTTCTCAAATGAAAGAAGGCATGATAGAAGATATTGCAGACATGGATAATATCATTCATCAGTTTTTAGATTTTGTGCGTGGCGTTGAGGGTGAATCAACCAAAATGATGGACATCAACGTATTATTAAGATCATTAGCGGATCGTCAAGCGCGCGCTGGGCGAAAATTAGAAGTGCGGTTAAGTCCAACTTACTTTATTCCATTACGTCCGTTGGCAATGCAACGATTGCTGGATAATTTGGTTAACAATGCCTATGCCTATTCAAAAGGTGAGGTTGTTGTTGAAAGTCGCATTACTGCGCAAGAAATTATCATTAGCGTGTTAGATCGTGGTCCAGGCATTCCTGCTGAACAAGCCGAACGTTTACTTCGACCATTTGAGCGTTTAGATAGTGCGCGCACAAAAAATGAAGGTGGTAGCGGCCTAGGTTTAGCCATTTGTAATCGGATTGCAAAGTTGCATCACGGCACACTGCAATTAATCAATCGTGAGGATGTGGGTTTAGAAGCCCGATTATCATTGCCTATTCAACATCGTTAGTCATGCGTCTCGCCCAAAGGCTTTCCTTCTACACGGTTGCGCCCACCCTGCTTAGCTAAATATAACAGCCGATCTGCTTGCACCAACATCTCATCTAGTTTTTTATCCTTATAACTACAGACACCTATGCTACAGGTATATTGAATGATGTGTCCTTTGATATTTAAGCGTTGTTTTGCAATTTTTTCTCTGAAAAAGTGAATCCGTTCAAAACTACGCAAATATTGCGAGCTTGTCGTTAACACAGCAAACTCTTCGCCGCCCATTCTGGCTACAACATCCCCAGAAAAATGCTGCTGAAGTGCATTAGCAATATTTTTAATCACTTCATCACCAATGTCGTGGCCATAAACATCATTAATGATTTTAAAGTGATCGATATCAATCATCATCACCGTAATTACATCGTCTTTTTTTAACGCCCCAACAATCGTATTACCACGCTCAAAAAAGTAGCGCCGATTAAAAACATTGCTAAGGTAATCTATATTTGACAATTGTTTTGCATACTCTACAGCATCTAACATATCTAAGTTTTGATTGATCCGACAGAGCATCATTTCATAATTAAATGGCTTAAGAATAAAATCACTCGCACCTGCTTTAAGAAATTTCACTGCCAATCGTTCATCGCTTGATGAGGACATGCCGATAATAAGCATTCTGTCTTTCGGGTAATGCTCTCTTACTGTTTTGACAAAGCTAATACCATCAATGTGTTGCATATCATAATCAACCAATATCAGTTTGATATCTGGATTTTTTTCTAATACGTCCTCCGCCTCTGAGGCGCTACTCACTTGCAACACTTGAAATTTTTGTAAGGCAAGCTCTCTAGCAATAACAAACTGAGAGACCTTAGAATCATCAACCACTAATACTTTAATAGATTTATTTTTAAAAATGCGTGTAATTAAATCACAAATATAAGCAGTATCTGTGTTGGTTGTTTTAATGACATAATCCAGCACATTCTTTCTTATTAACGCATCGCGCAAAGCATCTTCAAATTGATCAATGATAGCAATAACAGGAAGATGATAAGATTGGAGCAAATCAATTTGCCTCATATTTGCCTTCACTGCACTAATACTCAAAAAGAATTTATGTGGGTTTCTTTTTAACAATAATCGTGCGGCACTGAGCGAGTGGACCATCACCACATTCACCGGCAGGCGCTTTTCTAAATCGACTTTTAGGCTTTGCGCAAATGCAATATCATGCTCTAAAACCAACACAAAAAATTCTGCTGGTTTTTTGGGGCGGCTAAGCTTACGGGTATGTTTTGCTACCATGGCTGATGACTAAAGCGCTATTCATTAGGTTGGATTGAACCAATTTAGTGTCTCTCTTAACAGTACCACTTCACCAATAATAATTAAACAAGGTGCCTTCAGTTGCGCCAACTTCACCTTTTCAGGCATATCATCCAAAGTGCCTGTCACAACACGCTGGCGTTGTGTCGTTCCCTGCTGAACAATTGCGATAGGCATACTGGCTGCCATACCTTTTTCAATCAATTGCTGGCAAATACTTTCTAGGCCAATTAAACCCATATAAATCACCAAGGTTTGCTTGGGCCGCACCATTGCCGTCCAATCCAAATCAACTGATCCATCTTTTAAATGGCCAGTGATAAATAAACAAGCTTGTGCATAATCGCGATGTGTTAGCGGAATGCCAGCATAACTTGCCACGCCACTAGCTGCCGTAATACCTGGTACGACTTGAAACGGCACGTTATGTTGCATTAAGGTCTCAATTTCTTCACCACCACGACCAAATATAAAAGGATCGCCGCCTTTTAACCGCAATACTCGCTTACCCTCAAGCGCCAATCTGGCAAGCAATTGATTAATCTCTTCTTGCGGCAAGGTGTGCTGATCACGGGCTTTTCCAACATAAATTAATTCTGCATCACGTCGCACCAACTCCATTACTTCAGGGCTCACTAACTTATCATACACACACACGTCACATTGCTGCATTAAGCGCAACGCCCTAAAAGTGAGCAAGTCAGGATCGCCAGGCCCACCGCCAACCAAATATACCTCACCCTGTTGTTTCGTACTATCAGCCTCTGCTATCTTATTTTGAAGAAACGTGCGCGCGGCTTGCTCTTGGCCTGATAACACACGCTCAACCAAAGGGCCTTGCAAGATGCCTTCCCAAAAAATTCTCCGTGCCTGTGTTGTGGTAAATTTAGCTTTCACTTGCTCACGAAACTCACCTGCAATTTCTGCAATACGGCCATAAGCTGCAGGCAACATCGTTTCAATTTTTGCCCGCACATAGCGTGCCAATACAGGCGCATTACCTTCAGATGAAACCGCAATCACAATTGGGCTACGGTCAATAATTGAGCCCATGGTAAATGTACATAATGCTGGCGCATCGACTACGTTAACAGGAATGTTAACGGCTTGCGCTTCTCTAGAAACCGCCTCGTTCACCACTTCATCATCTGTTGCAGCAATGACTAGACGCGCACCAGCTAACTGATCAGGTATAAATGTTGTGTTGAGATGCTTTATTTTGCCTGCATCAATCATGGCTTGTAACTCATGGCAAACCGCTGGCGAAATCAGCGTTATCGCCGCCTGCGCCTTGAGCAACATCATCACTTTTCGTGTTGCAACATCCCCACCACCAATCACAACACAATGCTGATTGACGATATTCATAAAAATAGGTAGCGCTTGCATATCAAACTTCACTTCAAAAAGATGTCATTATTTTACCTTGCTAATCGGGTTTCCCCTATCAATCAGCGATTGACAAAATGCGTAGATGCAGCAAATGCGTTAAAATAGTGTCCTTATACAACTTTCCTGTTAAGTCTATTTTTTGTGACAAAACCAAACGTTAAAAAGATATTTGTAAAATCCTTCGGCTGCCAGATGAATGTGTATGATTCATCCCGGATGAAGGATATGCTAGCGGCCAGCGATGGTATGGTAGAGACCGACTCACCAGAAGAGGCAGATGTCATCTTACTCAACACCTGCTCTATCCGCGAAAAAGCAGAAGATAAAGTATTTAGCCATCTTGGGCGCTTTATTCCACTAAAAGAAAAAAATCCTCATTTAGTCATTGGTGTTGGCGGTTGCGTTGCCTCACAAGAAGGTGACAACATCATCAAACGTGCGCCTTATGTAGACGTTGTTTTTGGCCCGCAAACTTTGCATCGCTTGCCACAAATGATTAAAAATCGCCAGCAAACTGGTGTATCTCAAGTCGATATTAGTTTTCCTGAAATAGAAAAGTTTGACCATTTACCCCCTCCAAAAGTAGAAGGTGCAACTGCCTTCCTCAGCATTATGGAGGGCTGTAGCAAATATTGTAGCTTCTGTGTCGTACCTTACACACGTGGCGAGGAAGTTTCCCGACCCTTTGAAGACATATTAACCGAATCCATTCAATTAGCGCAGCAAGGCGTCAAAGAAATCACATTACTAGGTCAAAACGTTAATGCTTATCGCGCTGATTACGAAAATGTAGAAGCCGATTTGGCAATGCTAATAGAAACCATTGCTGAAATTCCACAAATTGAACGCATTCGCTTTACCACTAGCCATCCAAATGAAATGAGCGATCGTTTAATTGATTGCTTTAAACATGTACCCAAACTAGCCGTGCAATTACATCTACCTGTCCAAGCAGGTAGCGATCGTATTTTAATGGCCATGAAACGCAATCACACCGTGTTGCAATATAAAAGTATTATTCGCAAATTAAAAGCTGCAAATCCCAATCTCACCATTACTTCAGATTTTATTATTGGCTTCCCAGGAGAAACAGAAAAAGACTTTGAATCAACGGTGAAGTTAATGCAAGATGTTGGGTTTGATTACAGTTTTAGCTTTTTATACAGCCCTCGGCCAGGCACCCCTGCTGCCTTTATTGAAGACGACACACCACAACAGATCAAGCTCGACCGCCTCAACAGATTGCAAGCCATTAATAACTTACAAGGCGACGCGATTAGCCATGCAATGTTAGGCACAACGCAACGGATATTGGTTGAAGGTGTTTCTAAAAAAGAGAGCGGCTTATTGGCTGGCAGAACCGATAATAATCGCATTGTAACCATTGCAAAAGATGAAGCCTTAATCGGCCATTTTGTGATGGTCAAAATTACCAATACAGACAACCCCAAACGCTTACAAGGTGAATTGATCGAATAGACAATTCAACACTATGGAAATTACATTACAACCAGAAGACAATAATCGCCTCGCCAACCTCTGTGGTCCTTTAGACGAAAATATCAAACAGATTGAAACGGCGCTTGAGGTCAATATTAACCGCCGTGGCGGCACATTTAGCATTACTGGCAAGCAAGAAAATATGCGTATGGCAGCCCAACTGGTCGAGAATTTCTATATTCGAGCAAAAAAACCAATTGAACTAGAAGACATTCAACTGGGCTTAGTCGAAATTGAAAAACTCAGCCCAGATGAAGTGGATACCAGCGCAGGCATGCCAACACTCATGACCCGACGCGGCGATTTACATGGCCGCACGCCACGTCAAATTGAGTATTTAAAACAAATTCAAGATTTTGATATTACTTTTGGCATCGGACCAGCGGGGACAGGTAAAACCTATTTAGCCGTTGCTAGCGCAGTAGACGCCATGACGCGGGATCGCGTAAAACGTATCGTACTCGTTCGCCCTGCTGTCGAAGCAGGCGAACGTTTAGGCTTTTTACCCGGCGATTTAAACCAAAAAGTAGATCCCTATTTACGTCCGCTCTACGATGCTTTATATGATTTGGCAGGTTATGACACCGTTAATAAAATGTTTGAACGTAACGCCATTGAAGTCGCCCCACTCGCCTATATGCGCGGTCGCACACTCAATCAAAGCTTTATTATTTTAGACGAAGCGCAAAACACAACGCCTGAACAAATGAAAATGTTTTTAACCCGTATCGGCTTTGGCACCAAAGCAGTCATTACAGGCGACGTGACGCAAATTGATTTGCAACGTCACCAAAAAAGCGGCTTAGTTGAAGCGCAAAAAATCCTCAAAGACGTCAAAGGTATCGCCATGACACACTTTCTAGCAGCTGATGTTGTGCGTCATCCATTGGTACAAAAAATTATTAATGCGTATGAAAGTTACGAAGCTAATAGCCAACAATCATGAATCTCTACCCAGCTAAGCACATGAGGTTACTCGCTTATCAATTACTCTTTTCTCTAGCTTAAAGTTGGATAATATAGTTTTTCGCACCAGTAGCATGTCTCACTATCATTAAGATTAACTAGCAGTATTAATTGGGACTGACTTTAATTTCAATTTCTGTGTAAACTTCTACACGATTTCTACCATTGTTTTTTGCCATATATAATGCAGCATCAGCCTGCATCATCAACGCTATCTCATCGGTATCTTTACTAGGCATCATATTACTCACACCAATGCTTGCAGTCACAACGCTTTTATTGGCACTTGGAATAGCAAGCTGAGCGATCTTTTCGCAAAGCATTTTAGCGATGTTCATGGCTTCTACTAGCGAGGTTTCACCCAACACGACCACAAACTCTTCACCTCCGAATCGCGCAGCTAAATCACTCGAACGTCTTGTGCACACCTTAATCACTTCGCTAATACGGATTAAGCAAATATCTCCGAGGATATGACCAAATGCATCGTTGTACTGTTTAAAATGATCAATATCGATTACCAAAATACTGAGCGATTTCTGACTACGCATACCCCGAGTCCACTCTTGATGCAGAAAATTATCTAAATGACGCCGATTAGCCAAACCAGTCAAAGAGTCTGTCATCGATAAAGAACGCGCTGCATCTTCGGCTAATTTTCGATCGGTGATATCTTTATGCGAAATAAGAAAAAGCTTTTGGGCCAACCCCTCTAAACGAGATACATGCAACATAAACCAGCGTTTTTTATCAGGACTATCACAAGGATACTCTGTTTCATACGTGTCTTTGTGACCAGCAAGCACATCCATAATGCCTGAAGTGGTTGCAGAAATTACTTCCCCCATATAATCGCCATCCTTATCACAGACAGCTAAATAATCGTTTCCTAACCATGAATGCTCAGCTGGCATGCCATTCTCAATACCAAATTCAATCCAGGATTGATTCACATAAACAATTAAACCGTGTGAATCAATAACAGCAATTTGATCCGGCATTGCATTCATTAATACATTTAAAAAAACATTATTAATTTTCATTTTCTATGAAATCTTTTTTATTTTTAGTTATGCTATTTTTAATTCTATTCAAGCATTTAATTACTGTTCAAACAATCTCGGACCGAATAAAGCTTCTCTATTTAAACCCAATATCAGCTAATACAAACTGTAAATAAGCAAGGTAAATAGGACTTAAATCATTAATTTAGCCCTATTTCCTGTCACTTTGACCCTGTATTTAAAATGTGGGTATTGCGCGAGTGATGCCTTACTTAAAGACCTACCCCCTATTTTCTAGCTAAAATATGACAACAAAAGACTTAACATCGTTTTAAGGCATTAACCTTTCTATGTCTTCTTTAAGCAATAAAGTAAACCTCGCAACTAAAACAAGCCTGACGGTTGTTACCTATCTGAATGATGCAATAATCAAGCTGGCTGACCCCTTGATTCGCTCACCGCTTGTAAACGTGCATAAACTTGTGGCACAAGCGCTTGGCTGGTGGTGCCATCTGGCAAGGTGACGGTTTGTGCCACAAGCCAGACGATATCACTGGTGAGTTGCGCGACTTGCGCTGGTGTAAGTGCTATGCCGACCGTCAAGTTAAACTCGCTAGCTGCAGTCACCGCATTAGCCATCAGCGTTTGGTATTGCGCTTCGTCATCGGCATAGCCAACTAAAAAACGTTGGCCAGTCAGTGCATTGATTTGTTCACGAATCAGCTTTTGTTCGTAGAAGCCGTCGCCTAGGCGTTTGATTTGTGTGGCGGGGTCGTAGCTTAGGGCGTTGAGCATTACTGACCAAACAGCTTTTTAAGCCAACTTATTTTAGGCTCTTCGCGCAGTGGATGGGTTGTTGATCCATCGGGGCGTAATAAATCACCTGGGTAGTGTTCGTGACCTAAACATAAGCTGTCATCTAAATTAAATGCTTTAACGGCAGCCACGGCTTCAATGCACCAGCGGCCAAAGTAGCTGCCCATTTCCAGTGGGTGTTTGATTGGATCGCCGTAAATGTACCACCAGAGTTCGTTGTTGCCTTTACGCGCTAGTTCGGTGTACCAATTCTCAACGAAGTCCTTAAGTAGCGTGGCTTGTTCGATTTGCGGCAAACCTTTGTCTTTAGCATCAATGGCTTTAAGTAGACGAGCATAAGGTTTTTTATGCAGTAGCTTATCGCCAACTTTACGGTCAGGCTGGCGCGAGGCAATTACCTTGTCCAGCAATATATCTTCGCCTTCGCCACCGATTAAAGCTAATAGCCGTTGCCATTGGTCATCGGGGATTTCTAGTGAAAGTGCTAAGCCAACTAGCCAGAAGCACCAGTTGTAGTGGTTGAGGTTGCTAAGTTCGAAAGTCCAATCACGGCAGGTTTTTAAATTGTGTTCGGCGCATATTTCAGCGGCTAGTTTGTTGGAGAGTTCCCATGCGTCTAGGATGCCACTAAAAGGTTCACTAAGCGAGGATATCGCGTCGCCGCGGGAGTAGCGGCGGATGATGTGTCTAAAAATATCGCTTTGAGCCATATCCCAAACGAACTGTGGTCTATATGTTGGGTTGCCTGATGGTTTTTGCAGTTGACTCCAATTATCTTTAATCGTATTTTCATCGAACTCTACCCACTTATTCCAAAAAGAAACACCTCCCATCGGCGCCCGTATCATGGTCGTGCTCCAGAAAGATTTTTAATGGTACTTAAAATCTTAGAGGTGTCTATATCCTTAGGTTTACCAAGGACATCAAGCACTTGTACTTCTGTACTGCCGTCAGCATAAGTGCGCACCACCCATGACTCCACACGACCAGCTTCTACAGATCGTCTGACACTAGGTGCACTCTCTATCCCCACAGCCTTCTCAATCCTACCACTCCCAGCAATCCAAGTTTGACTCCCCTGTAATCCATCCGCCGTATTACCAAGTGCTGAACTACCTGACTTTTTTACATCACTTAAAAATTTGTATTCAATATTGACATAATCTACATCAGTGCGATTCACTTTGTATAAGTCATCTAGCCCAGTTTCGCCAGTTCCCACCATCCGTGCTAGTTTTTGCCCATCGGGAATAATTTGCTTGACGGTGTTTTCACCTAGAAGCTCTCCCATGATACGTTTTTGGTCACTACTCAGATTCTTCAAGTCTAATATTGCATTGCCTGCAGCGTCAAGTTTTCCGCCTGACTTTACTAGTGTAAATCAAGGGGTCAGCCAGCTTGATTCCCGTGCAAGCGAGTGCAGATGCAATAATCAAGTTGGCTGACCCCTTGATTCCTGTGTTACGTCCCTTATTTACGCTCTTATTGTTCCTTCGCGGGATCCTGATTTAATTTTACTCTGACCACAATTATTCCGCGATTATTCTTTCGGTGGAACAACCCAATAAGTCACAAGCAAGGCCGCCAACGCAAGACTAATAGCGGCCATCAACGCAAAATGAACATCGCCTGGCTCATGATAACTATGGGCACTAAATGTAAGCAAGAATAGCCCAAGAAACGTACCCCATCCTGCGGCAAAACAATACGCCAACATGCCTTTATGGACTTTGAATCCAACAAAAAATAATGAAAAAATTAAAAATGGGAGGCCAAACATTGCGATGCCTCCAAGCGAGAATAGTAGAGTCATGATTAACGCCCCTAGCGCTCTGAAATTAAATCCCTCAGTTGG
The DNA here is from genome assembly GCA_965655675.1 of Methylophilaceae bacterium. GTDB lineage: Bacteria > Pseudomonadota > Gammaproteobacteria > Burkholderiales > Methylophilaceae. The sequence continues at coordinate 5,597 of CBFHHI010000006.1, read as the reverse complement.
TAACCTTGCCGCAAAAGGACCGAGGCTCGAGCCGGTTTGAGCGACAACGATGGCAGATAAAAGGTATAAAAATCCTGCTATCGCAGGACACAAGAGGCCATATCCCAGCACCACTTTTAACCAAGGGTATTTTTTAACCGTACTCATGGCTTGCATCCTTGGGATGCAGAAATACCCAACAACTGACAGCCGTATTGAACTCTGGATTTATAGTCAAGAATGTTGACGCCGCCAGGGGTTGTTTGACTGTTGGGTAATAGGTTTGGAATGCCATTCACAAAGAATTTCGTTGAGTCCGTCAATTTCTGCCCGAACCAAACAAACGCCCCCGCATTCCCGAGAAACTGCTGATGGATTGGTTGCAACAGGGTTTGCTCATTTTTGAGTTGATCAATAATAGGGGACGTAACACAATTAACTCTCATCTTTTTTAGGCCTCCCTACTCTACCTGCTGTTGCTTTACACCCCAATGCCAATTCAACTTGCTGTGCAAAAACTTCATTACCTAACGCATAATTACTGTGGGTGGCTCGGCGTATTTCATCAACAATCCCAATATCAAGCTCATGCCTAAACAACTCTCTGTAAGCTGTTTGGCGACTCTCTTCTGTCTCACCAAGTGATTGATACAGTGCATGTGCGTTAAAACAAATCAAGGGGTCAGCCAGCTTGATTTATATGTTTCACTTTTCCTATCACCACCATGGGCAACTAACCTTGTTGGTCTTGAGATTAACTTCTCAATCCGTTGATGAAACGCATCGCTGCCATAAGCCTCTCCTCGTTCTGTCGCTTGCGTGATTTCCTTATTTTTCTTTGCCATATCTAAACCATCAAACAATGCTTGGTACGCATCACATCGTGCTGCGCTATCCTTACCTAACGCTTGATATAAATCATGCTCAATGATCAGTTTATCTTCCTGACCTAAAGCATGGTGAGCATAACTAGACCACGGGTAATCAATTAGTGATGCAACCATGTTGGCTTTAATTGGGTTCATTTCAATGTATTTGTATAAGGTAAATAAGTATTGTTCGCTATCCACCAAGCAGGATTTATATCGCCCTTCCCAAATAGTGCCTGTACGTTGGTGTTTTGCATTGAAGTAACGTACATACTTATTAGCCATCGCTTGCATAAAGACGGCTAGTTGTTCTTTAGTTTCAGGGGTAATGAGTAGGTGAAGATGGTTGGTCATCACGACATAGGCGTGTAGCTGACAGCCAGACTTTTCCAAACCGTATTGAATGTCTTCCTTGATTCGAATCATGTCTTCTTCTGATTCAAAAATATCTTGACGATTATTACCCCGATGCATGATGTGCAAAGGTTGGTTAGGAATTACTAATCTAGGTAAGCGAGCCATAGATGCATCATAGCTGTCTCTCATTCAAAAATCAAGCTGGCTGACCCCTTGATTGTGCCAGTTCTCTCATATTCGTTGCGTTACCAATTTCACCAATTATCGTACCATCAAGCTTTTTGCCATCAAATATCGGGGTTAAGGTATGAATCAAGTTGGCTGACCCCTTGATTCGCTCATGTAGAGTAGGTGTTGTGATGCAATATGCGCTATCAAGCCTATACGATATATTTCTTTTAAGAGTGATGGCGCTGGCTAGACAAGCAGGAATTTCCGTGTTTAAAACACAAGGATCAAAATTGCCAGAATAGGTAAAGCCATCGTTTAGCATACATCTTTTCACTGAAACTAGACCATTATCATATTGTGCTAAAGATAGCGCTTTCATTAGCTCAAATTCACCTTTATCCCAGTAAATTGTACTGCCACATTCCAATATAGCTTTACGCGTTTCAAACTCAGAAATGCCTATTTTTTTCCACCATTTAACAGGTAAAACTTCATTTCTATTAATATACATTTGCTTGTTTGGGATGTTGTGCTTCTTTATAAAATCATCGTCTATGTTTGGGGCAATCACTACGCTTTTAGGCGGGCTATCTTTCCAATACGCTTCACATTCGAGCTGGCCTTTTCCATAGCAATTTGCCGCGTTGGGGCTTGTGCTGCAGCCCCCTAAAACAAAACCAATCAACCCTATAACAGCAATTAACTTTAGTAGCATAACTTGCTCCTCAAAATATATCTAATTTGATGGTTTAACTAATGCAGGATAAGGCTTATTGTTTGGGAAATCCTGCCAATATGGCTTACTCAAACCACTATCTCTTCCTTTACCATAGCCATTATGTGCTGTAGCCTTACCATAAAATATCTTGATCCACTCTTTGAGTAAATTACTGCCATCTGGGGTTGAGCCACCTGTTGGGTCATTCTTTCCAATAATCGTTCCCACAAAGTCATCAATATGCACTTGTGATTGAACGATGCCACTACCGTTACTTAAAAAATTCAGTAAATTAGCCGCTTGTTGCGCGTAGTAATAATAGGGGACGTAACACAATTAACCTTCATCTTTTTTAGGCATCCTTACCTCCACCACGTTGGCGGTGCAGTTTTACTGTTTGCTGTTGTAGGTGGTGGCTTTGCATTTGTTTTGTTTTGTTTTGTTTTGTTTTGTTTTTAGTCAGTCATATACCATGGTTACGCTTGCTTAACTGTTACTGCTTTTTAGGCTTATGTGTGTTACGTCCCCTATTGCTTTAGGTGTTGTGCTTCACAGGTTCAGCCCAACCTACGAGCTTCGGCAATCAGTTAAACGTTCTTGTTGATAGGTTGCCCTGTGCTATCAACAACGTAAACATTGTAAATGCCGCTCATGGTAACGCACGCGGAAAGTATAAACGTCAACATTAATAATGATTTTTTCATTAGATTGCCTCTTTAAGTTGATTCTATAAAAATTAGCGCTTCATTTTAGGTGCTGTGTTTTTAAGCATATTATTCATTTGGCGATTGCTTTGGTTTTGGATGTTACGTTGTTGCTGTTGCTGCTCAAGTTCTCGACGTAAGTGCTCTTGACTTTCAGGGCTCATGGGGCTTGACTTAAATCCATGACTATCCAAATCATTCGTAACAATAGGATGATTTTGAGCGTCCGCTAGACATTCGGGTGGGGGATTTTTAGTTTTTTCTGGGTTACAAAGCTGGGGAGCAAGTGCATGCTTTAGGCAATAATCGTAATCAGTTTTGGTTTTGCAATACCAGCTATTCAGTCGTCGTTCTACACTCGGTATGGGAATAACAGTATTGGGTTGGCAGGCGGGTAGAGCTTTGTATTTATCTAATGAGCAAATTTTTTTAGTATCATAGACACCATTATATTTGTATCCAGCACGCTCCATACAAATATTCTCCATTTGCAATTTGTTCATGAAGGCTTGTTCGTCATAACGGTTAATGTTTAATATCCTCTCGTATATTTCAAAGCTAACGTCTGGCGCTGGCTTGTCACATTCCAATAAAGATTTTTTAATGAGCAAGGTAGATGATCCATATTTTGACCATTCTTGATATGTAGCTGGTGCTGGTTTATATACCCCCTGTCCCATGTAAGTAGAACAGCCGAACAAAAATAATAAAGTGAGAAAAATTAGCGCCCATTTTTTCATGTAAATTCAGCCTTATTTACGTACAGAAGGAATGTCAATTGTTTTAGGTGGACTATATGTAGGATAACAATCAGAGCTTACGGCTCCTGTACCATAACAACTATGCACTGTAGAGGCCCCTCCAAACATACGAATCCACTCTTTAATATAACTGCTGCCTGTCGCTATTTCACCATAAGTCGCTTGGTTTCCACCAATCAACCTACCCACAAAATCCGCAAGGTGTGTCTGCAATTGAACTGAGTTTTGACTCCCTCCACTTAAGTCGTGTAGAGAGTTAGCTGCGTCCTGTGCTGAATAGGCAGGTCCTACAAATTTAATAGTGGTATTGCTGAGAGGTGCCTCTAGATCCATCGTGTTAAGCACTTCTAGCGCATTGCCAATTGTCATAGCGCCTCGACGAAAATCAATGGGGTCAGACTCGATTGATTTTATGTTTTTAATATTCATCTGATTTCCTATGACGCCTTTGGATAACTTGTCACTTCTACGGTTAAGCTGTTTTACGAATTTCTGCCCATCAATCAATAGAGTCTGACCCCATTGATTTTTCCATCTGTCGTAATAGCGCTTGAGTATTGGTATCCACCGCATTGAAATCAGCAGCATAGGCTAACAGTGATGCGTTGATTGCACACAGAAACGCACACCAAACTATTGTTTTTATTGTTAAGGGAAACATGATTCACTTGAATTATTATTATTGCTTAGTGATTATTATGGTTTACGATTGATATCTATGCAAGCGAAACGCTGTCCTGGTACGGAAATCAAGCTAAAGATAAATTACGTTTTTGCATGACACTTCTGGCTATCAGTGATTATATGTTTAATCTATTCATTGCCTCACGTGACCCTGTTCAAGGTGCAACTAATAGTGAGCATATTGAAAACTTTAATCAATCATATGTTTGATTATATAATGTTGGCATTCATGCCCAGTCTCCAATTTAATCTGCAAATTGTTAGCGATCAAAACAATATCCCCACGCAATCTCAATTTAGAAAGTGGGCAAAAGCAGCGTTGCGTGTTGATACTGAAGTGAATATTCGTATTGTTGATGCGCATGAGGGTCGCGCGCTTAATCTTGCCTATCGCGGTAAAGATTATGCGACCAATGTGTTGACGTTTCCATTGGCAGAAGAGCCTCATTTGATGGGCGATATTATTATTTGTGCGCCTGTGGTTGTGGCTGAGGCAAAAGCGCAAAACAAAAATATTGAAGCACATTTTGCCCATTTAACCGTGCATGGTGTTTTACATTTGCACGGTTATGATCACGAAATAGAGGAACAAGCTGCATTAATGGAGTCTATTGAGGTGACAACATTGATGCAATTGGGGTATCCTAACCCTTATCTCATTACATAGGCTGCCCTGCATGGCTTCCGACTCGGAAACAAGTAACAAACCAAGTTTATTAGAACGTTTAAGTCACTTTTTACTTCGCGAACCAGAGGACCGCGAGCAACTTGTGGAACTGTTGCATAGTGCTTACGAAAATCATTTAATGGATAGTGATTCGCTCGCGATGATAGAGGGCGTGTTGCAAGTAAGCGAAATGCAGGTGCGGGATATTATGATTCCGCGTTCGCAAATGGATGTGATTGACATCACCGATTCGCCAGAAACCTTTATTCCTCATGTCATTGAAACAGCGCATAGCCGTTTTCCTGTGATTGAAGATGATAAAAATGATGTGATTGGCATTTTGCTCGCTAAAGATTTACTCCGTTATTATGCAGGTGAAGATTTTGAAGTGCGCGACATGTTAAGGCCTGCAGTTTTTATTCCAGAATCTAAACGTTTAAATGTATTACTCAAAGAATTCAGAAGTAATCGCAATCATATTGCGATGGTGGTGGATGAGTACGGTGGTGTGGCGGGCATGGTCACCATTGAAGATGTGTTGGAACAAATTGTGGGCGACATTGAAGATGAGTATGACTACGATGAAGATGAAGATAATATTATTCAGCAATCTGCAAAGCATTATCGTGTAAAAGCGCTAACAGAAATTGCTGCGTTTAACGAAACAATGGGCACTACGTTTAGTGA